>NZ_JAZDVY010000003.1:0-386412 GCF_036350695.1 Tenacibaculum sp. FZY0031
TCTAACTCATTTAAACCTTTACCAGCATCTTCAAAAAAATTGAACGTTTTGTATTGGTTAAAATCTGTTTGACTATCGTAGTCATATACTACTTTAGAAGAGGCACAACCAATAATAACTAACAGAAAAAAATATTTGTAATACTTCATATATAAATTCTTTACAATGTGTTTCATCAAAAACTATACCTTATAAAAATACAAAAAGCCTCGTTTACACGAGACTTTTTTAAGGTTAGTTAGTTGATTTTTATTGAACTGCTTTTAACGCATCAATATTTCCATATCCAAACTCTGAATGTTTGTTTGGATAAAAATCAGCGGATTCTTTCATTTTTTGCAATACTTGCTCTCTTGACCAACTTGGGTGCTTTGCCCATACCAATGCGGCAATACCTGCTGTGGTAGCAGTTGCTACAGATGAACCTCCTACATAATTTGCTTGACCATCATAATAACTCAATACAGGAATTTTATTATCCGTTCCGTTAGTACGTTGCATTTGTACCGTAAAATCAATTTGTGATCCGGTATGACATACATCACACTTGCTATACTGTCCCTCTTTAACACCTGTTACCGCAACAGTTTCAGACATACTTGCTGGAAAAATTACTCCGTACCAAGTAGTAAATGAAGTAGACGTTCCTCCTGCAGCTAAAATCATCTTTCCTTTGCTATGTGCGTACTTTACTGCATCCGATACATTCCCAATACTAAACGGAGAACCTAATGACATAGAAATAACTTTTACGTCACTTCTATTTGCCAATGCTGTTAATGCTTCAACAACACCTCTTTTTTCATGGTAATCATCAATTACTACATTTTCAACAGCTCTATACGTTACTAAGTTTGCATTATAAGCAACACCTACAGGTAAATTGTCATTATTTCTTGGAGCTGTAGCTACTGCTGCCATTTTGGTTCCATGACCACACTTGTCATTTACTCCGTCATAATTATTAGACCATGCCCACCAAGAATCTACAAAGGTTCCATACTTCTGAACTGTTCTTCCTGATGAATATCCATCATTAAAGTATTGATTCATCCATTTTTGCTCCGGTGACAATCCAGAATCAACCACCGCTACAGTTACACCTGACCCTGTACTATAATTCCATGCTTGAGAAATATTGTGCGCATCAAAAGACCATGGTAATCTAGCCCCTGGTGATACTGTACGGTAATCACTCGTACTTAAACTTGCTGTACCATAGCCACATCCTGAAGAACCTGATGAATCTGATTTAGCTTGAGCAGTTGACTCTAAAAAACGATATCCTCCTGGTTCTATATAACGAACTCTGCTGTCTTTTAATAAGACATTTATTGTTTCCTTGTTGGTAACTTTAATGTCTAATACATTAATATTTTCGTTTACATATAGTTCCGTTTCTCCTTTTGCTGAAGTAGGCTCAAAGCTTCTTACTAAGGCTAGCAACTCGTTTTTAATATTGGAACTTTCTTCACTCTTCGCATAGTTATTTTTTGAAGTACCGTAGCCTATAGTCAAGATATTTTCTCCATGATTCACTGCACTCCATATTGTATGAGCATCTTGTGACATCCATGTAAAATCTCCAGTTTCTTCTAAAGATGTCTTAATTTTTGAATTGATTTCTTTTTTGGTAAGTAAATCTTGATCTTGTTTTATGTCTAATGTTTCCTCATTATTAGAACAAGAGATCATAGTTAAAACAACCGTTAGGCTTAAAAGTGTTTTTTTCATTTCCGAAGGGGTTTAAATTAAAACTTTTCGAATATAGTAAAATTTTAATACAATTTTAACATTTTAACCAATTTACCCCGTATAGAATTAACGTTTTATTAAAAACACAGTACCTAGTTCCAATAAAAAAGGAGCTCAAGGCTCCTTCTTTACATTAAGTTTTCAATATAATTACTCCATTTTTACTCTAGTAGGTGTATCTTTTCCTTCAATAATGCTTTGAGTTCCTCTAGCAACTGCTTTTACAGTTTCTGTTAACACAGTCATATTTAGGGTTTCAGCTTCATCTGTTACTTTATGATAATCTGCATCGATATCAATTGGAGTGGTTGAAAAGGTATGAGACGGTACCCCTAAACGCGCTAAAGAAGCATTATCTGATCGTAAGAACAATTGAAATTTAGGGTATGGATCTGGAAATAGCTTGTATCCTGATCCTTCCAAGTTCTTTTGAATTATTTTCCCAAAATCCGATTTATCAAAACCAGTTAACCATGCAGTTTTTGGTCCTGTTTTAGGTTGTTTCCCAATTAATTCTAAATTAATTCCCGCTACAAACTTATTCGCATCAATTCCTTTTCCAAAATACTCAGAACCTACCAATCCCATTTCTTCAGCAGTAAAACATACAAACAAAATACTACGCTCATTGTTTCCCTTTTTAGCATAATATTCAGCTAATGATAATACACCAGTAACACCAGAAGCATCATCGTTCGCACCATTAAAAATTCTATCTCCTTCCCCGTCTTTCTTTACTCCTAAATGATCGTGATGAGCTGATACAATAACAAATTCATCTTTTTTAGACCTCCCTTCTAACAAGCCTATGATATTGCTCATTTTGATTCCTTTATACTCAAAATTTTGGCGATATGTAGTTAATGTGTCAAAAGTTTTTAAGCCAATTCTTTTGTATTCATTTTCTATATATTGAGTTGCTTTTTCCATTCCCTCAGTGCCTGGTTTTCTACCCTCCATTTCATCTGAAGCAAGTGTGTATAGGTGTTTTCTTACTAAAACAGAATCAATTAACTCTTCTTTATTTTGTTTTTTCTGAGTTACCTCTACAGTATTCATAGCAACTTCGTTACTAGTATTTTTAGTTTGCTTACACGACAGTAAAACTGATACACTTACAAGTGCTAATGGATATAAAACTTTTTTCATTCTTTATTTATTTAAAAGCCTAAATATAGCCAATTTAATTTCTTAATTTTGTTGAAAATTTTTAAGGATGGCTTTAACTGATATTCCAAACATAAAACATACTGATTCTAACAATTTTTTCTTGCTTGCTGGTCCTTGTGCTATCGAAGGAGAAGATATGGCGATGCGAATTGCTGAAAAAATAATTACCATTACTGATACATTAGAAATTCCTTATGTATTTAAAGGAAGTTTTAAAAAAGCGAATCGTAGTAGAATAGATAGTTTTACAGGTATTGGTGATGAAAAAGCTTTAAAAATTTTACGCAAGGTTTCTGAAACTTTTAATGTTCCTACCGTAACCGATATTCATGAGGTTTCTGATGCTGAAAAAGCAGCCCAATATGTAGATGTATTACAAATTCCTGCTTTCTTAGTTCGTCAAACCGATTTAGTAGTTGCTGCTGCAAAAACTGGTAAAGTTGTGAATTTGAAAAAAGGACAATTTATGAGTCCTGAAGCTATGCAACATGCGGTAAAAAAAGTTCATGATGCTGGAAACCAAAAAGCATGGATAACAGATAGAGGTACTATGTTTGGGTACCAAGATATGATTGTTGATTTCCGCGGAATTCCTACGATGCGTGAATACGCTCCTACGGTATTAGATGTTACCCATTCTTTACAACAACCCAACCAATCAAGTGGTGTTACTGGTGGGCGTCCTGACATGATTGAAACTATTGCTCGCGCTGGTGTGGTTAATAATGTTGATGGATTATTTATCGAAACTCATTTTGATCCTGCTAATGCTAAAAGTGATGGTGCAAACATGTTACATCTTGATTATTTAGAAGGTTTACTAACTAATTTAGTAACCATTAGAAAAACTATTAATAATTTATAGGCACAGTTTTTGTTTCATACAATTGTTTTTAGCTCATATATGAAACGACTTCTTTTTTTATTCTTTCTAGTTACTACTATCGTAAGTGCGCAAGACTTTTCTTTAATTGAAGAAAAAGTAAATAGTTATCCTAAATTTAATGAAGTAGAACGTCTAGCTCAGCAGATAGCAAGCGATTTTAAAACTGAAGAACAACAGGTACAGGCTGCCTTTTATTGGCTTGCTCATAACATACAGTATGATTTAGATGCATACTATCGTCCTAAAGACAAACGAATTTCTTTTAGATACAGGAATGAGCAAGAAAAGTTTGAAAAGTTACAGGCTATAAAAGATGATATTGTGACTAAAACTTTAGTTACCCGTAAAGCAATATGTGAAGGCTATGCACAAACTTTCGCTAAAATATGCTCTATACTTGAAATTGAAAACGAAGTTATAAAGGGGTATATCAGAAATTCATCAAATGATATAGCCAAGCCTAAAACCAACTCTAATCATGCTTGGAATGCTGTTAAACTAAATGATCACTGGATTTATATTGATGCCACTTGGGCAGCTGGATTTGTGATAAATAACAAATGGCAACCCTTTTTTAATACTTATTACTACAACATTCCTAAAGAAAAATACTTTAGAACACACTTTCCTGAAAAAACACTCTGGCAATTAAGAGTTGGAAGAATAAATAAAACGGATTTTTACAATCAACCTATTTATACTGCTCCTTTTTTACAATCAAAATTAGAGCTAGTTGCTCCTTTAAAAGGGATATTAGACAAAAATGCTACTATTGAACTAAAAATTAAAAATATACCCCCAAATCAATCAGTTTTTTTAGGGTATAGTGGATATCGATATGCTGTAAAACCTGATAAAATATCTACTAAAAATAATAGTACTACCATTACGACAACCCCGCTTGAAAATAGCAAACAGTTATTTTTAATCATCGATAAAGAGGTTATGCTTGAGTTTTTGATTGAATAGTAATATTTTCTTCTTTTGAGTTATTAAAGTAGATTTCTCTGTAATGATTTAAAAGAAACTCGACAAAGGGAGAAAATAAACTAACATTACATGAAAAAATTTGACGCCCTCCTATCCACATTTCTTTTATTAGGAATCTCAGTAACCTCTTATGGTCAAGGCCTATATGATGGTTTTACTCCAAAGAAAAACACTTTATCTATTACGACTTCATTTGCGAGAAGTGAATATGAAAAATTTTACTTAGGTAAAACGAAACAAAACGCAGTTCCTGTTCATGAAAAAATTAACCAGAACATTTATTCTCTTTATGCCAAATATGGTATTACTGATCGGTTTTCAGCTATTGTAAGCATTCCTTTTATCGATGCAACAAACACTAGTAATCAAGCAGATCCAGTAAACGGATTAACTTCTACCTCTGAGTTACAAGACATTTCACTTGCCTTAAAGTTTAATGCGCATAAATTTCAGTTTAAAAAAGGAGACTTAAATATCATAACTGGTATTACTGCCGTTATCCCTACAGGATATGAACCAAACGGAATATTATCTATCGGTAATGGAGGTTTTGGTTTTGATATAAAAGCTGGTTTACACCTCAACACAAACGCTGGCTTTTTCTCTACCATTTTTGCGGGTTATAACTTAAGAGGAAATGCTGATAATAATTTAACTCCTGGTGGTGACTTTGGTGTCCCTAATGCCTTTACCACTACTGGTAAAATTGGTTATGCCAGTAGCTTTATTTATGTAGAAGCTTGGGCAGATTATTATAACTCAGAAGAAGGAGTAGACATTGGAACTCCTTCATTTAAAGGAAACTTCCCTGAAACTGATGTAGATTATAAAAGTGTTGGTGTAACTGTTTATAAAAATATTATTCCTAAACTAGGAATTGGTGTTGGTTACGGTAAAGTAATAGATGGTAGAAATATTGGTGAGTCTTCTACTTACTCTGTAAGCCTAACATATAATGTGCTATAATCAAATACAACTATTTACTAATAACAAAAAAGAGCTTTTAAAAAGCTCTTTTTTGTTTATCTAATTGTTACTTTTTAAGAAATATAAGTTGTTCTTTCTTTTTGCTAGTTTTTTTTATCTTTATAAGATACTAAATAAGACGCGCTATGAAAAAAATATTGATCCTTTTTATTCTTTTTAATAACATATCCTTTTCTCAAATATCTAAAAACAACAATTTAACTCCTTATCATCAGGTAAAGTCCACCAAACAATTAGCGCAACTAATTAATCATAATTTTAACTCAGATATGGAGAAAGCAAAGTTTCTTTTCTCTTGGTTAACTTCGAATATTCGATTTTACTCGAGTTCAAATAACTCTACCCTTAAAGAACCCAAACTTATTGTGTACTATAATGATGATGATCTTAAAAGAAGAAGGAAGATTATTAATGATAAAATTGCAGAAAAAACAATTTTATCGAAAGAAGGGGTGTGTTTAGGAATCTCCATAACGTTTAAAAAAGTTTGTGATTTACTTAATATTGAAAACGAGTTAATCAAGGGATATACTAAAACTTCGCCCGACGACATTGGTAACAAACCAAAGTTTAAAAATCATGCCTGGAATGCTGTTAAAATAAACAACGAATGGATTTTAGTTGATGCAACTTATGGAATTAAATTTGATTCAGAACTCCTTAAACAAGTTCCTAATTTCAATTACTTTAACATTTCTAAAGAAAAAATTAGACTAACACATTATCCAAGTACTAAAAAATGGTTGGATTATATAAATCAAGCTCCATTAAATTCCTTTAGCCATTTACCTATGGTTTGGGAACCTTTTTTGGAAAGTAATGCTAAAATAGTATCTCCGATTAATGGCAAATTAAATAGCAATAAAAATATTTTCATCACTTTAAAAAACCTAGCTTCTAACACTAATATTACCTATAAGTACAAACAAGATATACATGCTAAAAATCCATCTGTAACCAATAATGGGGCTTATACAAACATTGCTATTGATAAAATTAAACCAGGAGTTTTAACATTGTACTTTAATAATAAATCTGCTTTGTCATACCTCATAGCTTCAAAATAGCCTCGGAGGTATTATTTCTTCCAAAAACCTTTATGGTTGTGTTTTGCTACTTCTTCTATGACTTCAAATAGTATTTTTTCATTGATTTCTTCTACTGAAGTATAACGCAGTGATTTTACCACCGCTCTCCCTTCTGAAACTAAAAAAGTATCAAAATCCTGTAAAATACCTTTTGCCCAAAATCCAACATCAACAAAACCCTTTTTATGAGAGGCATTGATATAACACAATTGCTTCCCATTGATATAATATACTGGAATTTTCCATTTGTATTTTAATTCTAAATTTTGAAAATTCCCTTCTATCAGTACTTGTAAATGCAGTAAAATAGACTTGAATGGCTCGGGTTGTTTGAGTATGTATTCTTCAGCTGGTTTCATTCTTTCAAAAATACATTAAATTTTTATTTGTTTGTTTCACAAAATTAAACTTACTTTGTTTTTCAAAGTTCTTTAAAAATGAGTTCAGAAGATTATTTAAGAGACATATCAGAAATTAAAAACCTAATGAATAAATCATCAAGATTTATATCATTAAGCGGCTTGTCTGGTATTTTAGCAGGAATATATGCCTTAATTGGAGCTGCTTATGCGTATTGGTTAGTCAATAATAATTCAAATGGTTATTTGATGCTTGATGGAAAAATTTTCCAAATGGTCATCTTTGATTTATTGCTAGTTGGTTTTTTGAGCATTACTACCGCTATCTTTTTAACCACGAGAAAAGCTAAAAAGAACGGTGAAAAAATTTGGGATGCCACCACAAGAAGGTTGCTATTAAATTTCCTTATTCCTCTGGTTTCTGGGGCCATCTATATCATTATTATTTTAGGACATCAAAAATATGGGCAAACTGGTGCTTTAATGTTACTTTTTTATGGCTTAGCATTAATCAATGCTTCTAAATATACTGTAGGTGATATTAAGTATTTAGGGTATACTGAAGTTGTTTTAGGACTTATTGCTGCAATGTTACCCGGTTATGGTTTTTGGTTTTGGGTTCTAGGATTTGGAGTTATGCATATTGTTTACGGTACTGTCATGTATTTTAAACACGATAGAAAATAAGCACTATTTTCGAACTTTAAAATTTATCTTTTTTGAAAAACATTATTCTAAATATAAACAAAGCTTTTGATCATAGAATCAGACTGGGAATTATGTCTGTTCTTATGGTTAATGAATATGCTGAGTTTACTACCCTAAAAGAATTATTAGGTGCTACAGATGGTAATTTGGCAAGCCATACTAAAGCCTTAGAAAAAGTTGAATTTATTAGAATAGAAAAGCAATTTATTGGAAGAAAACCCAACACTCGATATTATGCTACAGAGCTTGGTAAACTGGAGTTCAAAAAACATATTGATGCCTTAGAAAAACTAATTAAAAATAAATAACACTAATTTTTTTATAATCAAACTTTGAATTTCAAAGTTCTTTTAAACAACAAAACTATGGAAATATCTAACAAACAAAACGGAAGATTCGGCAAGTGGGTAAAAACATCAATTACAGCCAGAATGCTAATGATTGGTTTTTTAATTCTCATCCTTTTAATTCCTTTATCTTTTATTAAAAGTTTAATTGTTGAGCGAATGAATCGACAACAAGAAGTGGTACAAGAAATCAATCAGAAATGGGGTAAAGAGGTATTGTTATACGGTCCTATTTTAAAAGTTCCGTACAAAACTTATAAAGAGAAATTTGTTCGAAATCAAAAGACAAAAGAAACTCAAACCGAGATTGAAGAAAAAATTAAATATGCTTACTTTTTTCCGAAGAAACTAAATATCAAATCTTCTATAAATCCTGAAGAAAAAAAGCGTGGTATTTATAAAACAGCAGTGTATAAAAGTAAGATAGATATCGATGGAAGTTTTTCGAAACCTGATTTTAGTGAAAAAGAAATCAATGAGGAAGATATCCTTTGGAACAAAGCACGCTTAATTATCAAAACTTCTAATTTAAAAGGGGTGAATAATTTGGTGGAAATAAAACTACATAAAAATACCTACGCTTTTACTTCTAAATATGAAGATGATGCTAGTAATGAAAAAGCCTACTACAATTATTTAAACCTTCATAAATTAGAAAGTAAATTTTTAAATGAAGAAGACCTTCCTAAAAAATCAGACACGAACTTTAATCTATCACTAAGCATCAATGGTAGCAAACAAATCCGTTTTATTCCTATCGGAAAAGAAACAACTGTTCATATAAATTCTGACTGGAAAACCGCTAATTTTATTGGAGAATACCTTCCTTTTAACTCCGACAAAATCTCTGATAATGGTTTTGATGCCAGATGGAAAATATTAGATATTAACAGACCTTTTTCTCAGCAATCTTTTACTGGAATTCCTAACTTAAAAAAATATGCTTTTGGTGTAAACTTCATGATTCCTGTAGACGAATATCAAAAAAGTGAACGATCTGCTAAATATGGCTTTTTGGTTATTGGACTTACCTTCTTAATTTTCTTTCTAATTCAAACCATGAGTAAAATATCCATTCATCCCTTTCAATATTTAATGATTGGTGTTGCCTTAACCATGTTCTATACGTTACTTATTTCTATTTCAGAACATAGTAGCTTTTTAAAAGCCTATGTAATAGCATCAATAGCTGTAGTATTGCTAATTTCTTTGTATTCGAAATCCATTTTAAAGGGTGTTAAATTCCCCTTATTTATTGGAGCTTCTCTTAGCACATTATATGCCTTTATTTTTGTAATTATTCAGCTTGAAAATTATGCGCTATTAGTAGGTAGCCTAGGGTTATTTATAATTCTTGCTTCAGTGATGTATGCTTCAAGAAAAATAGATTGGCAAAACGATTAATTAATACTACTTAATAAGCAAACTATCATACAGTATGATAGTTTGCTTAAAAATATGAATATGAGATTCAATCGAAAACACTTCCTTACCTTTATCTTTCTTCTTTTGCTAGAAATTATAATAGCTCAATCTTCAGGTTTTATAAGACATACTTTTGGTGACTTCTTAGTCGTTATCTTACTCTTTTATTTGGTGAAAGCGTTCTTTTATCTCTCTAATAAAACCGTGGCCGTTTCTGTGTTAATTTTTGCTTATATCGTAGAATTTTTACAGTTAACTCCTCTTTTAGAATTTCTCGGTTTAGAAAATAACCGATTGGCAGTAATCGTATTTGGTGCTACTTTTAGTATTGGTGATTTAGTAGCTTATACCTTAGGAATTGTCACTGTTTTACTTTTAGAAAAATTTTTAACTCGCAAATTATCTTCTAATCTTTCGTAAAATGTCTTCTAGTCCGTTTAACTTCAATTCGTAAACTAGCTCTAGCATTGTGCCTAGTTTTCCTTGTGGAAATCCTTTATTCTTATACCAAACAATATAATACTCAGGAATGTCAATTAAATACGTTCCTTTGTATTTACCAAAAGGCATTTTCATGTTTGCTGTATCGATTAAAAACTGTTTGTCTGGTATCATCTTAAATAAAAAATCCCGCCGAAGCGGGAGTTAATGTGTGTTATTCTTTTCCGTCTACGTACTCTTGCAAATATGCATAACGTTCGGTTAATTGACCAGTATTTGTTGTCATTTTTGCACGAGCTAAAATTCCGTCTTTATCATCGTTATAAAAAGCAGGAATTACATGCGCTAAAAACATTTCTCCAAAACCTTCACTTGCATCTTTTGGCAACTCACACGGTAAATTGTCAACCGCCATTACGGTAATGGCTTTTTCATCTTTAAAATCAATTTCTGATTCTGTTTCTGGGTTATAACCATAAATAGGATCTGCAATTGTTGATGCACGAAGTGTTGTAGCTACTGGTCCATCAATATCACATGAAATATCTGCTACATACTTTATTCTAAACTCAGGGTGTTTTGCATCTTCACGTGTAAATAAATACGGAGCACCATCTCCATAAAAATGACCCGCTATAAAGAAATCGGTTTGTTTCGCATAGGCCATAAAATTACTTTCATATCCAGTAGGGTCTTTATAAAACTCAAACTTATCTCCTACTTTACCATCTTTACGTTTGGCGTACTCCATTACATCCGCTATACAATATACTGGCTCAGTAAACTCACTTGTTAAATACAAAGCATCACTTACTTGTTTAATTTGTAAATGATCTAAAATTTCTTGGGCTCCTTTTGCTACTTTTCCAGTTCCAGTCAATAAAATTTTAATGTTCGGTAAGGTAATTTTGTCCAATGCTGCTTTTACAGCATCTAAATCTGCTAAGGTTTCTACTTTCGGTAAAGTAAACAATTCTTCTCGTATACCTAAGGCTCTAAATCCGTTATATGCCCCTACCAAACCTGCATAACGACCAAAACCAATTAAACGTGCTCCGTTTTCTTGTATAATGGTTTCATGGTCAAACATTTCTATATTTTTCTCTAGCATGGCTTTTAACAACTTACGGTTATACGGCTGCTTTTTTATAGTATGACTAAAGAAAAAGTATTTTTTATTCGGTAGTAAATTGTCTACAGGAACTTCTTTTACCCCTAGTAACACATCACAATCAGAAATTTCATTGGTTACCTCAAAACCTGCTTTTTTATAAGCTTCATCAGAAAAAACTCGGATATCAGAACTCTCCACTACTATTTCTGCTTGAGGAAACTGTTGTTTAAACTCTTGCAATTTTTCTGGAGAAAACACGACTCTTCTATCAGGTGGATTTTTACGTTCTTTTATAATTCCGAATTTCATAATTGATCTTGTATTAAAATTAAACAATTTTACATATAATGTTATAGTTTATAACAATTGCAGCGAAAATACTCGTTTTAAAATGATTGTACAAGTAGTATTTTTTTATATTTGCATCCTCTTGTTTTGGCAAAACTGTTTTACAGCCCTGCCAAACGAAATTGTATAGAATTACAAAGATTATCTGGTATATTTTTTGCGGAGATATTTATAGCATCTTTGACATATTGGGGACGACTGGTTTTGACAGCAAGATTAGTGAAAATGTAAGCATACCGAGGAGTGAAATGACAACTCGTTAAACTTATTTCAACCATTTAAACGGCGAAGATAACTACGCTTTAGCTGCTTAATCTGAATTAATAGTAAGATAGAGCCTCGGCGCACTAGGTGCGCAAGCTGAATGTCCACGAAAAGCCTTGGTTTACGGCGTTTCACTTTTGGGCATCGTAAAAGTAAACATAGAAAACTTAGGGCTTCGATAGGTTTTCGAAACTAAAGAAGATAAGTTAAGATTGGGCAGTTTTTGGTCAGGTCTTAATCGAAAATAAAACAAAAACTAAGTATGTAGAAAGCCTTTGAGCTGCTTGTTTGGACCCGAGTTCGATTCTCGGCGTCTCCACAAATAAACCCTGTAAGCATTGTGTTTACAGGGTTTGTTGTTTTTGGGTGTCAATTTAGGTGACAGTTTTTGTGTCTATTTTAGAATATTTTTTGTTTTTTTTACCAAATGATTAGATAACTAATTTTTATTGGTCAATTATATTAAGTTAAAAGTTCTTTTTCAATAAAAAATAATAGTTCATTTGAAGATTGATTAAACTTAAGCAGCGAATCTTCCGTACTGTCTATATCATCAATGTTAATACCACTAATTACAAACTTTGTATAATCATTCAAAATGCTATTAACAGGTTCTTTTTTGATATTGTTTGTAGTAATAGGATATAACAAACCTGAAATTACTAATTGATTCTTCTTATTGTAATATGCCTTATAAGTATGAATTTGAAAGAAATCTGATCTATCAACATCTAAATAATGACCTTTCATAAGTTTATATTTAGCATCAAAAACAGCTACCTTATTACCTTTGCTTAATACAATGTCTGGAATTAATTTACGAGAATAAAAGCTACCTTTATAGGATTGTATTGTTTCAGATTCTACTTGCCATCCTTCAAGTTTAAACTTTTCTTGAAAGATTTTTAATAAATACATTTCCCAAATTTCAGCCATATCTAAAAAGAATGCGTAACCGTGCTTATTTGAAGCTTGATTATTCATTGTTTTGTTGGCTAAAATGGATATTGATAAATCTAATACTTCTTTGAAGGATTGATATATTTTTGGCAATTTAGAAGTATCGTAGAATAATTGTCGATTTAAAGATTTACCTCTCGCTAATTCTAATTGGTGTATTATTTGAATTGCGTTTTTTGGTAGTTTATTTATTTGTGGTAAACCGTAACTTTTTGATAGTTTTTTAAATGTTTCATATAACAATGATGCTATATCTGGGTTAATCGTTTTTTCATAACTTGACGATATTAACTTATTGTTATTTTTATAAGGTAATATACTATCTCTAACTTCTAACTTACCCTTTATTTGTGCTCCTGAAAAAACTCTTTTCTTATTAGTACGTGGTAAACCATACTTATTTGCCTGTATTAATTTAGATAACCAAATTTTAGCTATTATACGTTTTATGTAATCATCTGTGGTGTCAGATTTACTTAATGATTGCTTACTCTTTGCGAATTTGAAATTAAAAATGACTTCTAATAATTCATATAAAAATAATTCACCAAATCTTGGTTTAATAATAATTTGATATTCTACCTCTTGAAATGTAAATGAAATTTCTCCTACAAATCTATTCACCCACCATTGATTATTATAATAATTAAAAACAGGTTCGGCATCTCTTTCTTTATCAGAAAAATGGAAAAATGAATTTTTAGAAATAACTTGAGAGTTAACAAATTGAATTATGTCATAACTCAACTTATTACCAATACAAGTGCTTTCCTTTAAATGAATTATATGCTTAATAGTATTATTCAAGTGATGCTTTAAAGAAGGTGTTGTTTAAATCATTAATTGTTTTCTTCTTTTCATCTTCTTCAACGTTGCCCAAATAAGCTTCTAAAATAGGTTGAATAGAAATATCCCAAAGAATAGATGCAGGACCATTGGCTCTGAATAATTTATCTTTAATTCTATTTGTTTTATTATTAATAGCTTTAAAAGATGAATATATATCAACTATTTCAGCGAAAAACGTATGACCAATTTCAAACTGTTTTCCTAATTCTTCAGCATTAGATATGGCAATATTTAAAGCATTAGAAGCATTTACTAAACGTTCAACATCTCTATGTGATAAGCCTGCCTTTTGTTTTTCATTTTTTAAATAAACAATATCTTGTAAGATAGCTGAATTGTAACCGTAAGGGAACCATAAAAAACGACGTCTTAAAGCGAAATCTATTTGCTCTAAAGAAAAGTCAATTTCATTCATAGTACCGATAATGTATAAATTATCTGGTATGTTTAATTTGAAGTTACCAACTGCTGTTACAATATCTTCATTTCTATTTTCCATTGCTGAAAAAACTTCCCCAAAGACTCTTGATAAATCAACACGATTGATTTCGTCTAATATTAAAACGTGAGGCAGATTATCACTATCGTTTTTTGCTAAATCACAATACTCAAATAGTTTGCCTTTTTGAGGTTTGGTTTGGTCTTCAACCAATTGCATACCTGCAACAAAATCTTCGTATGTATAATTTGCGTGTAATTGAAGTCTATGTATTCTATTATTAACAATTGATTCACTATTTGAAAAGAAGGTATCAAGATTCCCTTTATTTTTAAGATAGCTTTCTTTTATAAGTGCATTTGCTATTGTATTTGCAGAATGCGTTTTACTTGTTCCTGGTGGGCCATATAAAACAATCGCTTTTTTGTATAATATTGCTTGTAATTCATCATAAGGTATATCACTTGCACTATAATTCCATAGCTTTTTTAGGTCATTTTCGTAGAAGTCAAAACCATTATTCCTCCATTTATTTAGCTTTTCTCTTATTAATAAAATACATTCATCAGCATTGGTGTTTTCACCTTCTTCTTCCTTAATTAGCGACCTAAATGTATGGTAAATTTGAGCTTTATGACCATTAGAAGCAATTCTTTCGTAACGATCTGGAAAAGCACAATATGTTAATATATTATACATCGTAAGAGACTTATCTTGAAATCTTTCTCTAAATTTTGCATCTACAGGATATTTCTCTTTCTCTTGATAGTATTTAAGATATAAGCAAATTGCTTCTACCCATTTTTTTAATTCTTCTAAATCAGCATCTTCAGATTGTTTTTCAATAAGTGTTTTAATCAATTCTATATTAAATGCTATTTCCCAATATTTATTGGTTTTATGAAATTGACCAGCACTACCAAAACCGTATTTATACGGTTCATCTTTTATTTTTGAATCCTCTAAACCGGTTATTACTTTGGTGTAATTTTTCTTTGTTGCTGTTTGCAAGTCATTCACAGAATAAGACCATAACCACTCTGCGTGTGCAAAAACAAGTTTTTCATTATATGATGCTCCTTCAAATTGACTTGCTAACTTTTCTTGAAATTTTAAGTCCTTTTCATCATTATAATTTTCAATAAACCTACCTTGAATACTATTTATAGTTTCAATAGAAAGTATATTCGTATCATCCGTTAAAATGCTGTTTTTATTAATTATAAATGAATTGATAAATTCATCAAAAAGCTCGTGTATTCTTGACCAATTAGGATTTCTCATTTTTTAAAATTTAATTTTATCTACTAATGCACTCTCTAGTTTTATCAATGTTTTCCATATTAAAAATAGTATGAAATTTATAAACCTAAAGATGTAACATATTTTGGGTATTTCTCTTTAAAACTTAATATAGCTTTTGATAAAGAGCTTTCTGTATTTTGAAGCTGTATATAACAATTTTCCATACTTCGTGTAATAGCCATTAATACCCAAGTAGCTGCATACATCGCACGTCTTTTATCTGGTGTTAGCTGGTCGAATAGCGATTCTAACAAATAATTATCAGCATCTTTTTCAAGTGTTTTCTGTTCAAAAAACTCATCCAAATTAAAGCACATCACTGACCAAGCTTCTATACCTCTACAAGATTCATAATAGATTGAACGAACAGATAAAGAACCTGGTGGACTTAAACTACGCTTATCTACATTACCAGTTGTATTCCAGAAAAATGTATCTCCTATTTTAGATTGTGCTTCAGTAATAAGCGACCATTCATTTTTATTTTTACCAGCATCTTTAACAATATTGTCATATTCATTAACAGATACAGACGTTTCTTGTTCTATTGCAAATTCATTTTTACTATTACTTTCAGCAGATGTTAAAAGTAATAATGATTCATAATTAGTACATCCTTGTCTTTCTCCAATTGTTTTGAGTTTTTTAACGGATTCAATATGTTTTTCATTAGATTTTGAGAAGTCAATGAATATACTTCCGTGATCTTCTGTATCTATTGGTTCAATATCAAGCTCTATTTCATACCAAGCAGCAATATGATTCGCAAGTGCTGCAATAGCAGGTTTCATTCTATATGATTTACGACGCTTTTGATATTTATGATATTCTATTTTTTGACTACGTGATATGTGCCAATCACACAATTGAGAATAACGAATTAGCTGTTCTTTACCTCCATTAGCAATTACTATATTATTACTTCCAAAAATACTATAAAGAATATCTCTCTCTAATGGATGACAATCTTGTGCTTCATCAATGTATGCTATTCTTCCTGCCCTAAAACCGCTTATACCTTTTTTATAACGTGTTTTTAGCTTTTCTAAATTTATCTTACCACTACCATCTTTTTCAAGAATATTAGGTTGTAATGCCATTACATTTTCTAACAAATCATACTTACTAACTACATCTAAATCACTTAAAAATGCATCTAAATTGGAAGCAGCTTGAAGGATACGTTCTAAAACTTTATGGTAGTCTTTTAAAAATATATTTGAGCTTTCAAGATTGCTAAGTTTATCCACTTTATCATTACGATAGATTCTAAATTCTTTTGCAGTTTCTTCTTGGTTTGGTAAACGTTTTAAAGATTCTAAATGTTGAATAAATAAGATTGCTTCACGTTTAGTACCTTCAGCTATATTCCATTTGCTTTGAACATACATTAAAAGTTTAGCAAGACTGATATCATTTTCTGTATTTCTAACAGAATTGAAATATGCTTCAATTTGTACCCATCTGGAATCTAATGTTGCTGTTAATTCTTTTATACGTTTTTCAGTAAGTAATAATAGTACTCCTATTTTTTTTGCAACTCTATAAAAATAACCGTAAATTGTGTATGTGGTAGTAGGTTGTTTTCCTTGTCTGTCGTCTGGTGACAACTGATTTGTAAAACTTTGTATTTGTGAGGAAATATCATAAACTAATACGTGATTGTAGGTTAAAAACACGCCTTTACGCCCTTCAACACTTAATCGTAACATCCATTTTAATATGTCTGATGATTTACCTGTTCCTGCTTTTCCATTTACCTCAACTAATTTCTGGCCAATATTCTTATAAGCTTTAGTTGAAGCATCATCTAATTTATTTTGAATTCTGTCAATCTTTTTCTTCGTAATATATCCATCTTCACTATCCTTTGAAGCACGCTCAAAAATTTGCCTAATTTGACTCTCAAACAGTACATCACTAGCATACCATTCCTTATATCCAGGCCATTTAAAATAATGATTCAACTTAATTATTTCTTCTACCTTATCATAAGTAAATTGCTTATCTATTAAAATATTATTAGTAGTAAAAGAACTTGAATTATTTTTAATCCAAGTTATTGGATGGACCGTAATATACTTTCTATCTAAATTACAATTACTACTTAAATAGTTAGTTAAACCCCATTTAATTTTATTGGCGTTATCTTCAAAATCTACATAAGCACCATCAATTTCTACTAAACCATTATCTATTTTAATATTCGAATTTGTGTATTCATTTACTATAGATACTGCAATAATTTGATTTTTTACATAATGCCTATCATTAGCGATTTCTACTCTATACCAGCTTCTATCTTTTTTCGGAATATTTAATAATACAATAAAATCAACGGTTGCTTGTGACGATACTGAAACAGGGAAGTTATTTAAAATAATAACTTCTGCTTCTTGACAGGTTGCACTTAATTTTTCAATTATTGATTCTTTTAAAGCCACATAATTTAAGTCTGCATTTGTACCGTTTATTTTAGATAAAATTAGTTCCATAATTATTATTTACCAATACCTCTAACACGAGCATCATATAATTCGTTAAACCACATTGTTTTAAATAGCGTGTTAATCTTATCTTCTGTCATTTTATTGTAAAAATCCAACTTCTTATCAATGAAGTTTAATAACTCTGAATCTACTTCTTCGCTAAACTTATCTTTGATATTATCCTTTGAGTTTCCTTTATTGAAAAAAGACATTAACTCTGCATTCGAATAAATATTCTCTTTCATTTTTTTAAACTCCACCTTATCCTCATCGGTTAACTCAATACCATAGGTTTCATTTAAGACCTTTATTATTTTAGTTAAGAAATCTAATTCATCTTCGTTACCTCCCATAGCTCCACTTGGTTTCATTCCTTCTTGTTCACCATCTGCTGATTCTAACTTTAATTGGGTTGTGTACTTATGTTGAATTTTATAACTATCTAACTCTACATCGTTTACTACATCTAATGGCAATGATGTTTTGGCATAAGGCAACTTTTTTATTAAAGCTGTTAAAAAAATATATACCTTTTCCAATTCTACATCGGTAAATGTGATGATTTGGCTTAAAAAACGATACAGTTTTACAAAAGAACTTGCAGCACTTTTAAAGGCTGCTTGGTCTTCCTCTTCTAAATTATCTACAAAACGAGCCGCTATCTCCTCTAGAATAGGTTGTAGTTTTTCAAAGTTATCTTCTTCCGTAAAGAATATATTGGCAAAAGCTTCTACTTCTTGAGGATAATACACTTCAAAACTTTCCACTTGATTTAAACTATCATAAATAGCATTAGGGTCTGTTAAGTTTTCTTCCTGAATAAAGTTTTTACCGTAATATTTTTGAAAATCTGCTTGTACATCTTCTGGGTCATTTACAAAATCTAATACCATAGTAGATTCTTTACCTCTCGCATTTCTATTTAAACGTGATAATGTTTGTACTGTGCTTGTACCTCCTAATTTTTTATCTACAAACATTGTGTGCATCATAGGTTCATCGAACCCAGTTTGGTATTTGTTTGCTACAATTAACAAGCGGTATTTTGGTAGTTTAAGCGCATCAGGAATGCTAATTTTCCCGCCTAAATCATTCATATTGGTTTCAGTGTATTCCTCACCTGTTTCATCATCTTTTACTGTGCCTGAAAAAGCTACTAAAGCTTCATACGGCAACTTCATTTCACGCATTACATCGTCAAATTTTCTTTTAAAACGTACTGCGTGTAAACGTGATTTAGTAACGAGCATTCCTCTTGCTTTCCCCTGAATTTTATTTTGAGTTTCTGCTGCAAAATGTTCTAAAATAATACGTGCCTTCTTTTTGATTGCGTGGTCTTGTAAATCGACATAATTACCTAAAACACGTACTGTTTTTTTCTTTTCATATTCCTTATCTTCAATATCGCTACGCTTAATTAATTTGTAATAGCGTTTAAATGACATATAATTTTCTAATACATCTAAAATAAAACCTTCTTTAATAGCTTGCTCCATTGAGTATACATCAAATGGTTCTTTACCACCATCTGGTTGTACTGTACCAAATAACTCAATGGTTTTAGGTTTAGGTGTAGCTGTAAAGGCAAATTGTGAAATATTAGGTTGTTGTCCTTTTTTACTGATTTCATCTGCTATTACCTCATCTAAATCCTTTTCAGGTGTGTCTAATTTAGCTGCATCTTCTAAACTTAAAGCTTTACGCATATGTCTTGAGGTTTCACCTGATTGTGAACTATGTGCTTCATCAATAATAACCGCATATTTACGGTCTGGGAATTCACTTGCTGCATCTGAAATGACAGGGAATTTTTGAATGGTCGTAATAATAATTCTTTTCCCTTCTTTGATAGCAGTTTTTAAATCTTGTGACGTTTTTTTCTCATCTACATATTCTACCATACCAGGAACATTGTCTATTTGCCTGACATTATTTTGTATCTGCGTATTTAATACACGCCTATCAGTTACCACAATAATAGAATCGAATAAGGCTGTTTGGTCGGTATAGTTTTGGTAGAAATTAGCCAATCGATATGCTAACCACGTAATGGTATTAGATTTACCTGAACCTGCTGAATGTTGTATTAAATAGTTAGTACCTGTACCATCAATTTTTAATTGGTCTAATAAACGCCTAACTGCTTTTAATTGATGAAATCTAGGAAATAATAACTTGGTAGATTTCTTTTCTACAATAGCTTTTGTTTTTGGGTCATAGGCTTTGTCTACATCTTCTTGAAGATTGATAAAGTTTTGAACCAAATCCAACAAAGAATCTTTACGTAAAATATCTTCCCAAACATAGGCTGTGGCAAAGCCATTAGGATTGCAATTACGTAAACCTTGATTAAACGGTAAAAAAAACGTTGACTTACCTGCTAATTTGGTAGTCATAAACACTTTTTCTGTTCCCATAGCAAAGTGTACCAAACAACGCTGAAACTCCAACAAGGGTTCTCCATTAGGGTCGCGGTCTTGCATATACTGTTTAATAGCATTGTGATGATTTTGCCCTGTAAGTGCATTTTTTAATTCTGCTGTGGCTACAGGAATACCATTAATAAAGAAGCATAAGTCTAACTCGTTATTGTTTTTAGTAGAATAGGCTAATTGTCTAACAACTGATAAACGGTTTTGCTTATACCAGGTTTCGTGCTCTGGTGTTTTATTATTTGCAGGTTGAAAATATACCAAATCTATACGCTCGCCAGAAATTCGTAATTTACTGCGTAAGGTTTTTAAGGTTTTGTTGTTGCGTACACTTTTGGCAACCGTTTCTACAATTTTAGTATCAGTAGCTATCCCTAAATGGGTTTGTATGTTTTGGTATTTTTTTGGTTGACTTTCTTTTATAAATGCCAATACATCTTCTGGTATGATGCATAATTTTTTATCGTACTTGTTTGTATTTACCAAATTATACTCTTTAACCTCTTGGGTTAAATAGTTTACGATATGGTCTTCAAAATGTATTTCTTTAGTTCCACCTGCCATAACTATTCTGTAAGTTTATGTATCTCTGCATCGTTGACAATGCTTTGATTTAACTCTTTTTTATTTTTAATCCCTAGTTTTTTAAGTTTTGTAGCCTGTAAAACTAGGTTATCATTACCCGTACTTAATTGTTTAAAAGAATCTGTGTAAGACGATTGTGCTCTTTCTATATGAGTTCCTACTTTTTCTAAATTTTCTACAAAACCAACAAATTTATCGTATAGTTTTGCCCCTCTATCTGCAATAGCAATTGCATTTTGATTTTGGTATTCCCGTTTCCATAAATCCACAATTAATTTTAAAGCAGTGATTAAATTAGTTGGATTCATTAATAGAATACGCTTATCATAAGCATAATTCCATAAGTTTGGATCTGATTGCATTGCTGCAATGTAGGCAGGTTCACTCGGTATGAACATCATTACAAAATCTAGTGCTTTATCATAATCGTCATAACCTTTTGTACTCAAAGCAATTATATGGGTTTTAATTGCTGCTATGTGCGCATCTAATTCTTTTTTCTGTTCCTCTACATTTGAAGTTGCTAAATAGCGAGTAAATGCATTTAAAGACACTTTAGAATCTATGATTACATTTCTGTTATCTGGATATTTGATGACTGCATCCGGACGCATTTTCTTATTTTCAGAATCAGAACGTAAAGGTTTGCCATTTTCATCGGTTAACTGATGCTCCATAAAGTACTCTTCGTCTTTACGTAAGCCTGATTTTTCAAGTATGGTTTCTAAAATCATTTCGCCCCAATTTCCTTGTGTTTTGGCTTCGCCTTTAAGTGCATTGGTTAAATTGATAGCATCTTGACTAATTTTATCGCTTTTCTCTGCTAATTCTTTTACTTTTTCACCTAATGAAAAACGTTCTTTTGCTTCCTTATCGTAAACTTCTTCTACTTTGGTTTTAAATGCTGCTATATCTTTATTTAAAGGTTTTAGTAACTCATTAATTTTAGCTTCGTTCACTTCTGAAAAGGACTTTGTATTATCTTTTAATATTTTACTAGCAATGTTTTCAAATTCTGTATTGAATTTTTTACCAAGCTCCTCTATTTCTTTCTTTTGGGTTTCTAGATTTGCTTTTAATGCTTTGTTATCTGCTAAAGCCGATGCCAATTGTTTATTAGCCTCATTAAAGTCGTTTGTTTTTTCTGTTAAACGCTCATTAATTTCGTTTATGCTTTTTTCTAGCTTCGCTTCCGATTGTTTATTTTTTTCAATAGTAGCTTCTAGTCCTTTGTTAAACGATTTGGCTAGTGATAACTGCTCGTTAACGGCTTTTAAGTCTTTATCTAATTGCTCTTTTTGTTTCTCAATTTTTGTAAAGTCTTCTTGATGTTTTAGAATGTCTTTATTTAAACCTGAAATTACCATTTGGTTCTCTCTTAGTTTTATTATAGCATCGTTGTTTTTAGTATTCAAGGTTTCGTAATCCTTCTCTAAACTATCAAGTTTATTAATCGTTGAAGCCAATTCGTTTTCTGCTTGTTCTTTGTTAGCTGATAACCTAGCATTTTGAGCAGCAAATTTTTGCTTTAGCCATAAAAAGACAATAATAGCACCAAGCAATACACCAATAATTAGATAAATATACTTTTCCATTTTTTATGATTTATTTTTTGGATGTTGCCAATCTCTAACATCTATTTTACCCGTTACTGCTTCACTGATGAGCGACTGACGATAGGCTTTAAGTTTTTGGATTGATTTAGTAATTTCTTCAAAAACCAAATCTAATTTTAACATTTTAACATCTAGGTAGCTTACAATTTCATTTTGTTCTTTTATTGAAGGTTTAAGTACCTTGTAATTTTTTAAGTCAGAAGTTGAAATTTCAATAAAAGTAGAACCTGTACCAAGACTTTGTAAATCTTTTTTTGCTGTTACAAAAAAATAATACAAATAATCTGTTATATAAAATTCTTTAGGCACTATTGATTTGCAACCTTGATTTGTTGCGGTTGGCATTTTGTTTATAGCTAAATGTCCTATAGGTGCTCTACACGAAATGATTAACGAATTTTCAGGAACTAATGATGCACTGCAACTTGACAATCCTTTTTCAGTAATTGTTCTTCTAGATTGATTTATAGTTTTATTTTTGACTTTACCTAAATCATCTGTTGTTACCCAAGATATATCACCTTCCCAATACTCATCAACATTACTACGAGGAGTTGATCCTCCAATTACCTCTGAGTAATGACTCAACTTCACCACCTCCCAATGCTCTGGAATTTCACCCAACCACTCAATACCACTTTCTTTTAGGGCTGCATTCTTATTTAAACCTTTGGTTACTGCTTCGTTAATAATAGCTTGTCGTTGCTCTTGTAGTTTTTGTATAAGGGTTTCTTTTTTGCTAATTAAGGTATCTATTAGCTGGGTGTGGTAATCGAGATAAGCTGCTATTTGGGTTTGTTCTTGTTTTGGTGGTAATGCAAGAATAAAATTATTGATTACACCAATTGTCAATTGATTTATAGTTGAAGATAAAAATAGGCTAGACAGTGCATCAAATATTGGGCTATTAAAAAAATAATAAGCAAACTTTGAATGTTGTGTTCTATAGATAGTCATAAAAGCACCCCAAGTTTCATTAGCTACTTTTTCGTCTATAAGTATGTTCTTACCAATTAAATTTCTACTCCCATTTCTTGAGCATAGAAGAATATCACCAATTTTAGTTAAATATTTTTCTTTTATTTCTTTACTGACATACACATTATTATCTAAAGATAATTTACCCCCTTGAATGTTAGATGAGCGTAGTACCAAAAGTCCATTTTCGTTGTCAATTACATCGTTTGGTGAATAAGTTATACCCGTTATAGCTTCTCCTATATATTTTAATTTAACAGTTTTCCAATGTGAAGGAATATCTCCTAAATAATTAAGACCACTATCCTTATATGTCTCGTATGCTTTTTCCATTAGCCTATTAAGTCTTTTAATAAGTTAGCAATGTCATTCTCCAAGGTTATAATTTCAGTTTTAATTTCACTCGCTAGTCGTAAAGGTGTATAGTTGTAGAAATACTTAGTAAAGTTAATTTCGTAACCAATACGGGTTTTATCGTAATCTATCCAAGCATTAGGTACGTGTGGTTTTACTTCGGTTTCAAAATAGGTTTCTACATCTTCAGTCAATGGAACGCTTTCGGCATCACGTTTTTTGGTATCTGGTTTTGGGTTGCCTTTTTTGTCTAATACCATTTTACCGTTTTCGTCCACTTTTGGTTGTTCTACGGTTAGTTGGTAGTAGCCAAAGTATTCGTTATCGAATATTTTAGAGTGGTCGGTTTCCTCGAAGTTTTGGTACATTTCCAATAACTGCGAAATGTGTTGCGATGTGATTTCGTTTCGTTTGTTACCCAAACTCTTTTTGTTGGGTTGGCAGAATAGGTGTTTTTCTTTATCCTTTCCATTTCCTTCTGTAGTTACGATTTCTTTAGCATCACCATTAATCAACTGTACTTTCCCTTTACGATGTGGTGCTTTGTTATTGGTTAAAAACCAGATGTAGGTGTTAATACCTGTGTTATAAAACAAATCTTTAGGCAATGCCACGATACATTCTAGCCAATCGTTTTCTATAATCCAACGACGTATATCGCTCTCACCACTACCCGCAGAACCTGTAAACAAGGGTGAACCATTGGTTACGACACCAATACGAGAACCTTCGCGTTCCATTTTAGATAACATATGCTGTAAGAAAAGTAATTGCCCATCACTTACTCGTGGTGTACCTGCATAAAAACGACCAGAAGGGTTTAAGGCTTCATTCTCTATAAACTTTCGATCTTTTTTCCACGTAACGCCATACGGTGGATTTGCCATCATATAATAAAAGGATTTTCCCTGAAAACGGTCTTCGCTAAATGAGTTACCGTGTTTAATGTTATTGGCATCTTCTCCTGTAATTAAGGCTTCTGATTTTGCTATGGCATACGATTGTTCGTTAATTTCTTGTCCATAAGTTACTAATGTCGGTTTATTATTACTATCGGCACATACCTTATCGAGAATAAACTTTTTACCCAAGTTTACCATACCACCAGTACCACAGGCAGGGTCAAAAATGGTACGAATGATACCTGGCTGCGATAGCTTTTCTTTTTCGCCTGCGAAAAGGAAATTGTTCATAATTTCAATCACATCACGAGGTGTAAAATGCTCTCCTGCGGTTTCGTTAGATTGCTCGTTTGAAATACGAATTAACTCCTCGAACACATAACCCATACCGTGATTGTCGATAGCTTCTGTATGTAAATCAATTTTACAGATAGCATCAATCATTTCGTATAACAACCTGTTCTTTACCAAGCGTGCTACAATTTTATCGAATTGAAAACTCTCTAAAATTTCTTGTACTTCTGGATTAAAACTTTGTAGGTAATTATTAAAGTTAATCTCTATGTATTGGGGTTCGTCTTTTAAAGACTGCAAGGTATGTTTAGAGGTATTGTAAAATTTTAAGCCACCTGCTGCTTTACGCAACACAGGAATTAATTTTTCTGAAGATAGCTTATCGTGGAATTTTTCGAAAGTTTCACGAACTTTGGCATTTACTGGTTGTAAAATACAATCTAATCTACGAATCACTACAAACGGTAGAACTACATCGCCAATTTCATTTTTTTTGAAAGCATCACGTAATACATCGTCAGTAATCTGCCAAATAAATCCTACTTCTACATTATTTTTTTGGTTGCTCATTTTTAGTGTTTGTTGTCTTTTATTTTGTTTGACATTGCAAATATGGGAATAATGTGTGCATTCTTTGCGCACAGATTATTTTAATTAATTTAATAGTCGGTTTTTCCAATTTCCGACATTATAAATAGCATCTGTGTCAATGCTTGAATTGTCACTAGTTGATTTTTTTAAGTTCCTGATTAAATTATTATGGTGATGTTTATTTATTTCACCAATATAATTTTCTATCCCATAAAACACCCAGTTTCTAGTACCGTATGTTGCGTCTTTAATTTTACCATTTTTAAGAATAGTAAAACCTCTATCACTATAAAAATAATGGTGATTAGTTAAAATAACTCTAGAATGAAATAGTTTAGGATTACTATGACTAGAAACACCTACTTCAACTGTCTTACCAGTTAACTTTTCCAAATTCTTTTTGACTTTCTTTAGTTTTTCCTCTGCCTCAATTTTTTCGATTCCTGCATTTCTAAAATCTATATTTATTAGTAGTTGAAAAGGAACTTCAAGGTCTTTAGGAATTATTTTAGAAATGATTTCATATAGATTTTCTGTATTTTCATTATGAAATTCAGCTTTGTTTTTCCAAATAAAATTGTCTACTAAAATTGCTGAATTAGATGGTATAAAAGGTTTAGGGTCTATAACATCCGCCCAACATTTAAACCTACACTCTTTATCTCGTTCTAAAGTATAACCAAAATTAAAATTTTGATCATTTAAAAATTCATCTTCAAGATGTAATGCTAAAACACCATATTTATTTCTAATTTCTACTACATCAGTAGTATCATCACACAAAAGCACATCATTACTAAAAGGTAGATAATCCGCTTTATCAATCTTCTCAAAACTATCTTTATCACTAATAATACTTGCTGTATCACGTTTAAAAAAATAATTTGCTATTGGGTTTTCTTTTATTAATTCGAAAATTTCGTCTTCATCAATATCCAAAGCAAGGTCATAAAACTCATCTACGATTTTAAAAAGCGAATCCTTTTCGTCCAAAATAAAGAAATAATCAACAATTTCATTTCTACAAAAAGCTTTACCCATTTTTCTTGTTTTTAAGGTTCAACTTATATGTTTTCATTGCTAATTTATCAGCTTCATTAAAGAAACCATCACCAAAACTTCTTTCAAATTTTCCATCGCCTTTAAATCTCATTTCGTATGGACCTTCTTTTTTGTGGAAATAGAAGATAGAAAATGGGTTTGGATTTAAATCTTGGTCTACTAAATAATTTTTATCCAAAGAAATATACTGCGATTGTCTTATAATATATTCTGAATGTGTTTCAATTATAAAATTAAAATTATATTTAGTATAAACTTCGTGAAAAAAATCTGTTAGTTTTGATTGTAAATCTGGGTGCAGATTTAATTCAGGTTCTTCAACTAAAACTGTTATCTGTTTTTTTTCTTTTTCATTTAATCGAATTAAACTTGCCATTTTTAAAATGAGTGTCATTGCTTGCAATGACCCCATACCTTTATCGGATAAAGAGACGTACTTTTTTAATATTTCTTCTTTTGACTCGCTTCTTTTAGATTCTTCTTCCAATATTTTAAACTCATACGCCTCTCCAGCTTGCATATTAATATTGAAATCAACACCTACTTCAAATATTTCCATCCAGTATTTAATAAATCTTGTTTCGTCATTATTTTTTTCACCTGCTGTTAACTGATAAAAATTATGAATGGCCTGTGCGAGTGCATTGTTTTTGTCTCTTAAATAAAAAAGAGCTGATTGTTTAGAAGGGTTTGCACCAATGAAGTAAAAGTATTGTCTATTTATAGATTGGTTAATTCTTTTTGAAAATTCATATAAATGTTTATTATTCCTGCTTAAAACTAAAACATCTTCTTGATTGTTCTTTGAAAGCTTTTTGTTTTTTTTATTACTTGATTCTACATCATTTATCCAAATAAAATCTTCGATTATATTTGTTAGTACATTATAAGTAGAAAGTGTATTACCTTCCTTTTTTGTGTCAACAATTAAAGAAATTGGATAGGACAACTCATACTGCTTATCTCCCTTTCTTTTAATTTCTTTAGGTAATTGATTTTTTGCAGCTTTTAATTTTTCACTTGCTTTTCTAAATGCTGACATTAACTCAATTGACTCTTTAGATGTTTTATCGGTTACAACATCTAATTCCTCTTGTAATTCAGATACTGAATCTTCAAGTTGTTTGATAACATTAAGTTTATTATCATCAACTTTTTCATCTTCAATAAGTTCTTTGCTTACGGTAATATTCCCTTTTGAATAATTGATATTTAGGTCAATACCTGTTTTAGCATCATTAACACTTAATACATTTACTTTTGCTTTCGTGTTTTCTGCTTGTCCGGATATAACTATATGAATATCAAATTCATCTAATTGATATTCAAATGTGATGGTAGGCTCTTTAGATATATTGTTTTTTGCTCTACCAAAGGTTACAATATTAGCATCTTCAAGTACGACATTATCAAATGAAAAGGTATCTGA
Organism: Tenacibaculum sp. FZY0031; assembly: GCF_036350695.1. Lineage (NCBI taxonomy): Bacteria > Pseudomonadati > Bacteroidota > Flavobacteriia > Flavobacteriales > Flavobacteriaceae > Tenacibaculum > Tenacibaculum sp. FZY0031. The sequence continues at coordinate 28,168 of NZ_JAZDVY010000003.1, forward strand.
TAACTGATTTTGTAGGTAATCGGTAATTAATAGTAATGCTTTTACCATTGTAGATTTACCTGAATTGTTTCGTCCTACCATATAGGTAATATTTCCTAATTGAAGCATTGGGAAATTTTGGAAACGTCTGAAATTTTTAAAGGAAATACCTTTTGTTTGTTTATTCATTCTTTCAAATATTGTTCTTATTTGTGCATTGTATCTACACTGTTATAGTTTCCCATCATCATTTTAGTTCTTTCTTTTAAAGACTTCCTTAATGTTTCGGGTTCTAATACTGTTAGTCTTTCACCGTATTGAAGTAGCATACTTTCTAATTCGTAATTTGGAATGAGCTGTAAGCTAATATCTATGTGGTCTTGTTGTTCTTGCTTAATCTTTTGAGAACCGTGTAATGGTTTTGTTTTAATATATGGCCATAATGATTTTTCGATTCTAATCGTTACTTCAATAGGGGTTTGATTTTCGTCAAAAGTTACACCGATAATATCTTCAAAGTATTCTTTAAAATCGATACTAGTTTCTGCATATTGCTTATCTGATATTTCAATATTAATTATACGGTCTAATGCCAAATTAGTAATGTTATCAAAGTTCGGGTTTTGACCAAATGAAAACCAACGGTTATTATACTGCTTTAAGTAATATGGGTGAAACTCTATAATCGTGTTTAATTCTGATTTAAAACTCTCATAAGTGACTAATAAAACCGTTTTATTAATAATGGCGTGATATAACGTATTAATAAATTCTTTTCCCTTTAAAAATTCATTCTGATTGAACTCAATAATTTCGTTAGCCTGTTCACCAAATTGAAAGGATGCTTCTAATCTGGTTGTTATATTTTCAATCCATTCAAATTGAGGTAAACCTTTAAATCTGTTTAATGTTATTAAGGTTTCCTTTAATTCTAATGCTTCTGATTCGGTAAGCGGTTGATTATTTATAGAGAAATTAACATCACTGTAGTAATAATATACCTTTCTACCCATTTTATCTTTTTCAATGGGTGCGTTATAACCGTTCTCACTCATCATAAAAGCTATATCATCATATACTTGCCTTTTCTGAACTCCTTCTGCATTTCCTGTAAAGTTTTCAATTGCAGATTGACAAGCATTTACTAAATCATCAATAAAATACCTTTTAGATTTATTTCTAAAACATTTATCTAATGCTTGGTATCGGATTATGGCGTGTTTAGTGTTTGGCATGAAATAAATATTTGATCTTATAGCACTTTTAGTAAGTAAAAATAAAATTATTCTTGTAACCTGAGAATTTACCACTAACTATTTTTCGATTCTAAATTGAAGTTGAAAAGAGCTTTCGTAATCCTTTTGAGTTTTTTAAAAAAGGAAACGCAAAATGCGCAAAAAGATAATAGATAAAACTCAGGTTTCAATGTAATGGTGTTTTTAAAGCTAAGTATATCAGTGTTTTGTTTGTTTTAGGGTAGTGACAAATCATTATATTTGCGCAAAAAAACGCAAAACGTAAAAAAAGCAAAAATTGAAAAAGTAAATGAAACCATTGTTTTATTGAAATTATCGAGAAAAGATTTAAGGAAAGTAAATATCATAATATTTTTTCCTATTATTGTTATGTGATTGACAAGAACTATTTCGCATAGTTAATTTTAAACTTGTATAATCATGAATGATATTTTTTTTAATACCAAAAAAGAGGCTCACTTTTTATATGAACAAGGGGCAAAATACGATGCGTATTTACTTGCTTGGAATGAAATGCCATTGAATAAAATAGTAGATTGGTATTTAAAGAACAAAACAAAAAAAGCTTTCTTTAAAGATGATTTTTTTTACAATTCATTTTTAACTAAACAATCTGCTGTTTGGGTTAGGGAAGCTAAGGCTATTGAATTATGGAAAGATTATCTTAAAAATTACAATTCCATAGAGTTTGAATACTATGTAGCCTATAACAATCCAGAACTTTTTATTGATGGCTATAAAGAAACGTTACTTTTCTTAGATAGTTCTCGATTAAAAACTTTAAAAAATGGCGAGTTACCACCAGTTGTTAAAGAGGAAATCTTAATATGGGAAAAACTTTCAGATCTGCTTAATACTACATGGAATAAAGTCTTATATAAAATTAAAGGTTTAAACAAATCTAAACATGAATTTATTGTAGCTTCATGCGCTGCTTTTGAAGCATTTGTCTATGATAATCATGAAGTTCCTATTAAGTTTCAATATGGAGGTCATGCTTTAAGTATATTAATTGCTTATGCACAGTCTGAGATACAAGAAGAAACAAAAGAACTTACATATGAAAACATCTATCAAGTTTACCTAGAAGAAGTTTTGAAAAAAGAGTTTAAATCTATATTCGCTTTAGTGAATGAATATGTAATGAATAAAGACGTTTTATATAGATACGCCTATGAACCTGGATTAAAAGTTAAAATAAATGATATAGGTGAAATAGTAGTCTTAGAAGACGAAGTATTTAACATTAAATGGAATTATGATGCTGATAGATATTCTTTGAATGAAAATATGTATTGTAAACTTGGAGTAGAATCTTACCCAGAACATTTGGAAACAGGACAAATTATTTTTCATAACAATAATAAATCTGAAGAGAATATTATGGGGAATGCATTGTGTAATGGAATCAAACTTGCTATTAATGATTTAGGTCTGAAAGAAAAAGAAATGAAAAATAAAATTCCTTTACTTACAGCAATTACTTTTTTACAGGGGTTAGCGACAAGAAAATATCATACAATTGTAAAGCCTCTACATAGTATTGCTTCAAATAAGAAAAGTACCTACATAGAAGGGACATTATTGATACAAAATAAAGAATTTATACTTATTTCTGATATTGAAAATTTTCATCAAATGACAAATAATTCAGGAATAAAGTGTTCCATAGAAGATATAGAAAAAATCATATCTAATTTTTCTTTTAATTGGAAGATGAAAAAATTTGACCCTTTTAAATTAACTATAAATTTATGGCAAAAGCCATTCATAAAACTTGAAGGAAATATTATATCTCCAATGTCTATTTTAACAAGTTTTACAGGATTGTATGCATTGACAGAAGCTTTATTTAAAAATTTTAAACCAAATGATGGAACTTCTATTGAAAATATATTGTGTGAATATTATAAAAATATGCCATGGGATACTAAAGTTAAATCGGCTAGTAATAAAGAAAAGGGAGATATAGATATTATAATGGAAGATGATCTACATATTGTTTATTTACAATTGAAACGTACTAGTCAGAAAACGAATACTTTTGAGTTAGCTAAACAAAAAAAACAAGATGAAAAAGCAATTTCTCAGCTTCAATTAGCAGCAGCTTATGAAGGTAAAAAACAAATTCATTTATGGTATGTATCAACAGCTCTAGAAGGTTTAGGAATTAAAATTAATAATGTTTTTAAGGTAGGTTATCAAGATTTACTTCATATTAGTAGACTAAAATTATATCGTAATAAGCTAAATTCATTAGGAGTTTTCATCGAAATTGTAGAAACAGATCAGTTCTATAAAGATAATCGTAATAATTATTAATCACCTAAATTCATTTATATACTCATAATGAGATAGAAGCCTGTAGGCTTAATTTTAAACTATTTCAAAATGACTAATAAAGATTTTATACCAAGCGTTAATTTTCATTTATGGGAGCCTTGTAATATGCGTTGTAAATTTTGTTTTGCAACATTTAAAGAGGTGAAACAAAAAATATTACCAAAAGGACATCTACCAGAAAAAGATGCTATTAATGTTGTCGCTGAGTTAGCTAAATATGGGTATAAAAAAATAACCTTTGCAGGAGGAGAACCTCTACTTTGTCCTTGGTTACCAAAATTAATAAAAAAGGCTAAAGAGTTTGGTTTAACAACAATGATAGTTACAAATGGAAGTGTTTTAACTGAAAAATTCTTACTTGAGAATAGACTGTATTTAGACTGGGTTACATTAAGTGTTGATAGTCTCACTGATAAAACTAATTTAAAAACAGGTAGAGCGATAACTGGTAAAAAAATAATCACAGAAAAAAAATATATGGATTTAATAGATCTGATAAAAAAGAATGGTTTTGGATTTAAGATAAATACTGTTATCACTGCTTTAAATTATCTCGAGGATTTTAATCAGTTTATTAGCTTCGTTGAGCCTAGTAGGTGGAAAGTATTTCAGGTATTACCTATTACAGGTGAGAATGATAATGAAATAAGTTCACTGAGGATAACGGAAAAACAATTTAGAGTTTTTTTAGAGAATCATAAAAATCAAAAAAATATGATACCAGAATGTAATAACACAATGAAGGGTAGCTATGCTATGATAGATCCAGCAGGTCGATTTTTTGATAATTCTGAAGGGAAATATAATTATACTGAATCTATAATAAATAAACCTATAGATACCTTATTAAAGACGATGAATTATAATAAAGAGAAGTTTTTAGATAGGAATGGGATATATAATTGGTAATTATTTTTATCATTAAACATCTAACGCATAGAAGACCTTGAGTACTTTGTTTCTTTCATGTAGTTATGACACTACATATACGCAAAAAAAATACAAAACGCAAAACGCAAAAAAACGTAAATATTTCTGAGGTATATTGAAAATCTAAATATTGTTTTCTTTGTTGAAATGTTGACGATTGTTAAGCAATCCCCTAAATCACTAAGTTTTTTAACACAACAACAAATCAACAACTCGTCAACAACTGTTGTTGATTTGTTGTTGATCAGTTGTTGAATCCCCATTTACCTAATAAATGCTTATGTTTTACTTACAAATAAGGAACTTTGTCAACCAATCAACGAGCTATCTATGAAATCACTTTTTAAAAACTCGTAATATTTCCCTTTTTTTGTTTCAAAATCAACTATTGTTTTTTGTGAAGTATTAAGAGTCAAAAAGTATTTTTTATAACTCCCATTAAAATGCTCTAATTTATAATCATCTTTCAAGCTTTTTGAAATTTTTGACCTAGAGGTTCTTACTCCTTTACTTAACTTTTCAAATAAATCTGTTGCGGTGTAACGCAAAATATCAACTTCAAACGCAATAAAGTCATCAATTATAATTTCTTTTATTTCCTGACTTAAATATGTTTTGTTTCCTTTTACAACTTTATCTAAAGCAGGTGTATAAATCTGTTGCTTTGTAAACCACATTCTTGTTTTTCTTTCTGAAACAATTTTTCGTTTACTCAAGAAATACAAAAAATGAGGAATTTCTTTTTTCAACTTCTCCAACATATCCACATCTTCAACTTGAAAAGAGTTTACTTTAATTACCCAATAACGAATTTCGTTTTCATCAATTTGAATAAAATTTTCTTCATTATTAGAACATGAGATAAACTTACCAAAGAAATTGGTTTCTACTTTGTCTTTTCCTTTAGACTCTATTTTATATGTCCCTGCTATAGAAAGGTTTTTAATTCGGCGTCTCCACAAAACAAAAAAGCGCAACCAAATGGTTGCGCTTTTGTATTTTATATAGCTATACTACTATTCTTCTTTAAATAACTGCTCTTTATAAGCTGCTTTTTGCACTTGGGCTCTTCTAGTAACTGATGGCTTTACATATTGCTTACGCTCTCTCAACTCTTGCAAAACTTTTACATCTCTAAATTTACGCTTGTAACGTTTTAAGGCTCTATCGATATTTTCACCTTCTTTTACAACTATTCTTAACATATAATATGATTTTAATTATTAGACATTTTACATCATACAAATATCTCCACAGTACGATATATAACTGTAGTCTGTGATTTTATACGATATTATTTTAGATTAAAAATTCTATTGAAAATGCTTTATAAAGCAACTGAAGACTAAGAAACTGAAGTATGACAGAAAAATAGTATAAAGACTCGTAGATTTTCTCCCGAAATAGGAATAGAACATTAATACTGCCCAAAGGTAGGGTTTCTTTGTCGGCTCTACAAGAATTGTGGAGTCTAATTCTTTTTGATAAAAAAAGCGCTACTCTTTGGTAACGCTTTTTTGTTAAATTGTTTCTCCTAATTCTTTTAACTTGGAAGTATTTTCTGCGAGCATTAACTCGTCTATAATTTTTTGAATATCTCCATTTACAATATTCGACAAATCGTATAAGGTCAGTCCGATTCTGTGATCTGTTACCCGTCCTTGCGGATAGTTATAGGTTCTAATTTTTGCAGAACGGTCTCCTGAAGTTACCATCGAACCACGTTTTGCAGCATCGGCTTCCTGCTTCTTCGCCAACTCCATATCATATAAACGAGAACGCAATACCTTAAACGCTTTCTCTTTGTTTTTATGCTGCGATTTTTGATCTTGACATTGTGCCACTAACCCTGTAGGAATATGCGTTAAACGCACCGCTGAATAGGTAGTGTTTACCGACTGACCTCCTGGTCCTGATGAACAGAAGAAATCGATACGTACATCTTTTGGGTTGATTTCTACATCAAACTCTTCTGCTTCTGGAAATACCATACAAGTCGCTGCCGATGTATGTACACGTCCTTGAGTTTCTGTTTGAGGTACACGTTGTACACGGTGTACACCTGCTTCAAACTTTAACGTTCCATACACATCTTCTCCAGTAACCTCAAACTGAATTTCTTTAAATCCACCGTTGGTACCTTCAGAAAAATCTACTGTAGAAACTTTCCACCCTTTACTTTCACAGTACTTGGTGTACATTCTAAACAAATCACCCGCAAAAATACTCGCTTCATCTCCACCAGTACCCGCACGTAATTCTACTACCGCATTTTTTGAATCTTCGGGATCCTTCGGAATTAGTAAAAACTTAATCTCTTCTTCCAATTGTGGAATTCGAGTTTTCGCTTCGTCCATTTCCATTTTAGCCATTTCAACCATTTCAGCATCCGATCCGTCAGCAATGATTTCCTTGGCTTCTTCTATATTATTTAATAAAGTTTCATACTCGTCTGCCTTTTTAACAACCTTTCCTAAATCTTTATATTCCTTATTTAATTGTACATAACGTTTCTGATCAGAAATAACATCTGGTTGAATGATTAAATCTGACACCTCATCATAACGTTGTTTAACTATCTGTAATTTATCTAGCATAGTATCTTTTCTTGGGGTGCGAATTTACGATTTTTTATCGAATTTTATTCATATCTTTAATTCATAAAGATGGTTGTTATGCGAATTTTAATCTTATTTTTTTTCTGTATCCTACTTTTTTCTTGTCAAAACACAAAAGATATCAAAAAACCAACTTGGTTGTTTGGAAAATGGAAACGTGCAAATAACCAACCCGATAAGCTTACGTATGAGTTTTGGTATGATGATTTTTCTGGAATGGGTTTTACTTTGCAAAAACAAGACACCGTTTTTAAAGAGATTTTACACATCGTTTCTAAAAATGATGCTCTTTTTTTACAAGTTACGGGTGTGAATGAAACTCCTACCTCTTTTGCTATTACTCAACAAACTGACACTTCTTTTACTGCGGAAAACAAACAAAACGAGTTTCCTAAAGTGATACAATACTGGAAAGATAAAAATCAACTAAAAGCTACAGTGGCTAATGATGAATTTTCAATTGATTTTGTGTTTGATAAGCTTGAAGAATAAAAGAAAAATTGTGCTTTTATAACTTTTGACACTTCTTTTACTTTTTTTTGACATTTTTGTTTACACTCTGAAATAACTTTATCTGAAATTTAAAAATCAATCAGATGAAAAAAATTATTATCTCTCTAATTTGTTTCGCTTGCTTTTCTATAACTAATCAAGCTCAAGTAGGCAAAGAAAAAGAAGAGTTATCTATTTTTGAAAATCCTAATAATTGGAAACAAGAAATTATAAAATTCCCCATTGATTGGGCTCCAAAATTAAAACTCACTGGTTTTGAAGAACTCCTTTTTACGCCTAAGTGGTCAGACTCTCAGAGTGATGAATTTTGGTCTTTACTTATTGGATGGAAAGTAAATACTAATGCTCCTTTAACTTTAAAAGAAATAGAATACAACCTTTACAGCTATTTTGACGGGTTAATGAAACCCAATCATTGGGCTAAAAAATTTCCTGAGCCTAAAGTAATTTTAAAAAATCATAAAAATAGTTTTAACGGAATTATGACTTTTTTTGATGGATTTCATACAGGAAAAGTGATAACGGTTAATATTCAAGGTGACCAACATTTTTTTAAAGACCATAAAAAATCTATTGTTTCCTTTCGTTTATCTCCCCAAAATTATAACAGCGAAGTTTGGAACAGTCTTAATAACATTAAGCTAAAAAAAGAAAAGAGTGAAGGTTTAATTCAGCTTGATAACACTTGGGGAAAAGAAATATTTCCTTTTCCAATTGGTTTTGCTCAAAACATTAATTATGACGGAATGGCTGAAGTCAGATTTCCTCCAAAAGGATGGAGAGATCCTAAACATCAAAACTTTTGGTCATATACCTATGTTTGGAGTATTAATCATACTGAAGAAATCACCGCAAAAGAATTAGCCAATAATTTAGAAAAGTATTTTGATGGGCTAAACAGCGTAGATGATAAAAATAAACACAAAAAAGCTACAGCTACAATTTTAAAAATTAATAAAAAAGAATCGACTTCTTTCTTTAAAGGAAAGGTAAAAACATTTGATCGGTTTGCTACTAATAAAAAAATTACATTGAATGTTTTAATTGAAAGCACTTACTGTAAAGAAAAGCAAAAAACAGTAATTCTATTTAAGTTTTCTCCAAAAAGCTTTACACACAAAACTTGGGAAATGCTAGAAAGAATTGAGTTAGTAAACACCTTTTGTGATTAATAGCAATAAAAAAGCTCATGACTTTAACAGCTCATGAGCTTTTAATATTTATTTTTCTAAAAAACTATCCGCATTTGGATGTCCCGCAATCATTACAAGTCAAGCATCCTTCTTGATACACCAAATTATCTGATTTACAATTTTCACACGTTTGCCCCTTTACTTTTGTACCGTCTTCAACATAACGCTTTAAGGCTCTTACTACACCGTTTTTCCAAGTATTAATCGATTCACTGTCTAACTGTAAACTCTGAATTAGTTTTACTATTTTATCAATTGGCATTCCGTGACGTAAGGTTCCTGAAAACAGCTTCGCATAATTCCAAAATTCTGGATTAAACTTATGTGATAATCCTTCTATTGTAGTTTTATACCCACGTTTATTTTTATACTGAAAATCATAACGCGAACTTCCATCTTCATTCCTGTTTTTTATAATAAAACCTTTTTCTACCCAACGTGGTAATAAAATTCCGTCTTCATCGTCGGCTAAACCCGTAAAAATTTCATAGGGTTTGTCATCCACTAATCCAATAAAAGCAATCCATTTTTCTTTTTGGTTTTGAAAACGAACTACATCTGCTTCTAACACTTGTGGGCGCTTGATTGGAAATGATGTCAACTTATTATTCTCCTCTTTTTCCTCATCATTTGCTATCAACACCCCCGATCTTGATCCATCTCTATACACCGTAACTCCTTTGCAACCTACCTCCCAAGCTTTTAAATACAACTCTCCTACCAACTCTTCGCTAACATCGTTCGGTAAATTAATAGTTACACTAATAGAATGATCTACCCACTTTTGTACAGCTCCTTGCATCGTTACTTTACTTAACCAATCTACATCGTTAGAGGTTGCTTTGTAATATGGCGATTGCTTTACCAACTTATCTAACTCTTTTTGTGAAAAATTCTTAGAAACGTCAATCCCATTTACTTCCATCCATTGTTTAAATCGGTGATGAAACACCACGTATTCTTCCCAAGAGTCTCCTACCTCATCTACAAAATCTACACGTACTCCTTTATCATTAGGATTCACTTTTTTCCTACGTTTATATACAGGCATAAATACTGGCTCAATTCCAGAAGATGTTTGTGTCATTAAACTCGTAGTACCTGTTGGAGCAATGGTTAGTAACGCTATATTTCTGCGTCCATACTCTAGCATTTCATAATACAACTTGCTATCAGCTTCTTTTAAACGTAAAATAAACGGATTGTTTTTTTCTCTTGCTGCATCAAAGATTGAAAATGCCCCTCTTTCTTTAGCTAAGTTTACTGACGCTCTATAGGTTTCTATTCCTAATGTTCTATGGACTTTTACCGAAAACTCATTTCCTTCTTTGCTTCCATATCGAATTCCTAATGCTGCCAACATATCACCTTCAGCCGTAATTCCTATTCCTGTTCTTCTTCCTTCATAAGCTTTTTTCCTAATATTTAACCAAAGTGTTTTCTCGGTAGCTTTCACCTCATCTAATTCAGGGTCAGCATCAATTTTCTCTAAAATTTTATCTATTTTTTCTAATTCTAAATCAATAAGATCATCCATCATTCGCTGAGCAATGACAATATGCTTTTTAAACAGTTTAAAATTAAAAATTGCCTTTTTGGTAAACGGGTTTTCTACATATGAAAACAAGTTAATTGCTAACAGACGACACGAATCATAAGGACATAATGGAATTTCACCACAAGGATTGGTTGATACCGTTTTATAACCTACATCGGCATAACAGTCAGGTACCGATTCATTAATTATGGTATCCCAAAACAAGATTCCTGGTTCGGCAGATTGCCATGCATTATGTACTATTTTTTCCCATAGTTCTTTCGCTTCAATCGTTTTTGAATACTTCGGATTTTTACTAAAAACAGGGTATTTCTGCGTATACGTATCTCCTTTTTTTACTGCGTTCATAAAAGCATCGTCTATTCTTACTGAAACATTAGCTCCAGTTACTTTTCCTTGTTCTAGTTTAGCATCAATAAAGTCTTCTGAATCTGGATGATTGATAGACACCGACAACATCAATGCTCCTCTACGACCATCTTGAGCAACCTCTCGCGTTGAGTTCGAATAGCGCTCCATAAACGGAACAATTCCTGTGGATGTTAATGCTGAATTTTTTACGGGGGAGCCTTTCGGTCTTATATGTGATAAATCGTGTCCTACACCTCCTCTTCTTTTCATGAGCTGTACTTGCTCCTGATCTATCTTCATAATACCTCCATACGAATCTGAATCTCCTTCGTTTCCTATTACAAAACAATTAGAAAGTGATGCTATTTGAAACGGATTCCCTATTCCTGCCATCGGACTTCCTTGTGGCACTATATATTTGAAGTTTTTTATTACTTCATATATTTCTGACTCTGTTAGCGGGTTTGCATATTTTTTTTCAATTCGTGCAACTTCTTTGGCAATTCTACGATGCATATCATCTGGAGTACTTTCGTAAATATTTCCTTCAGAATCTTTTAACGCATATTTATTTAACCAAACGCTTGCTGCCAAATCATCGTTGTTAAAATAAATAAGTGACGCTTGTAATGCTTTGTCTCGTGTAACTACTTTTTTAGGTGTGTTGTGTGTTGTTGATTTCATTGTTTTACTGAGAATTTAGCGATTAATAAAACACTTATAAAACAACTCAAAAAAAACAACTTAAAACATGATTAAAGTCATAAAGTCAACCAAAAAAAAATGTAAAAAACTAAAAATTAGCTTTTTACATTTTTACCAACATAAAAAAGTTGTTATTTTATTTCTTTTTTAAGAAAGCTTAATACTCAAAAGTTCCGTATTCACTTTTAATAGTTAGTTGCTTTTTATCCGATTTTTCTACCCTACCAACAAGCTGTGCATTTACATTGAACGATTTTGAAATTGCAATGATATCTTCTGCTACTTCAGGAGACAGGTATAACTCCATTCGGTGTCCACAGTTAAATACTTGATACATTTCTTTCCAATCTGTTTTTGATTGCTCTTGTATCAATTTAAATAATGGCGGAATTGGAAACATATTATCCTTTACAATATGCAGATTATCTACAAAATGTAAAATTTTAGTTTGTGCTCCTCCAGAACAGTGAATCATTCCATGTACCTCTTTCGAAGAGAATTTTGATAAAATTTCTTTGATAATTGGCGCATAGGTTCTTGTTGGTGACAACACTAACTTACCCGCGTCAATTGGCGAATCTGCTACCTCATCTGTCAATTTTGTATTTCCTGAATACACTAAATCAGACGGTACTGAAGCATCAAAACTTTCTGGATATTTCTCTGCTAAATAGTGGTGAAATACATCGTGACGTGCAGAAGTTAATCCGTTACTCCCCATACCTCCGTTGTATTCTTTTTCATACGTTGCTTGTCCGAAAGATTCTAAACCTACAATGACGTCTCCTGCTTTGATATTTGCATTATCAATTACATCAGCACGTTTCATACGAGCAGTTACTGTAGAATCTACAATAATGGTACGAACTAAGTCTCCTACATCGGCAGTTTCTCCTCCTGTTGAATGAATGGTAACTCCAAACTCTTTTAATTCAGCAATCAACTCTTCTGTTCCATTGATAATTGCCGACAAAACTTCTCCTGGAATATTGCTTTTGTTACGCCCAATCGTAGAAGACAACATAATATTATCAGTAGCTCCTACACACAATAAATCATCAATATTCATGATTAAAGCATCTTGAGCAATCCCTTTCCATACCGAGATATCTCCTGTTTCTTTCCAGTACATGTATGCTAACGAGCTCTTCGTTCCTGCTCCGTCTGCATGCATGATTAAACAATAGTCCTCATCGTTCGTTAAATAATCTGGAACAATTTTACAGAAAGCTTTTGGAAATAATCCTTTATCAATATTCTTGATAGCGTTGTGTACATCTTCTTTAGATGCCGATACTCCGCGTTGTGCGTAGCGTTTAGATACTTCGTTACTCATGTGTTGTGTTGTTGTTGCCGCGAAATTACTTTAAAAACAGTAAACTATCAAAGTAATTGTTGTTTTTTACTTCGTCTTTCATACAAAACGGTGTCTCTCCAAACTCCATCTAACTGTGCTATTTTTTCTCGGTATCCTATCTTTCGAAAACCGTATTTAAGATGTAACTTGACACTTGCTTCGTTTTCGGGAAATAGACTTGAATACAACGTCCAAATACCTTTCTCTTCTGAAGATTGTATAGCAGCTTCCATCAATAAACTTCCTATTCCTTTCCCTACCACTCCTTGTTTCACATATACACTTACTTCTGCTACTCCTCTGTATTCAAATCTTATTGATACTGGGGCTATAGCACACCAACCTACTACTTCTTTTACTTCCTCAGCAATAAACCGAGAGTGTTGATGGTGTGATGCATTCCATTCTTCCCAACTAGGAACTTGAGTTCTAAAAGTAGCATTTTTAGTCTGGATTCCTTCCTTAAATATGGCTGCTATTTCTTGCCAATGGCTTTGAGTGAGTTTTTCTATAGTTACCATTATTACATACTTGACAATTGTTTTGTAAAGCAAATACTTGACGATACCTCTTTATAGGGTTCATAGTTAGGTATAATCACATATCCATTTCGTTGATACAGGTTTACCGCAGGCTCCATGGTTTTACTTGTTTCTAAAATAATTGTATCAAACTGTTCCTGTCTTGCCCATTCTTCTAGCTCATTTAAAATACGTGTTGCTATATGTTTTCCTCTGCATGTTGGTTTGACGTACATTCGTTTTACCTCTACTGTTTTATCCTCAACTATTTTAAAGGCTCCACAGCCTACAGGTATTGCTCCTATATAACCTACAATTACATAAGGTAATGCTTCTATGGTATTCAACTGTCTGAAAAACTCATCTTCACTTCCATTAACTCCAGAGAGGTAGGTATCTAGTTCTTGTACCAAACTAACAAAATTCTCATCTTTAGCATTGGTTCTCTCAAAGTTTAATTCGTTCTTCATTAACTATCTTGTAAACAATAATTCTCTGTACTTAGTTAAAGGCCATAAATTATCATCTACCATCAATTCTAGCTTGTCGCAGTGATAACGAATTTCATCAAAATAAGGTTTCACTTTGTTGCAGTAAGCATCTGCATTTTTTTGTCCTTCTAGCTTATTGGCTTTTTTACGCTCTTCAATCATATCTTCTATTTTAGAATTGATTTCAGCAATATGATTAGATATTTTCTGGATTAAATCGATTTGTTCGTTAGCGTATTTCTCAAAATTATTTCCAAAAATTTCTTTCAAACCTCTTACATTTTCTATCAACGTATTTTGGTATTGAATAGCAATCGGTATCACATGATTTCTCGCAATGTCACCTAACACTCTACTTTCAATTTGTATTTTCTTAGAATATTCTTCTAACTCAATTTCATGACGTGCTTCTACCTCAACCTTATTCATCACGCCCATTTCTTCAAAAAGCGCTATTGCTTTTTTAGAAACTTTTGCTTTCAATGCTTCAGGAGTTGTTTTATTATTTGATAAGCCTCTTTTCTTTGCTTCCTTTTCCCAAGCTTCTCCGTATCCATCTCCTTCAAAACGGATGTTCTTTGATGCTTTAATGTATTCTCTCAATACATTAAAGATAGCTTCGTCTTTTTTAAGTTTTTTGGTATCAATTAACTTATCTACTTCTTCTTTAAATTCATTTAATTGTTTGGCAATAATCGTATTCAGTACAGTCATAGGACCTGCACAGTTAGACCATGAGCCTACCGCACGTAACTCAAATTTATTTCCTGTAAAAGCAAAGGGTGAAGTTCTATTTCTATCGGTGTTATCTAATAAAATTTCAGGAATCTTCCCGACAATGTTTAATTTTAAATCGGTTTTTTCTTCTGGTGATAATTTTCCTTTGGTAACGTTCTCTAATTCATCTAATACCGAAGACAATTGTGTTCCAATAAAAACTGAAATAATGGCTGGTGGTGCTTCATTAGCTCCTAAACGATGATCGTTGCTAGCACTCGCTATCGATGCTCTGATTAACTCTTCATAATCATGAACTGCTTTGATGGTATTTACAAAGAAAGTTAAAAATTGTAGGTTTTTCATCGGAGTTTTCCCGGGACTTAACAAATTAACTCCTGTATTGGTCGCTAAACTCCAGTTATTATGTTTTCCTGAACCGTTGATTCCTGCAAATGGTTTTTCATGAAATAGTACTTTGAATTTATGACGTTGTGATACCTTTTCCATCACATCCATTAATAATGAATTGTGATCTACCGCTAAGTTTGCTTCTTCAAAAATTGGCGCTAACTCAAACTGATTTGGTGCTACTTCGTTATGTCGTGTTTTAACAGGTACTCCTAACAACATACATTCATGCTCTAAATCGCGCATAAAATTCAACACTCGTGTAGGTATCGATCCAAAATAATGATCGTCTAGCTGCTGCCCTTTTGCTGGAGCATGCCCTAACAATGCTCTTCCTGTCATCATAATATCAGGACGCGCTGCTGCCAATGCGATATCTATTAAAAAATACTCTTGCTCCCAACCTAAGGTTGCATTTACTTTACTCACATTCTTATCGAAATACTTACAAACTGCTGTGGCTGCTGTGTCAACTGCTTGCAATGCTCTTAACAACGGCGCTTTATTATCCAATGCTTCTCCCGTATAAGCTACAAAAACTGTGGGAATACATAAGGTAGTACCATAAATAAACGCGGGAGATGTCGGGTCCCAAGCAGTATACCCTCGAGCTTCAAAGGTATTTCGAATTCCTCCATTAGGAAAACTAGACGCATCTGGTTCTTGTTGTACTAATTGACCTCCGTCAAACTTCTCCATTGCCCCTCCTCCATCAACTGTTTCAAAAAAGGCATCGTGCTTTTCTGCCGTAGCTCCTGTTAAAGGCTGAAACCAGTGGGTATAATGAGTGGCTCCTTTAGACAATGCCCAATCTTTCATACTCACTGCAATCTGATCAGCAGTTTTTCTATCAATCTTGGTTCCAAACTCAATAGCATCCATTACACTTTGGTATGCTTCTTTAGTCATGTATTGACGCATTGCTTGCTCGTTAAAAACATTTTTACCAAACAATTCTGAACGACGTTCATTTTCTTCTACTACAACGGCTTCTCTATGCAAAACCTCTTGTAACGCACTGAATCTTAAAGTTGACATATAATAAAGTATTAAATTAGACACTCAAAAATACATTTTTAATTTATACACCCCTAAAAAAACAGGGGTAAAATTAATTTAAAGTTAATTTAAAACAAAAATACCCTTAAAAATTTTGACCTTTAATAAAAAATACTCAATTTTGCCTTGTAATTAACTCGATAACAACACAAAAACAAAAATCATGAGTAAATCAAAATTAGAATACATTTGGTTAGATGGTCATGAACCAACTCAAAACATGCGTAGTAAGACTAAAGTTGAAGAAAACTTTAGTGGTAAATTAGAAGATTGCGCTATGTGGTCTTTTGACGGAAGTTCTACAGAACAAGCTTCTGGTGGTGCTTCTGACTGCTTACTAAAGCCTGTTGCTATTTATCCTGATCCTACAAGAAAAAATGGATTCTTAGTTATGTCTGAAGTTTTAAATGCTGACGGCACTCCACATGCGTCTAATGCACGTGCTAAAATTGACGACAACGATAATGATTTTTGGTTTGGTTTTGAGCAAGAGTACTTCTTAATGGACACTAAAACAGATTTACCTTTAGGTTTTCCACGTGGTGGATTTCCTGGACCTCAAGGAAAATACTACTGTTCTGTAGGAGGAAGATATACTTGGGGAAGAGATTTCGTGGAGGAGCATGCCGATTTATGTATTGAAGCTGGTTTAAATTTTGAAGGAATTAATCAAGAGGTTGCTCCGGGGCAATGGGAATTTCAATTATTTGCGAAAGGAGCTAAAAAAGCAGGTGATGAAATTTGGGTTGCTCGTTATTTATTAGATCGTTTAACTGAAAAATACGGGTACTATATTGAATACCACCCAAAACCAATTAAAGGAGACTGGAATGGTTCTGGTATGCATGCAAACTTCTCTAACACTACGTTAAGAACTTGCGGTTCTCAAGAAACTTACGAAAAAATTTGCGAGGCTTTCAGACCTGTTACTGAAGAACATATTGATGTATATGGAGCGAATAATGATGAACGTTTAACAGGGCTACATGAAACTGCTCACGTATCTGACTTTAGCTATGGAATTTCTGATAGAGGCGCTTCAATCCGTATCCCTATTATTACTGTAGAAAAAGGATGGAAAGGTTGGTTAGAAGACAGAAGACCTGCTTCAAATGCTGATCCTTACAAAGTAGCTGGAAGAATTATAGAAACCGTAAAAGGTGCCAACATATAATTAACACACAACAACACAACTAAAAAAGCCGCAAATTTGCGGCTTTTTTTATACTTTAAATTTCCTCTCTCACTTAAGAGATGGTTAAATACACAAAAGTAATATAGGCAATTAACAACAACACTCCATCTCTCCACCCTAAACGCAATCCTTTTGGGATAAACACTAAAGGTAATATGGCAAACGAAACTCCTAGCATCCAATAAATATCATTATTAATCAAACTATAGGCGTCTGGTTTTACCTCAACAGGTGTAATCATTGCAGTTATTCCTAAAACGGCTAAAATATTAAACACATTAGAACCTACTAAGTTCCCTAATGAAATAGCTTTTTCTTTCTTTAACACAGCAATAATTGATGCAGCCAATTCTGGAACACTCGTCCCTACCGAAACTACCGTTACTCCAATTATAGCATCACTTACTCCTAAGTTTTTTGCTAAAGTTACAGAACCATTAATTAACAATTCTGAACCGCCCCATAAACCAACTCCACCAACAGCTATAAACAATACTATTTTATACAATGGCAACTCTTCATCATCTTCAGGCATTTCATCAACAACAGCTTGTTTTTGAAAACGTAACAAATAAATTAAAAACACTATCAACATTCCAAATAAGATAGCTCCTTCATAAAACTGAATGGTTTTATCATTCACTATAAAAAAATACAGTAGTACAGAAGCAATCATCATTACTGGCCAATCAGTCTTATAAAAACTTTTTTCTACATCAATTGACGATAGTATCACTGTAATTCCCAACACCAACCCTAAGTTCGCAATATTAGACCCTATAACATTTCCTACAGCAAGCCCTGTAGCTCCATCTAATGCCGATTTTATACTAACTATTAATTCGGGAGCTGATGTGGCAAACGATACCACTGTCATACCTATTACTATTTTTGGTATATGTAGTTTAAGTGACAAACCAACCGCCGCTTTTAACAGCCAATTTCCTCCTAATACTAATAATAGTAACCCAATAATAATATATACAATGCTCATAAAATATTTTTGAGGCGAAGATACTCTTTTGTTACGAAGTTTTGAAACAGATACAACTAAGGAAACACTCCTTTTAAAACGGCTCTTTTTTTCCTCTAACAAACTTAAAAAAAAATCAAAAGGCCCAAATTCCTCTTTTTAAAAGACATCTTTCCCTTTACTTCTCAAATCCACTTCTAAAAACACCTTTAAAACCTTACAGAAACAAACAGTAAACAGTACTTAAGATTACATTTCACAATCTAAACATAGAAAACTATGTTATACATTAAAACTAAACTGATTTATTTACATATACATACGAACTCAATTTAATTAAATACGATTCAAAAGTTTGGTAGTAATATTTCCTTTCTCATATATTGAAAAAACAATTCCGGAATTTATCATTATTTACTAACTAAAACACACGAACCTAACATGATTACACTGGCTTTCAAACTAATTGCTTTTGCGTTAAAAATCGCAACCATCATTTTATAAATTATTTATTAATCAACAATTCAAACATTACTTATATGCTAACATTTATCGGAATTTTATTAATTATTACTGGAGTTATCTCTATTATTTTAAAATCGATTATCAAAAACAATAAAATTATTAACTGGTTTACAACTCAAAGAAGTTTACAATTTTTATTTATCGGGGTTATTATGAGCATAATAACAGGCATATTTTTCTATGCCGAACCTGGTACCGCTTATGCAGTACAATACCCTTGGGGCGGACAAAAAGCAGTATTTCAACAAGGTATTAAAACTAAAATGTGGGGAAGGTTAATCCCTATTCAGTTCGAGATCCCTATAAAGTATGTTATTCCCAATGAAGAAGGAAGATTGGGTGATCAAAGTAAATATGCTTATGTTGACAAAGCTCGTCAGTGGGAATTTAATGACGCCGTAAAAGGTCAAATTGCCACCTCTATCGTTATCAGCATCAACACAAGTGATCGAGATCAATTTTTATCGGTTGCGGATAGGAATAAAACAGAAAAAAACCTAATTCGCTCTCGTATCATCCCCAACATTGATCAATCAATTAAAAATACCTGCAAGTTAATGGCCGCACAAGATTATATCTCAGGACAAGCAGCCGACTTTGATCGTTATTTTCAAGATCAGCTAGAAAACGGGATGTATGTTTTAGAAGAGTATGTAGACAACCAAAAGCCAGATATTATTGGCGACAGCACTGTGGTAAGAACAGTACCTAACAAAGAATCTCGTCAAAAAAGATTCAGAATTAAAATGAATGAGGGGCAGCCTGTTCGTGTTAAAGGAAACTCATTAAAATCATACGGTTTAACCGTAGTACAAGCTGTAGTTAATGAAATTGATTGGGAAGAAACTTTTGACAACCGTTTACAGTTACAAAAAGAAGAAGTAGCACAAACTCAATTAGAAAAACAACAAGCGGAACGCGAATTTTATCGTGCTCAAAAAGAAAAAGCAAAAGGTGAAGCAGAAAAAGCAAAAGAACGTGCCCGATTAGAAAAAGCACAAATACAACAAACAATTGCTGCTGAAACAGAAGCTAAAGTTGCGGAGTTTAATTTAATCAAAGAGAAAAAACAATATGAAGTTGAGCAATATAAAGCTAAAAGTAAAAAAGTTGCTGCTGATGCTCAATACTATGAAAATGCAAAATTAGTAAGCGCTGGTTTAACTCCACAAGAGAGAGCTGAATGGGATTACAAAACAGCAGTTGGAGTAGCACAACAAATTAAGGACCTACAGCTACCAGCTACTTATATCGAAGGAAACAAAAGTGGAAATAGTGGGAACTTGCTAGAATCATTAATTGGCGCTGAGCTTGCCAAAAAAATGATGGAAAAGAAAAAGTAAAAACACCTTATCAGAAAGTAAGTTAAACTTACTTTCTGATTTACACTAAATTATTTTTCGTTATTTTTGATAATAGAATCAACAACTAATGAAAAAAATTTTTTTTACGTTTTTAGCTAAGCTAAACAAGACTCTTTTACCTTCTTTTACTAAAAAAGAATTGGATATATCGAAAGCATCAAAATTTCAATTGGCTATTATTGGATGGCGTGCTTATGTTACCATAAATTCGTTGGATTAAAAATTTACCATTATGAACAAGCATATTAAAGTTTTCTCGGGATCTCAAATCTTCGTAAACAGACTAAGTCAACTACTTGATGAAATTGAAGTCCCACATTTAGTTAAAGACAATAAAGAGGCTGGAAGAGTTGCTGGTTTTGGAACCTTAGGTAATTCTATTGACGTATTTATCTATGAATCAGACCTTGAAAAAGCTCAACAGACTATTAACAATTTTAAACAAGAAATAGAAGCTGACAAATAATTTAAAAAGCTTGAAAAAAAATTATTTTTTTGCTTTACATTTTAAAAAACATTCTTATATTTGCACCCGCAAAAAGGCCTCGTAGCATAACTGAATAGTGCACTTGATTACGGCTCAAGAGGTTGCAGGTTTGAATCCTGCCGAGGTCACAAAAAAACCCTGTTAGATTTCTAACAGGGTTTTATTTTTACAATACATTTATGTGTTAACTTTCTAATATTGTTTTGTCTTTTATACTCAACTCATTCTCCAATACTCCAATACTTCAATACTTCAATACTTCAATACTTCAATATTAAATTCATAAGATTCTACTAACTCAATAATCGAAATAAGGTTAATTTTTGTGCCTACTACTTCAATTCGTAGAATATTATCACAGTCTTCCAAATCAAAATTAATTAGGTAATCTGGAAACTTCTTTCGAAGTTCTTTTAACAAAAACACTTCTTCTTCCATTAATGTTACCGATGTTTTAAAGACTTCTACCATTAAAAAGATATTAAGTTTAACTATACTGTTCGTTATAATTAATCATCCAATGGACACCAAATTTATCGACAAAACTCCCATAATAATCTCCCCAAAACTGATCTTCCATAGGCATTTCAATTTTTCCACCTACTGATAAGCCATTAAACAAACGATCTGCTTCTTCACGACTTTCAGGGTGTAGCGAAATATAATTATTGTTTCCTTTGTTGAGCTTATGCCCCATAGAAGGAACTGTATCAGATGCCATTAAAATAGTATCTTTTGATAATGGTAACGAAATATGCATTGTTCGTTCTTTTTCTTCTTTCACTAACTTTTCTACATCAGGGGCATCACTCATTTTCATATTTGCGATAAATTCACCACCAAATACAGATTTGTAAAAATTGAATGCTTGCTCTGCATCTCCATCAAAATTTAAATAAGGATTTACTTTCATTTTTCTTGTTTTTAAGATTATGTTTATTCTAATTTTTCTTTCTACTAATTCTTTTATCTTTTCCATTGCTTTAGGCCACATATCTAAAAAGAAGTTTTATACGTTCAGTACATCCTCTAGCTCTAGGCTTGCCCATGTTTTCATTGTTTTATACTTCAAACATTCTGTAGTTAACGATGACCTTAACAAGGCTATAGTTTCAATACTATATTCGTTTAAAACTTCTCTAAAACCACTATAACTTACTGATTATCAAAAATAAAAACACAAATCCATACCTCAAAGGTATGTTCCCGACAATACCACGGGTTGATTGCGACAATTGCTTCTCTTATATTTGAAATGGTTTAACCTATTGAAAAACAACTCATGAAACACATTTCTATTCTTGTACCTGAAGGCGACTCTAGTTTGAGTAATTTAGAAGCCACTTATAAAATGTTTACTATGGCTAACGATGCCTTATTAAAAGCTGGTAAACACCCCATCTTTACAACGCATCTTGTTGGCACACATAAAAAAACTAGGTTAAGCAACGGACTATTTAGTATTATTCCTAACACAACAATTGCTGATGTACAAAAAACGGATTTGATTATTATTCCTGCCATTCATGGAGATTATGCTCAAGTAATTTCAAAGAATAGTGCTTTTATTCCTTGGATAAAGGAGCAGTATGCTAATGGTGCTGAAATAGCTAGCCTTTGTATAGGTGCTTTTTTATTAGCTAGTACAGGGCTACTTAACGGTAAGGATTGTGCTACGCATTGGTTGGCTGCTGATGAATTTAGAAAAATGTTTCCTGACGTGAATCTTGTTGATGATAGAATTATTACTGACGAAAATGGGGTATATACAAGTGGTGGCGCCTATTCTTCTTTAAATTTAAACCTTTATTTGGTAGAAAAATTTGCTGGTCGTGACATGGCTGTGCTTTCTTCTAAAATTTTTGAAATAGATATTAGTCGTAATAGCCAATCTCCTTTCATTATTTTTAAAGGACAGAAATCTCATAATGATAAAGAGATTTTAAAAATTCAAGAACATATTGAACAAAATTATCAGCAAAAAATAACTGTTGATGAGCTTTCTGAAAAAATTGCTGTAAGTCGTAGAACTTTTGAAAGACGCTTTAAAAAAGCAACTTCCAATACCGTCATAGAATATGTACAACGCGTTAAAATTGAAGCTGCTAAAAAAGAATTTGAGAGAGGAAATAAAACGGTTAGTGAAATTATGTATGAAGTTGGTTATAATGACGCTAAGGGGTTTAGAAAAGTTTTTAAAAAGGTCACCAATATGACTCCTTCTGAATACGCTAACAAATATCGTAAAGTTGTTTATGTTTAAATTTTAACTAATCTTTTTCCTAGCTCTCTACACCTCTTATCGTTTCTTAAACAGGTTTAAGTTTTAACTTTACACGGAATAATACCTTTGGTTTATCAAATTAAAAATTATGAAACAAAGACTAAATATTCAAGAATTAGAGCCTAATGCTTACAATGCAATCTTAGAAATTTACAAATACCTTGAAACAACAACGCTTTCAAAAAAGAGTAAGAACCTTATAAAAATAAGAGCTTCACAAATTAACACTTGTGCTTATTGCATAGAAATGCACACAACGGAGGCTTTAAAAAACGGAGAAGCACAAAACAGAATTTTTGCGTTGAGTGTTTGGAGAGAATCCCCTTTATTTTCTAAAGAGGAAAAAGCTTTATTAGCTGCTACTGATGAAATAACACTAATAAGCAATAAAGGACTAACAGAGAAAACCTTCCAAAAGCTTAAAAGTTACTTTAGCGATAATGAAATAGCACAAATTATTATACAAATAGGAGAAATTAATATTTGGAATCGTATTGCCGTGTCTACACAAATGTTTCACGCTACCGCTAAGGTTTCGTAATATGTAATAATATGATTTATCTAGTTTTCATCTAAGTTTCTATAAAGCTACTTAAATTTAGGTAGCTTTATTACCTTTCATTATGTCCTTTGCCTTCCATCATTTTGGGTATCGATTTTTCTATTCTCGATAAACGTGTTTTCGATTGTTTTACTTGAGAAAAATACAACAAGTAACTTCTCTGCCTCCCTGGAGTTAAAGCTTCAAAAGCTTTTTTTACATCTGAATTTTCTTCCAACACTTCTTTAAATTCACTTACCATTTCAAATTCTGAAGTTTTCTTAGTCTCCACCTTTAAACCTGCTTTTTCAACTGCTATCGCTTCAAAAACATATCTTTTAATAGTTGACGTCAAACCCACAACCTCTTCTGGTTTTGTAAATCTAATTTGACGAGCTGATTGTACATTTTTTGTCTGTTGAATTAAAATTCCGTCAGTATCTTTTAACAGAGCTCCTTTATAAAAAAGCAATGCACAATAATCTTTAAAACCATGAATTAATACAATATTTTTTCCTTGAAAAGTATAACAAGGGTGCTTCCATTTAAAATCTTCTTCAAGACCACAATCCAAACAAATGCGTCGTAAGAGCTTTGTTTCTTCCTGCCAATTTTTTATGTTCTCTATATACGTATCTACTTTTTCCATCGCAACTTTATTTGTATTCACTTTTAATATACTACGCCAATAAAAAGCCTTAGCTAAAATTATTGTTTTTTTTTGAAAGCATGGTTAAAACAAGAAAAAAAGTGTAACGATTTTAAAATTTCGTTACACTTTTTTCTAATTAGTGATTAGACGTTTCGTCTGCTTTTACATCCCCTTGTAAGCTCATTTCCATATTGTGATCGTACTGACAACAACCTGGTAAATTTTCGTACGCTCCTTCATTTCCAGCAACTTTATCAGTATCGTAACCAGATGCTGCAATTGCGTTATGAATAGCATCTAAATTAGTCTTAGAATTATCAAACGACACATCGATTTGCTTTCGTACCTTATCCCAATCAGCTGATGCTACTCCATCAACACCGTTTACTGCCTTTTCAATGGTGTTTTTACACATTCCACAATTACCTCTTACTCCAAAAGTTGCTTCAGTCATTGCTACTTCTTTAGTAGTAGTTTGCTCTGTTTGTGCTTCTTTTGTTTCTGTTTCTTTTTTAGCTTCGTTTTTACAACTTACTAAACCAATAGCAGCTAACATAGCTACTCCTAAGATTACTTTTTTCATTTTGAATTGATATTTAATTATTAATAATTGTTTCTTTTACCTCACCACATTTTAGCATCATATCGCCAAAATATGGGTTTAACACTTGTTTTTCTTTACTTAACCAATAAGCTCCTTTATCACTATCTGCCATAGGGCAGTATTGTTTATAGCTAACCTCATTTATCCCAAAAGATTGAACTGCCATAATAAAATGCTCTGATAATACTTTAAAGTGCTTTCGTTGTACATCTACATCTGTGGTTTTTGCAATTTCTGCATTACTTGACTTTAGTGTAGGAACTAATTGCATCCACTGCTTATGAGCTTCTTCATTCGTTAACAACTCCATGTCAACTAATGTTAAATCTTTTTGTAGGTTGCCTGCACTTGCTTTGGCCGCATCAGCATCCGTTTTTACCAAAGCATCTTTTAAGTCTATATACCCGTCATAAGCTTTTTGCAATTGTTCCTTAAAAGCTTCAGGAGTACTGAAAGATTCCATAATTTCTTTTGTATGATTCATCATTGACTTCTTCCCTTGTAATTGCGCTGAAGCATCTATGGTAAATACTCCATTCGTAACAATTTCTTCTCCTGATTTCAAGCCTTTCTCTGCTAAATAGTTCTCTCCTACTCTTCTTCCTAACACGACTTCTCGCATTTCAAAAACGGGTTTACTTGCGTCAGGTTTTACATATACAACTGAACGTTTTCCGGTCCATAAAACTGCCGTAACGGGAATACTCAATTGCTGTTCTGTTTGTTTTTCTGTAGCTTCCACTTTTCCTGTAACAAACATAGCTGGTTTAAACTTTCCTTTGCTATTATTTAGAACTGCACGCATAGTAACTGTACGAGTTTCTTGGTTTAATACAGGATCGATAAACGAAACTTTCGCTTTAAAAGTTTCGTTGGAATAGGCATTGGTTGTTATTGATATATTTTGACCTACTTTAAAATTACTGATTTGATTTTCATACACATCAAAATTTGCCCATACTGAGTTTAAATTGGCTATTTTTAATAATACTTGTCCCTGACTTACATAATCTCCTTGTTCAACTAGTTTCTCTGATACTGTACCAGAAACCGTAGCATATACAGGAAAGTTTTCTTTTACTTTTCCTGTTCTTTCAATTTGATTGATTTGGTTTTCAGACAGCTTCCATAATTTCAGTTTATTTCTAACTGCTTTATACAATGCTGACTGATTTTCTTTTACTGACGCTGCTGTTAATAATTCTTGTTGTGCTTTTACCAGCTCAGGAGAATATACAGTTGCTAACAACTGCCCTTTTCTTATTTTTTCTCCTGTAAAGTTCACGTTTAAACGTTCTATTCTTCCTGCAAAATAACTTACTTGTACTGTATTTGATTTTTCGTTTTCTGCTATTTTTCCTGATAGTGTAATTGTATTATCTGTACTTATAGCATTACCAATCACAGTTGTCTGGACATTTGCTAATGCCAACGCATTTTTAGTTAATTTAAACTGATTTACTGCCAACCCTTCTGCTCCAGCTTCCGCAGGAATTAAATCCATTCCGCAAATAGGACAGTCTCCTGGTTCTGGTTGCATAATTTGCGGATGCATAGAGCATGTCCACATTTGATTGGTTTTTGAAACCTCTTTGTGATTGTGGCTTGATTCTTCATTAGAACTACCACCAAATAGCAACCAACCCAACAATAGACCAACAGCTAATATTCCTAAATAGATAAGATATTTTTTCATTTGTTTACTTTATTAAATAATTAATAGTGGCACTTTGCGTATAATACGTTACTTCTAACGTTATCATATTCGTTTGAAACTTCAATTGTAATTCTTGAATATCTAACACATCGTTAAAATCTATGATTCCTGTTTCGTAACTTTTCACTAAAATTTGCGCTGCATTTTTAGCTTGCTCCAAATTTTTAAGTTGTGTTTGGTAACTTATTACAGATGCTTTTCTATCTGAAACTGCTCTGTATAATACAGCCTCTAACGTATTATATCGTTGTTCCTTTTGTGATAAAATTTCCTCTTGCTGTAACTTATTTTGCTTGCTTATAGACTTGTTCTTTTTATTAAAAATTGGAATAGACAATGACACCATTGGCATTACAATATCTTTTCCATTACCTACCACATTCATATCGGTACGCTTACCAACATTCACATAATCGAGTCCGAAACCAATCATTGGTTGTTTGTCTTTTTGGTTTAAGAATTCAGACTTTTCTACAGAAGTATACAACTTATCAAACTTTATCAATTCTGGATGTAACTTTAAAGTACTTGGTTGCATTTTATCCACTTCTTTCGGAATTTGCAAACTATCAACCACCAAAATTGATGTATTCACCTCTTGATTCAATAATTTATTAAATGCTTTCTGCATTCCTAAAAAAGTTTCCTGCAATACTTCTTTTTGTTGTGCTAACTCATTTTGTCTTATTTGTAACCTTAACACATCTACTGCAGATGCTTTTCCTACCTCAACAGAAGTTAACGCCAACTTTTCATAGGTTTCAAGTAACGCTATATTCTCTTCTAATACCTTTTGTTTCGCTTTAACTTCATAAAGCTTGTAATACGACTGCGCTACTGATGTTGCTAGTTTACGTTTTACAACTACGATATCCTGATAAGCTGCATCAGCTAATGAAGACACATAGTTTTCTCGTGCTGTTATGGTTCCGAAAAAAGGAATCATTTGCTTTACAGATAGTTTAAATTGCTGCGGACCTGTACGCGTTTCTGGAGTACTTACAAAATACCCCGCTCCAAACTCAGTATTAGGCAATGTATGTGCTTCTTCTTTTTTCTCAGAAATGCGTTTATACTTCGTATCAAACTGTTGTACTTCTGGGTTGTTTTCTAAAGCTATCTTTATATATTCCTGTAGGTCTTGCGCATTTGAAAAGTGAAAAACTAAAAGTGAAAAACTAAAAGTGCATATCCTTTTTAAGTGAAAAACTAAAAGTGAAAAACTAAAAGTGAACATCCTTTTTAAATGTAAAGCGAAAAATGGAAAATGAAAAGTTAACTTCTGTTTTAATTGAAAATTGAAAAACGAAAAACACAAAACTATCCAATACTTTACTGCATGAAATATAAAAGTTATAAATCGTTTCATAATAATGATTTTTTTGCTGTTTTTATTGAACTTACTAGCATTGCTACTAATTCTTTACAGATTGAATGCAACGATGAATATGTATCTTCAACTATATACTTGGTATCCTTTAAAAGGTCTAACCAATACAAGGTTTCATTAGCTTCTTTTAAGGCAATACTCATTTTATGAATAAAGTCTTTTTTACTTTGTCCAAATTCAGCTTCTCGTATTAAAGCCCCTATAGCTGTACCACTTCTTAAAAGCTGCTTACTTAAAACATATTCCTTTTTATCAGCAACCAAATATTGCGAAAGCTTCACTATCTCTAGTGCAAACTCATAACTTTTATCTTTTAAAATACTCATATTTAAAAATTTTACACTTTACACTATTCTCTTTTAACTTTCCTTTTTAATAAAAATTCTTCTCTCCAACTGTACAATACAGGTACTATAAAATACGAAGTCACATCTATAATCATTCCTCCAAAAGCTGGTATTGCCATCGGAATCATAATATCACTTCCTCTTCCTGTTGAAGTTAATACTGGTAACAAGGCTAAAATAGTGGTGGCTGTTGTCATTAAGCATGCTCTAATACGTTTATTCCCTCCGTGTAATGCAGATGCTCGAATGGCTTCGATTGTTTGCGGTTTTTCTCTATTAAATGTTTGTGTTAAATACGTTGCCATTACCACACCATCATCGGTTGCAATTCCGAACAGTGCAATAAAACCTACCCAAACGGCTACACTTAAATTTATCGGATGCATTTGAAATAGTTCTCGTAAGTTTTCTCCAAATACACTAAAATTCAAGAACCAATCTTGCCCGTATAACCACATCATGATAAATCCTCCTGCAAAAGCTACTGTAATTCCTGTAAACACCATTAACGAGGTAGCTACAGAACGGAACTGAAAATACAGTATTAAAAAGATGATCATCAAAGCTAATGGTACTACTACTGATAATGTTTTTTCTGCTCTTAATTGATTTTCATAGGTCCCTGTAAACTGGTAAGAGATTCCTTTAGGAACAACTAGCTCTCCTAAATCTATTTTTTGTTGAATTGCTTTTTGAGCTGTTTCTACCACATTTACCTCAGCAAAACCATCTAACTTATCAAACAGTACATATCCAATTAAAAAAGTATCTTCACTCTTAATCATTTGTGGTCCTTGCTCATAACGAATCGTTGCTAATTCACTTAACGGAATTGGCGTTCCTTTTGCTACTGGCACATAAATACTTTCCAAATCAGTCGGATTGGAACGCAGTTCTCTTGGGTAACGAACTCGAATTCCGTAACGTTCTCTTCCTTCTACCGTTTGCGACAATTGCATCCCTCCTACCGCTACTTTCAATACATTTTGTACCGTTTGAATAGCAATTCCGTAGCGAGCTAATTTTTCTCTATCTATGTCAATTAACAAATAAGGTTTCCCTACAATTCTATCTGCAAAAACCGCCTCTTTTTTAACTCCTTTGACCTCTTTTAAAACTCCTTCAAGTTCTACTCCAAAGGCTTCAATTTGCTTTAAATTTTGTCCTTTTACTTTAATTCCCATCGGAGCTCGCATTCCTGTTTGCAACATGACCAATCGAGTTTCAATAGGTTGTAATTTAGGTGCCGATGTTACGCCTGGTAACTTGGTTACCTTTACGATTTCATTCCAAATATCATCAGGCGACTTAATATTTGGTCGCCAGTTACGATAGAACTCACCGTCTTCATCTTCTATTAATTCATTTGAAGAAACCTCATAAAAAGCAACTTCCGATGTCTTATCTGTTAAACTCGGATTTGCTACCGTCTTACCATTTTTCAACACAAACAACCTGTCTTCATTTACTCGATAACGTTGACGCTCTCCATCTGAATTTAACGCATATTCTGGCTTGTAGTTAATCACATTCTCATACATTGATAAAGGTGCAGGGTCTAACGCTGAATCAGTTCTTCCTGCTTTACCCACAACCGTTCCTATTTCTGGAATATTAGCAACTGCCATGTCTAGTTGTTGCAATACTCGCTTATTTTCCTCTACTCCGGAATGAGGCATAGAAGTTGGCATCAACAAAAATGATCCTTCATTTAACGAAGGCATAAATTCCTTTCCTGTATTTTTAAAAATAAGGAACCCACAAGTTAACACGGTTAACGGAATGGTTAAAAACAGCAGTTTATTATTCAATGCCCATCGCAATATCTGATTGTAATATTGTTGAAGTAAACTGAAAAAACCCAACAATCCGAAACAAATCAGAGCTACAAATAAAAGGTTGGTTACAATACTTTTATCAACTCCTAAAGGTCTCCAATATTCTGCCAACAAACCTACAATTGCTACTGCAGATATAACAATATTGATTGTATTCACTGAAAATGAAAAGTGAAAAGTGAAAAGCGAAAAACGAACCTCCTTATTTCCTGAATAGTTACTCCAAAATTGTACAACTCCAAAAGCTACCAATACAATTCCTAACCAGTATCCGTAAAAAACAGCTGTAATACCTAATGCTATTAAAACTCCATTTATAAAATACTTAAAGTTTTTTGTCAACTCTTTTTTCTTAAATAAAACAGCTGCAAATGGTGGTATTAAAAATAAGGCCACTATAATAGCTGCTATTAAAGCAAACGTTTTGGTAAATGCTAGTGGACGGAATAATTTTCCTTCTGCACCAATCATAGTAAATACCGGAATAAAACTAATAATAGTTGTCATTACCGCTGTGACAATTGCTCCTGAAACTTCTGCTGTTGCATTGTAAACAATTTGGTTAATGGATAGAGATTCCTCGTCACTCATACCTCGTTCTGTCGGAATGTCACTATTCTCTTCTCTCTTTTCTTTTCTCTCTAAATGACTTATGATATTTTCGGAGAGGATGACTCCTACATCTACCATGGTTCCAATAGCAATAGCAATACCTGATAAAGCCACAATGTTTGCATCTACACCAAAGGCTTTCATTGCAATAAAAACCATCAACACTGCCACTGGTAATAATCCTGATATTAATACAGAAGCTCGTAAGTTAAAGACCATTACAACAATTACTAAAATGGTAATTAGTATTTCCAACGTAAGAGCTTCGTTCAACGTATCTAACGTTTCATGAATCAACTCTGTACGATCATAAAACGGAACAATCGTTAATTGAGAAGTGCTACCATCTTTTAACTCTTTACTTGGTAAACCTGCACTTAACTCTTTAATCTTTGCTTTAACATTGGTAATTACTTCTAAAGGATTCGCTCCGTAACGAGCTACCACTACACCTCCTACTACCTCAGCCCCTTCTTTATCTAAAATTCCTCTACGAGGTGCTGCTCCTAACGATACTTTTGCGATATCTTTTACTCGTATTGAAGTATAATTTTTAGCAGTGACTACAGCGTTTTCAATATCTGCTATTGACTTTACATATCCTAAACCACGAACTAAATATTCAGCTTGATTTATTTCTATCGTTTGCGCTCCAATATCTTGATTACTTTGCTTTACTGCAGCTACAACTTGTTGTAAACTGATATTGTATTGACGCATCAATTCTGGCTTTACGTCTATTTGATATTCTTGAACATAACCTCCTATCGAACTTACTTCAGATACCCCATTGGCTGATGAAAGCGCATATTTCACATAATAATCTTGTACACTACGCAACTCGTTTAAATCCCAACCTCCAGTTACCTTTCCTTCTTCATCACGCCCTTCTAATGTATACCAAAAAATTTGCCCCAAACCTGTTGCATCAGGGCCTAAAGAAGGACTTACTCCTTCTGGTAATAAATTATTGGGTAATGAATTTAGTTTTTCAAGAATTCGAGAACGACTCCAATAAAAATCTACTCCTTCATCAAAAATCACATAAATGCTTGAAAGTCCAAACATAGAAGAACTACGAATGGTTTTTACTCCTGAAATTCCTAATAAAGATGTTGTTAAAGGGTAGGTTATTTGGTCTTCTATATCTTGTGGTGATTGTCCATCCCACTTTGTGAAAACAATTTGCTGATTTTCTCCAATATCTGGTATGGCATCAACCGCGACAGGGTTCTTTGGTAAAAAACCTGTATCTAAATTAAATGGTGCATTCACAGTTCCCCATCCTACAAATACGACGAGTAATATAACTGCTACCAGTTTGTTTTCTATTAAAAATTTAATGCTTTTATTTAGCATAAAAAATGATTTTAAACAATTAAACATTGATGTTAAAAAAACATCGAATACGACAAATCATCCCATTGAACTTTTCAAAAGGAGAATTAGTTATTGTTTAAAATCATATTAAATATACTTCATCAAGTAACTGAATATCCTTGATGACCAGTGGAGGTGTATAATCTTTAAAAGGAATTACTTTATCGTGAATTCCTTCAAACAAATTAATATAACTATAGTAAAATGATGCTATAAAAACTTGTTGATCAAAAGATAATTGATCAAAAGATGTATGTTTTAAAGTATCTTGTCCTTCCACTACAGAAGCTATATCTTGACAACAATTTTTCTTGATCACTGAGCATTCTTTAGGTTTTGATTCTTGCTTCATATCCATTCCGCAAGATTCTGCCTTTACAAAATAGCTTGTATCTACTAACATATCACCACAAAAGTGACTGTTAACGGTAAATGACATTGTAGATAACAACACTACAAAAGTCATTACAATAGATGCTATTTTATGAAATGCTTTTTTCATTTTACTCCACAAAAGTACAAAAAATTAATTTTCAAAAACTTAAACAATCCTTAAAACCATTTTTTGTATTTAAAATACCCTAACATTACTACTACTGTAAACAGAATAACACCCCACATTACAAAGTATCCATTACGATACCTAAGCTCTGGAATGTACTCAAAGTTTGTACCGTAAATACCCGCTATAAAAGTAATAGGAATGAATACCACCGAAAATATCGTCAGTATTTTCATTATATCATTCAAACGATTGTTTACATTAGTTGAATATACAGTAAGTTGTTCACTCAACATACTTTTGTAATTTTCAACTGAATCATAACTTCGTTGAACCAGATCGTTTAAATCGTTAAAAAATGGTTGTTCTTTTTTAGTTATTAATTCAGTTTTTAAAGCTCTAAAACTGTTTATTGCCTCACGAGCTGGCCGTATTGCTTTTCTAAAGTAATTAAGTTCTATTTTGTATTTATTAATTTCTTGTAATGTATTTTTATGAGGTTGCAGTAAAATTTTATCTTCTAAATCTTCAACTTTCTCACCAAAAGTTTCCATTAAAAAATTGTAATTATCTACAATCACATCCAACAAACAGTATTTTAAATATGTTGCATTATAATTTCGTACCCTTCCTTTTTTATGACGTAGCCTTTCTCTTACGGGCTCAAAAATGTCGCCTTGTTTTTCTTGAAAAGTGAGTAGCACATTTTTTAATAAGTACATCGATATTTGCTCTGCCTCTAATTGATGCTTTTCTTTGTTTAAAAACAACATTTTAATACTTGTAAAAATATAATGCTCTTCAATATCAACTCTAGGCCTCTGGTCTGTATTCACTATATCTTCAAGAACAAGTGTATGAATATCAAACAACTCTCCTACTTTTCCTATCAGCTCAACATCGTGTAAACCATCTATATTAATCCAAAGTCTTTTGTATTTACTTATATAATTTTCAAGTTCATTTATGGTTTCTAACGCTACTTCTTCAAGTTCATTTTCATCATAACCTATGAGTCGTATTCTAGTATTTTCTTCTTTTTGATTTCCTACAAAAACTGGACTTCCAGGAATTACATTTTTAGTATTTTTTTGTTTGGTTATAAACCTTGTCATCTGTTTAGTTATACGAGATTAAATAATTTGTAAAGTCGGGCTAAAATTATAAGTTCTGATTTATTTTTTCCAGCATATGAAGTAGAAATTTCATGTGATGCAGCTAATAAGTCGTGCATTACCTTTTTTGTGAAGTCCTCTTTGTGTGTTAAATAGTATCTCTTAAAGTCTTCATAAGCTTCTTCAGAAGTGACTTTTTCTTTAATCAATTCTCTTAGGGTTTCATAAATTAGTTCGCTATCTGATTTATTTTCTGATGTAGCCCAATTTAATTCTACTCTTTTAACAATACGCTTTTTTTCCTCTATGGTTATATTTTTATCGGCCATAGAAACGGCGTAAAACAAATTCGCTATATTTTTATAGAATTCTTCAGTAAATTTCATAGTTATGCTATTTCTGGTAAGATCAAGATAGGAATTTTACTGTTGAATGCCGATTTTTTTATTATATTTTCTTCTAACAAACGGTTAAAGAAATTATACTTGTGGTTTATTAAAACCAACAGTTCGCTTTCTGTTTCTTCAATATGTTTTTCAACTGTTAATGTTTCAGAACCTTCCCAATCTATTTTTTTATACGCTGTATTTACCCCTTGTAGCAGTGCTCTTAATTTCACTTTATTCCTCTGCTGATTCTCAGACAAAAAATTCTCTTCAGACAAGCATACAACCTCTAATACACATTTTTTAACTGTAGTTAAGTTAAGTAAAAACTGTAACTCTTTGGTAGTAAACAACCTTCTATAGTTTGTTGAAAACACTATTTGATGTAATGGTTTATACTTGTAATTCATAGGAACTACAAGTATTGGGCACTTATTAACTACATTAATCATTTTCATGGTATTTGTACCAATAAATGTTTCTGCCAAACTTTTTGCCCCTTTGGTACCCGCAATAACAACATCTATGTTCTTTTCTTTAATAGTGTTTGTAACTGCTTTTGTTAGTGAGTTAGACGCTACAATATACTCGTAATTAAAACTCGTATCTTCTCTTCTTAAAACCTCCATTAAATACTTTAACTCCTCTTCAATTTCATTATCCATTTCATTAAACCATTTTTCGTTTTCTTCATCACTCAACAGCTCTGAAGGTTGACTTATATATACATCTAATAAGTAAATAGTTACCTCAACACCTTTAAACAATTGTTTGGTATAGTTTAAGGCATTAATCGCTGCTTCAGAAAAATTATACGGTATCAAAATATTCTCCATAACGGTATACAACTATGATTATCAATCAAATATAATTTTTTATTTTGAGATATTATTTACAAAACCAGAAGTATATTTGTACAAAAAGAACTAAACATGAAAAATCGTTTTTTAGAATTGTCTTTACACAACCCTTTCTTACAATTCTTGCTTTTAATAGCATCCTTA
Organism: Tenacibaculum sp. FZY0031; assembly: GCF_036350695.1. NCBI lineage: Bacteria > Pseudomonadati > Bacteroidota > Flavobacteriia > Flavobacteriales > Flavobacteriaceae > Tenacibaculum > Tenacibaculum sp. FZY0031. Next base: position 63,086 of record NZ_JAZDVY010000003.1, read on the forward strand.
TTTTTTTTCATTCATGTTACCAAAAAACTAACAAGGTCTTACATTGTAAAAAATGCTATTGAACCTCATCGAAGAAAATTAATTTTAAACCTCAGCTATTTTTTATACTATACTTTAGCCTTATTTATTTCATTAATTATTTTTGGTATTAACTTTAAAGAAGTAATTGTTTTTGCTTCATCAATACTTGCTGTTTTAGGAGTTGGTTTTTTTGCACAATGGTCTATTTTATCTAACTTAACGGCTAGTATAATCTTATTTTTCTACCATCCGATGCGCATAGGTGATACTATCAAAATTATAGATAAAGATTTCGACTTACAGGGAGTTGTTAAAAACATAACAGGCTTTTATGTTCTGTTGTATATGCCCGAAGAAAAAAGAGAAATAACTATCCCTAACACGACTATTTTATACAAAGGAATTGAACTGATAAAAAAGCGAAACAACCCCTAAAACACTGTGGGTTAATTTTTTAAAAAAAATAAAAAAAAGTTTGTTGTATTAAAAAATAGTTTACATTTACCGCATCTTATTACATAAGTCAAAATGTTATGTTTTACTTATTTCGGCAATAACTTCTATGGGAAGATAGTGAGTTATTTAGTGTTTGAGAAGCACAACCGAAAAATTAAGGTTTCTTCCAACTTTCAATACTCTCTACCACTGAATTTTTATAAGCAGTGCGGTGATTGTTTAGCTTTAAGAGTCTAACTATTCATTTTATTTTTATTTAACAACTTGTTGCACAACAACAATATTTGTTATCTCTTTTTGTTTAAAAAAGTTTGGGCACCTGCCTTTACTGTTTTTTGAATGATTTTCTGTACCCAACATACAGCTACAACTAAAATAATAATGAATACTAAATATAAAGACTTAATAGAACAAACGTTTGATTTTCCCCAAGGGGAATTTCATACTGAAAACAACAATTTATTTTTTCACAACATTGATATGATGGAGTTAGTGAAGCAATACGGAGCACCGTTAAAATTCACCTATCTACCTAAAATATCAGAAAACATAAACAAAGCTAAAAACTGGTTTCATAAAGCAATAGAGAAACATAATTACCAAGGTAATTACAACTATAGTTATTGTACTAAAAGCTCGCATTTTAAATATGTATTAAATGAAGCGTTAAAAAACAATATACATATTGAAACATCATCTGCTTTTGACATTGATATTGTAAAATCGCTTAAAAAAGAAGGAAAATTAAGTGATGATGCTTATGTTTTGTGCAATGGTTTTAAACGAGATCAATACATTGCTAATATTGTAAGTTTAATTGATGGAGGCCATACAAACTGCATACCAATAATAGATAATTACGAAGAACTAAACTTGTTGCTTGACGAAACCAGAAGTAGGTTTAAGGTAGGAATTCGCATTGCCTCTGAAGAAGAACCTAAATTTGAATTTTATACGAGCCGTTTAGGAATTGGTTATAAAAATATTGTATCTTTTTACGAACGTGAAATCGCTAATAATCCTCAAGTAGAGTTAAAGATGTTACACTTCTTTATCAATACAGGTATTAGAGACAATGCTTATTATTGGAACGAATTATTAAAATGTTTACGAGTATATACTAAATTAAAAAAGGTATGTCCTACCCTAAACAGTTTAAATATAGGAGGAGGTTTTCCTATTAAAAACTCACTGGCATTTGATTATGACTATGAGTATATGGTAGATGAAATTATCAATCAAATAAACCTTGCTTGTAAAGAAGCTGGTGTAGAGGTTCCTAATATTTTTACTGAATTTGGTAGTTTTACTGTAGGGGAATCTGGTGGAGCTGTGTATGAAGTATTATATCAAAAAAAACAGAATGACCGTGAAAAATGGAATATGATTAACTCATCTTTCATTACCACCTTACCTGATTCTTGGGCCATTAATAAGCGTTTCATCATGCTTCCTCTAAATAAATGGAATCATAGATACGAACGTGTTTTATTAGGAGGGTTAACGTGTGATAGTGACGATTACTACAACTCTGAACAACATGTAAATGGTATATACCTGCCTGTATACGAAAAAGAAAGTCCGCTGTACGTAGGCTTTTTCAATACAGGAGCATATCAAGAAACCATAGGTGGTTTTGGAGGGCTACAACACTGTTTAATCCCCACACCGAAACATATACTAATTGACAAAAACGAGAATGGTGATTTAACCACCAAATTATTTAAAGAACAACAAAAAAGCGAAGAACTATTATCTATCTTAGGATACTAGTAAAAAATATCAAAATGAAAAAAAGAAATTACGCAGGAATACCTGACCAATATGCAAGATTAGAGAATGCTAAAGTAGTACTTATCCCTGTTCCTTATGACGGAACTAGTACTTGGCAAAAAGGAGCTGACAAAGGTCCTGAAGCTTTTTTAGACGCTTCAGAAAACATGGAACTATACGACATAGAAACTGATAGCGAAGTATATAAAGAAGGTATTTATTTAGCGGATGCAGTTACAGAAAACGCTTCTCCTGAAACGATGGTAGAGGCAGTACATGCAACAACGAAAAAATTCATCAATAAAAATAAGTTTGTTACCCTTTTTGGTGGAGAACATTCAATTTCTATCGGTACTATCCGTGCTTTTAACGAATGTTTTAACAACCTAACAGTACTACACATTGATGCGCATGCTGATTTACGCAAGGAATATGAAGGCAGTTCATGCAACCATGCTTGCGCTGTATATGAAGCGAGTCAAACAACCAACTTAGTACAAGTAGGAATTCGCAGTATGGACATATCAGAAAAGTCTTCTATGAACATGGACAAGGTCTTTTTTGCACACGATATGGCGGTAAACGAATACTGGATGGATGAAGTTATTGACCAATTAACAGGTAATGTTTTTATTACTTTTGATTTAGATGCTATCGATCCCTCATTATTACCAAGTACAGGAACACCAGAACCAGGAGGGTTGTTTTACTATGAAACCTTAGAATTTTTAAAGAGAGTATTTATCGAAAGAAACGTAGTAGGTTTTGACATTGTAGAATTATGCCCTAACGAAAATGAGAAGTCTTCAGACTTTTTAGCGGCTAAATTATACTACAAAATGTTGAGCTATAAATTTTCTTCTACTATGGAAGATGAAGAAGATTACGACGACGACGAAAGCTCACCTTTTAACAAATTAGCAAAGTTTAAAAGCGACGACGACGATTATTAAAATGCACCTACAAACAGTAGCATATCATCTTGAAAAGCGAATAGCACTGAGTGCTATTCGCTCACAGTTTGAATCGTATGAATTGGTAAAAAGAGAACACTCTTTTTTACTATACAAAATCTCAAACAACTCATACATTTATATAAAAGAATATGGAAGTGTTGTTTTTATGAACTGTACAGATGATTTAACTAATCAAATTGTTAGTTTTTTAATTCCAAAAAAAACGTTGGTTATCAACAGCCTCCCTTCAGAAAAATACAATATTACTTTTTCTGATACGATAGAAGTTGATTTCGGAACTATTCAAATTAAAGAATTAAACGATGATGTGGCGCATATCATTATGCTTAACCTAGCACAATCGGTAGCGTTGATGAATTATGTAAATAAAACATCTGATTTACATGACAAAACATTAGTATATTCGAAGCAGTTAGAAAAAACAGGAAGTTTTAACCTTTCTAAAATTCAAATGAGAAAGTTTATCGGAAAAACGATGAATTTAAAAAATAACATTGCCGAAAACCTGTTTGTTTTTGACTCACCAAATGTTGCTTGGAACAACAAAGATTTGTCTGATTTAGATTACAAGTTAAAAGATGAATTAGATATTGTAAAACGTCATCAAGGAATTGAAAATAGTTTAAACGTAATTAAAGAAAATTTAGATTTATTCAACGATATACTACAACATAAATATAGCAGCATGCTAGAGTGGATTATTATCATTCTAATCCTTTTTGAAGTGGTCCAAGTAATTGTTGAAAAATCAATTTAAAAAATATATAATGAACAAACCTATAACCAATTTTATAGAAAAATACTTCCTACACTTTAATGCTGCAGCGCTAGTAGATGCTGCTAAAGGGTATGAAGCTCAATTAGAGCAAGGCTCTAAAATGTTAGTATCGTTAGCTGGTGCGATGAGTACAGCTGAGTTAGGTAAAATTTTTGCTGAAATGATTCGTCAAGATAAAGTCGATATTATTTCTTGTACAGGGGCAAACCTTGAAGAGGACATTATGAATTTAGTAGCGCACTCACACTACAAAAGAGTTCCTAACTATCGTGATTTAACTCCACAAGATGAATGGGATTTATTATTAAAGGGATTGAATCGTGTTACAGATACTTGTATTCCAGAAGAAGAAGCTTTTAGACGCCTACAAAAACATATTTTCAAAATTTGGAAAGATGCAGAAGAAGCTGGTGAACGTTATTTCCCTCACGAATACATGTACAAATTATTACTCTCAGGTGTTTTAGAAGAGTATTACGAAATAGACTTGAAAGATTCTTGGATGTATGCTGCTGCTGAAAAGAACTTACCTATTGTTGTTCCTGGATGGGAAGACAGTACTATGGGAAATATTTTTGCTTCTTATGTAGTAAAAGGAGAACTAAAAGCTGCTACGATGAAATCAGGTATTGAATACATGACCTTTTTAGCAGACTGGTATACTGAAAACTCTGAAAATGGCATCGGATTTTTCCAAATTGGAGGAGGAATTGCTGGAGATTTCCCTATTTGTGTAGTGCCAATGTTATATCAAGATTTAGAGAGAGAAGACACTCCTTTCTGGAGCTATTTCTGTCAAATTTCAGATTCAACCACTAGCTATGGATCGTATTCAGGAGCTGTTCCTAATGAAAAAATTACTTGGGGTAAGTTAGATATTGACACGCCTAAGTTTATTATAGAAAGTGACGCAACTATTGTTGCTCCATTAATATTTGCTTATTTATTAAAAATGTAACCTTATGAAGAGAGTTATTGTAGACTATGCTAAGTTAACTACTAATATTTTAGATTTATTAGTTGAGAGGTATCCTGATGGATATGATCATTCGGACATTATTTCCTTTAAAAATAGTAAAGGAGAAACGGTAAAAGCTGTAGAAGTAAATACTGAAGACACTCTTTTTTTAGTAAAAATAAGTTCTCAGCTACAACAAACAATGGAGGATCATGAAACTGATGATGACGATAATGACGATGATACTTTTGATGAAATCGAAATAACTGACGATTTTGATAATGAGTAAGTAGTAAATTGTATTTAAACCATGGCTTATTATAACTCACAACAAACAGTTACATTAGTCGGCGTTTATCAAGGATACACAAACGGCTATTATGTTTTCGAATTGGAAAACGGAGATATTATTGATTTTGAACAAATCAACAAAAAGAATCTTGAGCATTTAGATTTAAAATCTTCTGCTTACAAAAACAAAAACTTCGAAATCACCTACAAAGAAATTTTTGACGATGTAGACGACGAAGATCTTGTGATTTTTAAGTTGGAAAATTTACAATTGCTTTAAAAAACAAATCCCATTCTGTACAGAATGGGATGTTACTTTTATAAGATGTTTAGTATTGATTTATACTGATCTAAATCTATTTCACCACTAAAAATTTTTGTGGTTTTAGAAATAATTTCCTCTGCCTTTTCTTGTGAAAAACCAAGTTGAATAGCATACCTCAAAATTAACTTTAACTCAGCTTCATCTATTTGATGGTCTGAGTAAATTATTTTAAATAAATCTAACAAACGCTCTAATCTATCGTCTGTTTTTGCCTGTGGCACTACTGGATACTTTTTAGAGTTTTCTACTATTTCTTGATATTCTGCTTCTGTTATATCTAACTTTCTAGCAAATCGATTCACTAATTTTTCTTCTTCTTCATTTAAATCGCCATCAATAATCGCAAGATTAACAATAGCACTAAAATGTGCTACGTTATTTCTATGCTTACTTGACTCGTATAAATCTACAATACTCATAATTATTCTACTTTTTTTATTGATTGTAGTACAGGAGTTTCAATTTCATCGTCTGACACCTTATAATCATACGTAATTTCAAATACCTGTCCTACAAATTTATCTTCTTTTAAGTTATAAATTTTTAATATTTTCTCTGATATAGTTTCAAAGCTAATTACATCTTCATCTCCCTCTTCGTTTTCATACGAAAAAGTATACCCATACTCATCATAACCTTGAAAAGTTGCTACAGTTTTTATAGGATCTATAAGTTTGTTTTGTTGAGTAGTAAATGCCAAGCCTACCCCAACAAATAATATAAAAACTGTTTTTATAATCGTATTCTTCATTCTCTTTAAAATTTTAATTATCTACCTTTTTTATCTTGGATATTAACCACAACAAGTCCAAGTTTCTTTTAGCAAAGGCTACTTTTAGCTATGCTCGTGGTATTTAAAGAAAATGATGTTACATAGGCTTTTATTTTGCTGTTTCAGCTACTATAAAGATACATTATTTTTTACTCTTTTTTACTTAGCATTAATTATTTTTTAGTTAAAAAATCGAATAAAAAAGACCTTAAACTTTCGCTTAAGGCCTTTTCGTCTAACCAAACTTAGTATAAAAACTAACTACTACTATTTTTAGCCTTTTAAAAAAACTTCTCTTTGTAAGCTTCAAGCAAAAAAAGAGAAGTTATGCATTTAAGAGGCAATATCTTTAATCGAATTTTGTGCTGTCTTTTGCTTACATTAGTATGACACTATAATTTTAAATTGGTCACTTAAAAGCATAAAAAAAACTCAAATTTTATTTTTGAGTTTTTTAATACAAGTATTTTCTAAGTACTATTCTGTGTTCTGGTATGGATTTGTCGTAATTTTCCACCAATAATTCTAGTATTGTTGGTGGTTCTTTTCCTATACTCTTTTTTGAACTGTATTTTGATACATAAAGATTAAACTGAGAATCTTTCTTTTCAAAAATTAAAAAATGTTCGTTGTTTAGTTCTGAAAAACTTATATCGTTGTCTTGAAATGCTCCAGAACTGTCTTTAAAAAATTCTGAAAATTCGTAATACCTAAAAACGTTCTCCATTCTTACACTATCTCTGCTGATAAACCTAACTCTAATAATTTAGAGCACCTTGGTTCTAAGTCTTTATACTCACCTGTTTTAACCGAACACTTCCCCTTATAATGTACCAAAATAGTACATTGCTCTGCTTGTTCTAGCGTATGGTCACATACAGTTACAAGGCTATCAATTACAAAATCAAAGGTATTTACATCATCGTTGTGTAAAACAATTTCATGCTTTCTTGTTTCATTTAATAAAACATCTAGCTCTTCTTGAATTTTTTCTATCGTACTCATTTGTTTTATTTTTGATATTGCAAAGCTACCCAATTATTTCTTTGTATGGTATCTTTTAATGTTAAACTGTACTTAGACACCTCATTATCAATCACTGGAATATCTTCACTATAAAACCCACTTAATAATAAAACTCCATTTTCAGTTAAACAGTTCGCATACGTTTGCATATCGTTTAACAAAATATTACGGTTAATATTTGCTATGATTACATCGTATTTTTTTCCTTTTAATAAGGATGCATCTCCTTCATAAACTGAAATATGTTGACATGAGTTTCTCTCTACATTTTCTAAAGAGTTTTCATAACACCAAGCATCGATATCAATAGCATCGATAGGTTGTGCTCCTTTCATCTCAGCAAAAATTGCTAAAATCCCTGTACCACACCCCATATCTAACACCTTTTTACTTGCCACATCTAAATTAAGTAAATGTTGTACCATCATATGAGTAGTTTCATGATGACCTGTACCAAAACTCATTTTTGGCTCAATAACAATATCGTACTTCAAGTTCGGGTTTTCATGAAATGGCGCTCGGATGCTAACCAAATCGTCTACTTGAATAGGATTAAAATTCTTTTCCCATTCTGCATTCCAATTGGTTTGTTCTATTTCTTTGTGCTCGTATTGAATTGAAAACTCTTCTGATTTCAATACAAACACATTGTCTAAAATAGCTTCGTTCCAATCATCTTTTTGAATATACGCTACAACTCCGTTTTCATTTTCTACAAAACTTTCAAACCCTAAAACACCAAGTTCTGCTATTAAGATTTCAGTTGCTGGATCTTTCGGCACTACTTCAAAAGTATATTCTATATAAATATTATCCATTAAATTGATTTAATTATTGCTGCAAAATCTTCAGCTTTTAACGCTGCTCCACCTATTAAACCTCCATCGACATCTGGCTTAGAAAAAATCTCTTTAGCATTTGCAGGTTTTACACTTCCTCCATATAAAATTGAAATGGTATCAGCTGTATCTTTCCCATATTCTTTCGCAAAAAGTTCTCTTACAAAAGCGTGCATTTCTTGTGCTTGCTCTGGTGAAGCTGTTTCCCCTGTTCCGATTGCCCAAACAGGCTCGTACGCTAAAATAATGTTTGCGAAGCTCCCCTTTTGAAGGTGGAACAATGCTTTTTTTAGTTGGTTTTCAACCACTTTAAAGTGATTCTCAGACTTTCTATCTTCTAGTAATTCTCCAAAACAAAAAACAACTTCTAATCCATTACCTAAAGCAGCATCTACCTTTTGTGCCAATAACGCATCTGTTTCGCCAAAATACTCTCTACGCTCAGAATGTCCTAAAATTACGATGTTTACACCAAGATTTATTAACATATCTGCAGAAACTTCTCCGGTAAATGCGCCATTCTTTGATTGGTGCATATTTTGCGCAGCTACTTCTATGATTGACTTTTGGGTCTTTTTTACTGCTGATTGTAAGTTTACAAAACTAGGAGCAATCATTACTCTGGTACCTTTTTCTATACCCGCTTTTACTTCTTTCTTTATTCCTTTGATTAGTTCTTTTGCTTCATCAAGGTTTTTATTCATCTTCCAGTTACCTGCAACTATTTTTTGTCTCACGTGTATTATTTTTTTCTGGTTATTGATTTTGTGTTTGCAAAATTACATTATTTCTAGGCTTTGACGAATTAATTTATCACTGGCTTTTGTAGCATCAAACACCATGATTTTCCCATTCTCATCAATTACTAAAAATCTTGGAATCCAATTTAAGTCTAAAAACTTACCAAACTTTCCTTCCCAACCCGATTGCATAAAGTAATGGTCTCCTTTTATTTTTAGACGCATAATGGCATTTTTCCAATCTCTCGTATTTCTATCTAAAGACAAAAAAACATAAGCTGCTTCTTTATATTCTCCCTGAATATTTTGCACTTCGGGAATACTTTTTAAACAATCTGGGCACCAAGAAGCCCAAATGTCTATTAATATCTTTTTCCCTTTGTGCTTTTTTAAAATTTTATTAAAAGGAGTTTCATTTCCTTCTGAAGAAATAAAAACATCCTCTAAAGCTTCTCTAGAGAACTTACCTGGGTTTTCTTTTGAGCAACTTAACATGCTTATTCCAATAAAAACTATGAGTACTATTCGCTTCATTCTACTGTGTCTTATTTTGAAGTTTATCTGATACTTTTGATGCTTTATATACCTTAATTTTTCCTTCTTCATCTATAATTAAAAACCTTGGAATTGTTTTTAAGTTTAAGAATTCACCAAGTTCCCCTTTTCCTTTTTTGGGAAGGTAATAATGTTGTCCTTTTACAAAAATGCTTTCTAAACCTCTTTTCCAATCATGGTATGAATGGTCTACTGATACAAAAACATACGTAAGTTCTGGGTTTTTCTTCTGAAACAGTAAAACATCTTCAAAGCTACGTTGACTATAAGGACAATAACTTGCAAAGATTTGTATGAAAATTTTCTTCCCTTTATGTTGTTTTAAGACTTCCTTAAATGAAGTTGACTTTCTTTCTAGAGTTAATAATTCTTCATTCAAAGATGTTTGAGTAAAATGTTTGGGCTGAAAAACAGCACAACTTGACAAAAAAACTATGGCAATTAATAGACCGAATTTTCTCATTTTATTGTAACCTTATTCTTGGATCTAACCAACTGTATAAAATATCTACTATTATATTAATAATTATAAACAATGTAGCCACGACTAAAACAGCTCCCATAATTACGGGCAAATCAAGCGTATTTAGCGAGTTTACTATTTCTTTTCCTAATCCGTTCCAGTTAAAAATATATTCCACAAAAACCGCTCCAGCCAACATGGAAGCAAACCATCCAGAAATTGCTGTTATTACTGGATTTAACGAGTTTTTTAAAGCATGCCTTTTAATTACTTGGTACAGTGTCAACCCTTTTGCCTTAGCTGTTCGAATATAATCTTGACTCAAGGTCTCTAACAATGAATTTCTCATCAACTGGATTACAACCGCTAAGGGGCGAATTCCCAATACGATTGCTGGTAACACCAAGTTCTTCCATTGAATGTGCATTCCTTCACCAAAATCATCCACTTCATACAAACTCCCTGTCATTTCTAAGTGAGTGTATGTATGCAATACAAACCCAAAAAACCAAGCAAACAATATAGCTGAGAAAAATGAGGGTACACTCATTCCTAAAGTACTAACTACTGCTATGAGTCTGTCAAAAAAGCGATCTTTAAATAAGGCCGAAAAGATGCCTAAAACAATCCCTAAAAGCAAAGCAATAGTTATGGCAACTACTGCCAAAATTGCTGTATTGGGTAAGGTTTCTTTAATCACTTCGGAAACATTTTTCCCATTTTTTTGAAATGATTGGCGTAAATACGGAGTTTTTACAACCACCCCTGTATTTCCCATAGAAAATAAAAGATAAGCATCGTATTTATCTTCTGACAAAAAAGTATAATTTTCTTTATTCTTACTGTGAAAAGACAACGGAGAAACATCATTCAAATAATACAAATACTGAGTAAACACAGGTTTATCGAATCCGTATTTTTTTCGTATATTTTGTAATTGTTCTGTGTCTTCTCGCTGATCTAACATCATACGAGCAGGGTCACCTGGTAAGATATTAAACAGTAAAAATATTACAGTAACTACCCCTAACAGTGTTAAGAATCCGTAAAAAAATTTGTTAACGATATATTGAAACATATATAACAAAGATAACAGAAACTGCTAAATTTATGTACTTTTGCCTAACTTTTACAACAACACATGACAACACAACAACTTGTATCAGAAATTCAAAAAAAGAAATCGTTCTTATGTATAGGACTGGATGTTGATTTAGATAAAATCCCACCCCATTTACTTCAAGAAGAAGATCCTATTTTTGCTTTTAATAAAGCTATTATTAATGCTACTCACCATCTTTGTGTAGCATATAAGCCTAACACTGCTTTTTATGAAGCGTATGGTATTCAAGGATGGAAATCTCTTGAAAAAACGATTAATTACCTAAACGAAAAATATCCTGAAATTTTCACCATTGCAGACGCTAAACGTGGAGACATTGGTAATACCAGCACCATGTATGCAAAAGCTTTTTTTGAAGATTTAGCTTTTGACTCAGTAACAGTTGCTCCGTATATGGGGAAAGATTCTGTTGAACCTTTTTTAGCTTTTGAAGATAAGCATACCATTATGTTGGCTTTAACCTCTAATCAAGGTGCTTTTGATTTCCAGACGCTAAGCGTCAATAACAAAGAACTTTATAAAGAAGTTCTTGAGGTATCTAAATCTTGGAAAAACTCACAAAATTTAATGTATGTAGTTGGTGCTACTAAAGCTGAATATTTAGCAGATATCAGAAAAATTATTCCTGAGAGCTTTTTATTGGTTCCTGGAGTTGGTGCACAAGGAGGAAGCTTAGAAGAAGTTTGTAAGTACGGAATGACCAATAATACCGTGGGCTTATTAATTAATTCTTCACGTGGGATTATTTATGCTTCTAGAGGTAGTGATTTTGCAGAAGCTGCAGCTACAAAAGCTACAGAACTACAACAACAAATGAAAAATATTTTAAACTAAAAAAAGCCAAGGTTAATGACTCCTTGGCTTATAATTAACTCAAAGAACTGCATTAAATGAGAACAAAAATTTAATGCAATTGGCTTCTCGTTCTATTCACAACTCTTTTAGTTTTGATCACTTGGTGTTATGTTTGGGTTTGCATTAATTTCCGCTTGAGGAATTTTAAAAATCCAATCATCATTTAAAGAAGGTTTTTGTACTTGATAAGCGCCTTGATAAAGTACTGCTGAAGCTCCAGAACCTCCATTGGCTCCGTGATCTATTCCTTCATCCCAACGGATTTTATCTGTATATCCAAAACCTTCTCCCCATAACTCTACTGCTCTTTGAAACTTAATATGGTTCATTAAAGATTCTTGTGTATTATAAATAGTTACATCATAAGCACTATCACGCTCTTCACCTAGAGGTTTTAATGCATTTTGAGCTCCTATCACATCGTTCATCATTGCTCTTGCTTCAGCTTCTATTAAATACATTTCTGAAGCACGCATATATATTATATCGTCAGGATCAATAGAACCAGGATTCTTATTTTTCAATTTAAAGTGCATATATGGGTGTTGGTTAAAACTATTTGTAATACCATATTCTGCGTTTATTTCTGCTCTTCTGGCATTATAAGCAACTAAATCCCCTACATAATTAGGGTCTCTTGGTAATCCTGTATCAGAGTCAAGACCACCTTGATTATTTGAAGCCGAAAAGTTTGTGTTAGGTGCATCTATAATAAATACACCTTTTCTATAATCTGTATCAGGAATTGCATCCACTATCCTTCTGTCAGCTATTTTAGGATTATTTCTAATTTGACTTCCATTAAAAGTATTGCTAGCTAGATAAAAATAAGAACGAAAGAATGTTGTTTCCGTTTGAATAACATTACTTCCCCAAATAACTTCAGAAAGATCATTTGTGTTAAATCCTGATTTCCATTCTGATTCGTTCATTAACGGATAATTTTGACGTGCTATTACAGCAGCATCTGCTGCTGTTTGCCAATCTCCTTTAGAAAGAGCCCATCTAGCTTTCAATCCATAAGCGACCTCTATATTTAACTGCGATTTTACTTCTGCCCCTCCTGATGCTCTTGATGCCCCATTTTCAAAAGCACTAATCGCAGCATCCAAATCTAGTCCTATTTGATTATAAATCACTTCAACTGTTGATCTTGGCTCACTAGTAAAAGGAGACTCTGAAGAAAAAAGCAAAGGCACACCAGGATCTGTACTAGGAGTACCTATCAAATACCCCCTACCATAATGCTGTACTAAAGACAAATAAGCATAAGCTCTATAGGTATAAGCCTGCCCTAAAATTGTATTTAATGTTGGGGTTTCTGTTAAGCTACCTTCTAAAATTCCATTAATCAATAGATTTGCATGTAAGATTATATTATATCTATGATACCACAGTAATTCATTTGTAAGCGATGTTGGTTGGGTATGTGAGTTCCATTGCATTTCAGTTCTCCAACCTAAATTATTAGCATTAGCACTATGAATTAGTCCTCCTGATAAATTATCTCCCAATGGTATCCAATAGTGATTTCCTGCTCTTTGAGAATCTCCTCCAGGAAATATATTTTGCGACTGAGAATACAATCCTCTATGCACTCCATTTAACACTAACTGCATGTTTGTTTCATTAGCTAATGCATCAGCTGCAGAAATAGCATTGGTTGGGGTTCTTTCAAGAAAGTCTTCTTTACATGCTGTTGCCGAAATAAGGGTAACAGCTATTAATAAGTATTTTAATTTATTTAACATAATGATTTTTTTTAGAATGAAACGTTTATACCAAAAGAAATAATTCTTGGCGGAGAGAAATCATCGCCAGATGGCGTTCCTGCTAAATTATACTGAGGATCTAAGCCTTTTCTCTTACTCTTTAAGAAAAGGTTTTCTCCGGATAAATTAAATCTTATATGGTCCATTTTAAGAGACTCTACAACTTTTTTATCCAATGTATACCCTAAGTTGACATTTTTTAATGCCCAAAAAGACGCATCAGTTAAAAACCTGTCTGATTGAGTTCTAACCAAATCTGGATTTCCATTTTCTAACCTCGGAACATTTGTTATATCTCCGGGTTGTCTCCATGCATTTAATATATCTGGATGTAAAGACCTTCCGTAGCTTCCACTGTGCATCATGGAAGAGTATGCATTATCTAACACTTTTCCTCCAACACCATATGTTATTAAAAAATCAAAAGTGAAGTCTTTGTATGTCATTTTATTCAACACAGAACCTAAAAGATCTGGCACAGAAGAATCTCCTGTATAGGCTCTTTCTGTATCCTGCCAATCATTGGTTGTTTCATGGTTTCCATTTGCATCTAAAACAGGAACACTTTCTCCATTTTCATCTTGTTCGTACATATAAAACAATTGATCTCCATTAGCTGGGTCTACACCTGCTGTTCTTAATAAGAAATAATCAAACCTAGACCTGCCTTCAGCCCAACGTTTTGAGCCATTTATAAATGGATCTGGTAATTTTGTGATTTCATTTTTAAACGTGGAAGCTTGAAGTGTTAAGTCCCATTTAAAACTCTCTTTATTAAAAAGATGGGCTGTGAGGCCTACTTCCCATCCTGAGTTAAACATATCACCTGCATTTACTGGAACTTCATTTAATCCATTACTTGGTGCAATAGGCAAAAGGTAAAGTAAATCTGTAGAATTTTTTTTATAATACTCAACAGAACCATCTAAAAAGTTATTGAAGAGTGCAAACTCCAGTGCTATATCAAAATTCTCTATGGTTTCCCATTGTAAATTAGCATTCCCTATATCTGTAAAAATAATGGCAGGATTAGCTGCATTGGACGTTATTGAAAAACGAGCTTGTGACAAATACGAATCTAACAGATCATCATTCCCTACTTCTCCATAAGAAGCTCTTAATTTTAATCTATTTATAAAAGAGATCTCTTTTATAAAGCTTTCTTGGTCAATACGCCAAGAAGCACCAACAGAGTAAAAAGTACCCCATCTTTTGTCCATATCAAATACAGAAGATCCATCACGTCGAACAGAACCACTAAAATAATATGTATTGGCATAGTTATAGTTCGCTCTAAAAAAATAGCCTTCTATTGCTTTATCAAAAGTTGCCCCATCTAAATCTACAATATTTGAAAAGTTAGCAAATTCAAAAATTCCATTAGCTGCTTGTATGGTGGCCAATCCTTGTAAATTAGAAAAGCTTCTTTCAAAACTCTCATGCCCTGCAAGTAATTCTAAGTTATGGTGGTCAAAATTTTTAGCATAAGTTAAAATTTGATTGAAATTTTCTACTTCTCGTCGTCCACGGGCTTCACTTAACCTTCCATCTGGCTGAGCATCTCCTATGATTGCATTTTCATATTCCTTTTCAAACAACTCGTTAATATCTCTACCATAAGTAACTTTAAAATTAAGCCCTTCAAAAAGTTTTATATCTCCATAAAATCTAAATCCATAAGTATTATCTTTATCACTTTCGTTATTCAGCAATAATTCTTGAAGTGCATGGCGACCTTGGTTGGTTGGTCTTGAACCTATATTGTACTCCGGAAAACCTTCTCCTGAATCAAAAACTAGGTTTCCAAATTCATCTCTTACAATATTCCCTTGTAAATCATTCACATATACTGGATAAACAGACCCCATGCCCAATGCAAAACTAAATGGATTTACAATACTCCCCGTTCCTGCAGAACTTGGTCCTCTTGCTTCAGTTATCGCAATATTAGCACTTCCTCCTATTTTAATACTCTTACTAACATCAAAATCAGCATTTAATCTTGCCGTTATCCGTTCAAATCCAGAGGTTACCACATAACTCTCTTCATCTAAATACGAAGCTGAAAAGTACACTGTATGATCCTCACCACCTGCTGATATCCCTACGTTATAGTTATTTCTAATCCCCGTTTGTTGAAGTTCATCAAACCAATCGAGACTCTTATATATAACACGTGCATTAGGATTTAACTTCCCATCTACTCCAACAATTTGATCATTTGGTACATTGAACGGATTATACCCTAACTGGTTGTAAATATTAGCACTAGCAAATGCTACATCTCCTCCACCAGCACTAGAGTTCTTCAATGCCTCCCACATAGTTTCATAATACTGGCCTGGTGAGACTTGATCGTATATTTGAATCCCATTTGTTACAACTCCAGATTGAGCTGTAAGACTGACTTTTACTCCGCCCTTTTTTCCTTTTTTGGTGGTTATAATTACAACTCCATTAGCTGCTCTGGAACCATATAATGAGGTAGACGACGCGTCTTTAAGCACTGTAAAAGACTCTATATCTTCCTGGTTTATTGTATTTAGCTCTCCTTCATATTGAATACCATCTACTATAAACAATGGATCTGTATCTCCATTGAGTGTACCAACACCTCGAATTATAATATCAGGAGATGCTCCAGGCCCTGCGGAAGATGTAAATTGTATACCCGTTGCTCGCCCCTCTATAGCCGCAATTGGAGAAGTTACATTACGAGTAGCTAAATCTTTTACACCTAAAACACTAGCTGAACCAGTAAATGCTTCTTTAGTAGTTGTACCATAAGCCACCACTACTACCTCATCTAGTAAATTAGTATCTTCCTCCATTTTAATACTTAAAACTGCAGTAGTTCCGACCGTTCTTTCGACGGTTTTGAGTCCTACAAACCTAAACACAAGTATGTCTCCTTGGTTTACTTTAATGGCATACTTCCCATCAAAATCTGTTTCAACACCTCGGCTAGTACCTTTAACTACTATACTAACACCTGGTAAGGGTCCCGTTTGATCAGTTACTGTTCCTGTAACTGTTTTTTCTTGCGCTGAAATCGTCATGCTTATTAGCGCAAACATTAACATTAGGTAATTTTTTAACCTCATAAATTAAAGATTTAAAACCTAAGGCTTTTTCTTTGGAGAGGTTTTTTTGGGAGGTTGCGCTGATGGGTTAAGTCAAAACCTTAAGAAGATTAGAAATTTAAAATTACAAAAAACAATGCTAAAAACCAATTATTTAACATTTAAGAGCAAAAAGTACATAAATACATAAAAATAAAAAAGTCAAGGTTAATGACTCCCTGACTTTATAATTAATTCAAATAATTACACCAATGAAAACAAAGTTGGTATAAGTTGACACAAATGTATGAAGCTTCCCTCTCCCCTTTTATAACTTTGATTTGAATTGCCATTTTTTTGAACTGAAAAACTACTACTTTAACATGAAAAGGGCTGAGTTTTAAACTCAGCCCTTTCTTTTTAGGGGAATGCGTATTCCAATAAGAAAATTATTTTACCTAAAGGAATTAATTTATAAAGGGATTGTTTTGAACCTCAGATTGTGGAATTTCAAGAACTAATCTATCATCATTATAAGGTATAGATTCTCCTGTTAAATATGCATGGTTAGAACCTCTTGTTAATGTTGCTTTATTTCTTTTTAACGCAAAGAAACTTTTTCCTTCACCCCAAAACTCTACTCTTGTTTGTAAATAGATTTCATCTAGTAAAGCTTGACCTGATAAAGCATCTATATAGGCATACTCTGCAGCATTCTCATATCTCTCTGACAACAAGTCTTTTATACGGTTTTTAGCTTCTACTTCCAATCCTTCTTTAGCTGCCATTTCTGCTGATAATAAGTACATTTCATCAACTCTCATATAAATATAATCTGATTCTATATTTCGTTGACCTCTGAATTTTTTAGCAGAGTGGTAAAACTTATTTATAGGCATTAAATAGCTTCCTGAAGTTGCATCACTATCAAACTGCGTTTTTCTAATATCGTTATCGTTTATAGAGTTAAACAGACCTAAATCTATTTGTTTTAAATCTCCAAACGACTGGTAGCTAAATGTGTAATAATCCATTTGCCCCCACCATGATACTAAATCTAATCCATTGTCTATGGTAATGTCAACACCCCACATCCAACTTGGATTTTCAGCAACACTATTAAAACCTCCTGTTACTCTTTCTTTAGAAGTTAACGGGAATCCTCCTTCATTTATAACTTCTTCTGCTAATTTTCTAGCATTAGTATTATCAGTTCCAGTACCTCTTGAAGCATATACATAAGCTAATAAAGCCTTAGCTACATGCTTGTTTATTTGGTATGTTTCTTCTCTGTTATACGATTCTAAAAGAGTAATTGCTTCCTCTAAATCTTTTACCATTAACTTATATACTTCTTCTGTAGTACTTTGTGGTTGTGCATCAGAATTAGCTTCTGTATAGATAGGTAAGATTTTTGATGTAGGTGTATACTCAGGAATATACAATTGAGTTAAATAGAAATACCCATAAGCTCTTAGCGCTTTCGCTTGTCCCATTTGCTCTCTATTGGCATCTGTAATTACAGCATCATTACCCCCTAAAGACCTAATTACCAAATTACTAGAGTTGATTATTCTATAATAATACCTCCAAGCCATATAATTTGGCTTAGTAAATGTAAAGTCGTTAGTAGCGATTAATTGCGCTATGCTACTATACCTGTTATAAACATTTTGAGCAAGAGCTAAATCTCCAGATAACATGTCGCTAATAACATCATATGCTTTTTGCCCATAATCTTCATGTGAACCTGGTAATCCTCCTGTTTCAACTTGTAACATTGTTTCATAAATACCTCTTAAGGTACCATTTAAAACACCTGGATAAATCTTTCCTGTCTCTGATACGTCTTCAACAGTAACGTTTTCAGTAGGGCTTTCCTCTAGAAAATCATCACTACAGCTTATTGAAAGAGCTACAACTGCCCCTAATAATATTGGTTTTATATATTTTCTCATATTGTTTTAAATTTAAAATTTAGCTCTTACACCAAAAGTTATTGTAGATAATGGTTGATAACGGTATACGTCAGACGAACCTGTTTCCGATGTCATCGGATTAAATCCATTTCTAGCACTTAATAAAAATAAGTTGTCTCCTGCTACCCATAAGTTTAAAGATTTAACTCCTGAATTCTCTATAAAACTACTTGGTATAGTATATCCTAATCTAACATTGCTTAAAGCTAAATAGTCTGTTGATGTTATAAAACGTGAAGAAACAGAGTTTACTTGAATGTTTCTATCACTAATTAATCTTGGTACACTAGCAATGTCACCTGGTTGTTTCCAGCTATTTCTTATATCTGTATGCCAGTTACCTGATCCAACTTGTCCGTTATCCATTAAGCTAGCATATACATTATCGTAAGAGTGACCTCCTAAACTATAACCAAACAACGTGCTTAATGTAAAGTCATGTACTTTTGCATTTAATCTAAATGCTCCTCTAACTTTAGGTATAATAGACTTGTTTATATACTTCTGAGTAGCGTCACTATAAGTGCTTGTTGTAGTTTTACTAATTGCATTCTTTGGAAATTGGTTTTTGTATTCTGCTAAACTTCTAATTCCTTCACCATCATCTATCGTTCCATTATTATTAGCATCGTGATAGTACTGGTTCCAAAGAGGAGCTCCTGTTTGTGTGTCTACTCCAGCCCATTCTCTCATGTAATAATCAAAAAGACCTTTTCCTTTAGCTCTACCAAAACTTCCTGCGATATCTAAAAATTTTCTTTCTCCAGTTGCTGGATCGATAGGCATTTCAGTTAGTTCACTATTAAACATTTCTCCATTAATACCAAAATCTAACTTATAGTTTTCTTTTTCTATTAAATGCGCTGTTAAGTCAAATTCAACTCCTGAGTTTCGTAATGTACCATCATTTACATCAACAAGACCATTACCTGACGAAGGAGGTAATCTTCTTTCAAAAATTAAATCTTCCGTATTCTTTATATAATAATCTACAGATCCTTCTAGCTTATTATTTAAAACAGTAAACTCTAATCCTGTTTGGAACATTTTAGAAGTTTCCCATGTTAAATTAGGATTTTGTATTGCATTAGGTCTTAATGAAATTTGACCTCCTAAGTTACCTATAGTATAACTATCTCTACCAGAGTAAATATCAACCCCTGCTTGATCTCCTAAAATACCATAACTCGCCTTAAACTTTAAAAAGTTGATAAAGTTGATATCAGAGATAAAGTTTTCTTCAGATAAAACCCATGATGCTCCTAAAGACCCAAAAGTTCCCCATTTGTCTTTAGCAAATCTAGAAGACCCATCACGTCTTATAGCTCCAGAAAGGTAGTATTTTCTTTTGTAGTTATATGATACTTGTCCAAAGTAACTTTCTAAAGCAGATCTAGTACTGTAACCTGTTGGAGGCGAAGAAACTACCACATAGTTATTAGGATCTTTTAACCCGTTTTGTAAATTAACAACTCTATTTTTACTTAAGGTACTAATTTGGAATTCAGACTGATTAGTTTCGTGTGCTACTAAAGCAGAAAGGTTATGGTTTCCAAAATTCTTGTTATATCTAAAAATATTTAAGAAGTTCTGAGTTAAAACACTTTCGTTTTCTTTGTATAAAGTTCCTCTTTGTTGTACAGCAAAGCCATAGAATGGATTCTGAACTTCATTATAAATTTGGCTGTAATATTGAGCTCCATATTGTGTCTCAAACTCTAAGCCATCTAAAAGAGATACTTTAAATGAGAAATTACCATTTAATGAGTGACGATCAGAACCTATAAAATTATGTTGAGCATTTCCTAAAGCATTGGTACCTCCACCAAAACCTCTGTCTCTATAATCGTATTGATTTCCTCCATATTTAGGGTCTTCTACAAAATCACCATTTGCATCACGTAAAAATAAAGGATAAATAGATGGAATATTATCTACGTACCAAAAAATACTTCCTGAGTCATCAGACTGTCCGTTTTCGATAGATTTTCCTAAAGTATACCCAACATTTGCTTTTGCTGTTAACCATTTTGCTGGTTTGTGAGTAATGTTTAATCTTGATGCATATCTTTTATACCCTGAATTGATAGAGTATCCTTTATCATCTAAATAACCAAAAGAGCTAAAGTACTTAGTATCTTCATTCCCTCCACTCATTTTAACGTTTGCCTCAGTTCTTATAGAAGATTGAAAAGCATAATCTCCCCAGTTTTCTGGAGTGTACTTTCTTGATAACCCAGGTCTTACTTTTCCTGTAGCTGGATCTATTATTTGAGAAACATCATTAGTAGTAAAATAATTAAAAGCATTACTAATTCCTCTTCTTGAATCAAATAAATTTTGATTTGCATAAGCTGCTCCGTCTATGGTAGGGTCAATATCTAAACCTCTATTGGCCATTGCATGCCAAGACAACTCTAAATATTCATCTGGAGATTTTATAACATCATACCTTGGTAATAACTGAAAATTAACCCCTGTTTTTAAATCAACTTCTACAGATGTTTTTCCTGATTTACCAGACTTTGTTGTAATCATAATTACCCCATTTGCTCCTCTAGAACCATAAATAGCAGTTGCCGAAGCATCTTTTAATACTGTTGTAGAAGCAATATCTGAAGGGTTAATAGAGTTTATTGATCCTGAAAAAGGAACTCCATCAACTACATATAATGGATCTCTACTTCCATTCACAGAACCAAAACCACGAATACGAATAGTTGCTACAGTACCTGGTTGTCCTGAGGTATTGATTACATTAACACCTGCAACCTCACCTGCTAAAGCTTGAGACACATTAGAAACACTTTTTGCTTCTAAAGCTTCTGCTTTTACCACTTTTGCCGTACCTGTAAAAGATTGTTTGGTTGTTGTTCCATAACCAACAACTACGATTTCGTCTAATATGTTACTGTCTTCTTTCATTAAAACATTTAGTTCTGAAGCTGCTCCTACAGTTCTTTCTGTTACTTGCATTCCAACGAAACTAAAAACTAAAACATCTCCTGTCTTTGCTTTTAATGAATACTTTCCATCAAAGTCAGTTTCAGTACCTATGGTCGTACCCTTTAAAATTACATTTACACCAGGCAACGGCCCTGCACTATCAGACACCACTCCAGTGATTTTTTTCTCCTGTGCACTCATATTCAGTAAAAAACCAAAAAAGAAGAATACACAGATTACATTTTTCCAATGTAGATTCATAAATTATTAAATTTTTATTAATTAACAGTTGTAAATCTAAAGGCTATAAGTTTTTGTTAACACTCATTTGAAGTTAACAACCTTTATTTTGATGTGAAAAAACAATTTTAAGAAGTCGGCAACACACACCCCAAAAACAGCTAAATGTTAATTAATGTTAATTTTTTTAAAAAGCCCCTATTTTAATAGAATTCTAAAGGGCTTCTTCTTTATTTTTGCGGCTCGTTTTATTTAAATAATAAGTAAGCAAATCCCTTCTATTTACTAATTAAAATCAGACTATAAACTTTAACAAATAATTAAAGTTTCTAATATTTATTTAACTAAACTTTAATAAATTAAAAGTTAGGGTATCTCCTAGTTTTAACTGTTATAGCTACAAGAAAACAAAATGTATATGAAAATATCAATTCTAATCGTTGACAACGAACAAACTGCTAGGTCAAGATTTAAAAAATTAGTCAATGACTATAGTTTTATGGAAATTGTAGATGAATGCTCTAATGGTTTAGACGCTATAGAAAAAATAAATATTTTACATCCTGATGTAGTTTACCTTGATACAAAAATCAACAATATGACAGGGTTTGATATTATAGAAAAGATAACCTTACCTAAAAAACCTATTTTTATTTTTAC
This sequence comes from Tenacibaculum sp. FZY0031, assembly GCF_036350695.1. NCBI lineage: Bacteria > Pseudomonadati > Bacteroidota > Flavobacteriia > Flavobacteriales > Flavobacteriaceae > Tenacibaculum > Tenacibaculum sp. FZY0031. The sequence goes on from NZ_JAZDVY010000003.1 coordinate 85,697, forward strand.
CGCTTCTTCTAATGAACATGCAGTAAAGGCTTTTGATTATTTTGCTTTTGACTATCTTTTAAAACCATTAGAAGAAGACAGGTTTTATGCTTCAATAAAAAAGGTTATAGATTATAAAAAAATAGAAAAGCTTTCAAGCTTGGATAACATTTTAGACCTTGTAAAAGAAAACACTTCTATTGAAATACCTGTAAAAGGTACTAAGATTAATATCAAATCGGGGAATAAGATAATTTTCTTGGAACGAAATACTATTAAATACATTTCTGCTTCTGGATATTATGTAGAAATTTTTACTACGGATAACAAAAAATACTTACTGCGAGAATCTTTATCTAGTATTATCAAAAGATTAAATTCTAACTTATTTATCAGAATTCATCGATCAACTATTATTAACTCTAATTTTATTGATGAAATTATCACTTCTAACTATGGTGAAACAGATGTAAAAATTAATGACAACAAAACATTCAGAGTAAGCAAAAGCTATAAAAAAGAATTTCAGGAACTTATGGGAGTTAAATAATACCTCTTTTTTTTGATTCCTTACTTTTGCTTGTATGAGTATTGAAAAAAAGTATAAAAGAATAGTTTCTTTGGTTCCTAGTCAAACAGAACTTTTAGTTGATTTAGGACTTGAAGATTGTATTGTAGGACTAACTAAATTTTGTATCCACCCTAAGCATCTTTTAAAAACCAAAACAATTGTTGGCGGGACAAAAAATATAAAAATTGATAGGATTAAAAGTCTTCAGCCTGATATTATCTTATGCAATAAAGAAGAAAATACCAAAGAAATTGTTGCCGCTTGCCAGCAAATAGCATTTACTCATGTTTCCGACATTTTCACACTTTCCGATTCTTTAGAGTTAATTTCTCTTTATGGGAGTTTTTTTGACAAGCAAGTTGAAGCTAAAAAAATGATTGATGAATTGACATCAAAAATAAGTGATTTTAAAAGGTTTATTACAAACCAAAACTATAAAAAAGTAGCTTATTTTATCTGGAGAAATCCTTGGATGGTGGCAGCAAACAACACGTTTATAAACCATCTGTTAGAACTAAACAAGTTTGTTAATGTTTATGCCAATGAAAAGAGATACCCCGAAGTTAATATAAAAGAACTTCAAAATAAAAAGCCAGCATTTATTTTATTATCCTCTGAGCCTTTCCCTTTTAAAGAAAAACATAGTACCGAAATAAAAAAGCACATAAAAGATGCATCACCTATCTTAGTTGACGGTGAATACTTCTCTTGGTATGGTAGTAGACTGTTAAAAGCTTTTGATTACTTTAAGGAATTACACAACAGGATTTGACATATCTTCATCTAAATATTTTATTCTATTTAGCTTTTCCAATATCTTCATTGCTTTGAATGCTGAGCGATCACTTTTACACTCATCTTCATACTTATAATCATTAGCTGTCTCAACCAATCTACGATATCTTTCTTCAAGATGTTTTCTATATCTTCGTAATTGATTAATTCTTGACATTTCTAAATTGGGTTAACACGGATTATAAATATACATATTTATTTGATTTACAACCACATAAAACAACAATTAAATATAAAATGGGGAAAACACCCGTAATTGTCACCTACCAACAACAAAAAAACTCTTGATTTTTCAAGAGTTTTTTTGTTGTTGACAGTATGTACACTACCTGTTATCTTGTAACGCAAAAACCTGTCGTAATAATGCTGTATCACGTAATCCTATTTTATTACGTATGCCTTTTTCTTCAACTGCAATCATTGTAAAAACCCCATCCAATGCTTCAGTTGTTACGTAGTCTGTTAAATCTGGATTTACTTTTTTAACAAATGGAATACTATTGTATTTTAAAATTAAATTTGACCAAATTTTATCCGCTCCTACTTTAGCAAACGAGTTTTTAATTACAGGATTAAACTCAGCATATAATGCAGAAGTTGTTTTTCCTTCTAAATAAGAAGTCGCTGCGTTATCAGCTCCTAATAAAATATTTTTTGCATCTGTAAACGTAATTTCCTTAACAGCGTTCACAAAAATTGGAGTCGCGGTTTTTACAGCATCTTCAGCAGTTCTATTAATTGCTTTTAGACCTTCATCTGCTAAATTACCTAAGCCAATACTACGCAACCCTTTATCTACTGCCTGTAATTCTTCTGGTAATAAAATTTTCACCAAGTCATTCTTATAAAAACCATCTTTTGTAGTTAATTTTGTTACTTGATGCTGAATACCATTATCTAAAGCTTGACGCAAACCATTACCTATTTGCTCTTGTGTTAATACTCCTCCTTGTGGTAATTGATTTACTACTTTTTGTAATTCTGCACACCCCATAAAAGTAAGTGCAATAAAGAATACTGTAATTTTTTTCATGTCTACTGGTTTGATTTTATCTATTAGAAACAATAAACTAATTATTGTCACATTTATTTGAAGCTGTCAGTATTTTTATCATATCCATACGGACAATGTTTACAGCCGTTTTTACAGCAATACCCTCGTCGTAAATGATATGTTTCTTTAAAAACCCTATACCCTTGTTCATTGGTATAATACTCATCAGGCGTAGGTTTTAATATCTTATTTCTCATGCTACAAATATCATAAAAAAATACGTTAAACAGACTTTATGTTTCTGCTTAACGTATTTTTATATATCTTAAAAATTTAAACCTTACTTTTTAGCATTAGGTGGATACTCCGCCATAATTTCAGCTACAAATTCTTTAATACGTGCCTCTTTTCTTTCTACACTGCTTGTACTTAAAGCTCCTGTTCCTATTCCTTGCCATACTAACTCTTTTTTGTCAGCATCTAACAAATCAATAAACAACGTTCCTTCTGTATATTGAGAAACCGTTACTGGACTTGAACCATAATACCATGGATAATAAAACCCTCCATAATAATTATCATTCACATTGATACGCTCACGAGATTTCGTAAACAAACTCACCAAGACATCTGGTGTAGCTGATTTTGTCATTCCTTTCGCCATCAACTCTGCTTCAATAGCACGCATAATACGTTTTTTATCCAAATCAGAGATTGGAGCTTTGTCTATACCTGTTTTGTAAAACGCAAATGTTTTATACTGATTAAAATCAGTTTGTGTATCATAATCTGTGACCACTCTTACCGAACTACATGAAGTAATTAGTAAAGCTACAATTGGCAAAAAAAGTAATTTTAAATTTTTCATTTTCTTAGGATTTACATGTTGTCTAATAACGCATCGTCTACTAAGTTTGGAAGGGTTACTTTTAGTTTCTTTTCAACCTCCATCGCTCGTTTAATGGCAAAAACAGCTTCTTCATTTCTTGCCCAACTACGTCTTGCTATTCCGTTATTCACATCCCAGAAAAGCATTGATTGTAAGCGTCTTGATGCATCTTTAGAACCATCAAGAAGCATGCCAAATCCACCATTAATTACTTCTCCCCAGCCTACTCCACCTCCATTGTGAATAGAAACCCAAGTAGCTCCTCTAAAACTATCGCCTATTACATTATGAATTGCCATATCTGCTGTAAAACGAGAACCATCATAAATGTTAGAAGTTTCACGATACGGTGAATCCGTTCCAGAAACATCATGGTGATCACGACCTAACACTACTGGACCTATTTTTCCTTTCTTAATTGCTTTATTAAAGGCTTCAGCTATCTTCATGCGTCCTTCAGCATCTGCATATAAAATACGTGCTTGTGAACCTACTACTAACTTATTTTCCTGTGCCCCTTTTATCCACTGAATATTATCTGCCATTTGCTGTTGGATTTCTTCTGGAGATTTTTTCATGATTTTCTCCAACACCTTACAAGCAATCGCATCTGTTTTCGCTAAATCTTCTGGTTTCCCAGAGGTACACACCCAACGGAAAGGACCAAAACCATAATCGAAACACATAGGTCCCATAATATCTTGTACATAACTAGGGTACTTGAACTCTCTTCCTAACGTCGGATTCGGATTCATTACATCAGCACCTGCTCTGCTCGCTTCTAATAAAAAGGCATTTCCGTAATCGAAGAAATAGGTTCCTTTTTCTGTATGCTTATTGATTGCTTTTGCATGACGACGCAATGTTTCTTGCACTTTTTCTTTAAATAATTCAGGATCATTCGCCATCATTTCGTTTGATTCTTCAAACGATATATCAACTGGATAATATCCTCCAGCCCACGGATTGTGCAGCGAAGTTTGGTCTGAACCTAAATCGATATACACATCTTCTTCAGCAAATTTTTCCCATACATCAACTACATTTCCTAAATATGCTAAAGAAACTACTTCTTTGTTTTCTTTTGCTTTACGAACACGTGCTACCAATTCATCTAAATCAGTGATTTTTTCATCAATCCAACCTTGATCTAATCGAACCTGAGTTATTTTTGGATTCACCTCAGCACATACTGTAATACAACCAGCAATATTTCCTGCTTTCGGTTGCGCACCACTCATTCCTCCTAAACCAGCAGTAACAAATAAGTTTCCTTCTGGTGATTTTCCTATCTTTCTAAATCCGTTTAACACAGTAATCGTAGTTCCATGTACAATTCCTTGCGGACCTATGTACATATAACTTCCCGCTGTCATTTGACCATATTGAGTAACTCCTAAGGCATTGAATTTCTCCCAATCATCTGGCTTTGAATAATTAGGTATCATCATTCCGTTCGTTACCACTACTCTTGGCGCATCTTTATGGGATGGGAATAGTCCCATTGGATGCCCTGAATACATTACTAATGTTTGCTTATTTGTCATCTCCGACAAATACTTCATCGTTAATAAGTACTGTGCCCAGTTAGAAAATACTGCTCCGTTACCACCGTATGTAATTAATTCGTGAGGATGCTGTGCTACTGCATAGTCCAAATTGTTTTGAATCATTACCATAATAGCCTTTGCTTGCTCTGATTTCCCTGGATATTCATCAATAGGACGCGCGTACATTTTATAATCAGGACGGAAGCGATACATATAAATTCGACCGTACTTTTCTAATTCTTCTGCAAATTCAGGTAATAGTTCTTCGTGGTGTTTTTTATCAAAATAACGCAATGCATTACGTAGAGCTAACTTCTTTTCTTCATCAGTTAAAATTTCTTTACGTTTTGGTGCGTGGTTTATCGTAGTATCATACTCCTTTTTTGGAGGTAATGCAGTTGGTATTCCTTGTTTTATTTGTTCTTTAAAAGTCATTTTATACGTTTTTAAGTCTTCAAATAAGATTGAAAACTTGTTAATAATTAAGTTTTTGGTAAGCGTAAAAATGAAAAACTATGGATAACGGATATCTGCTCTGTGGTACTGAGCTTCAATCCTCTTCTTATATTTTAAAGTTAAAAAATCCATCTTCTTTGAAGTTTGCACAAATATAAGTGTATACTGTTAAAAACAGTACTTTAAAAAAGTATAAATTTCACACTTGCTTTATTTCTTCTTACATTCCTAACAATAAATTGTACCTTTGGTAAGTTTATTGCACAAACAGGTTTATGATATTTATTTCAAAACATATAATTCCAAAAGGTTTTTCTGGAATGACATTATACCCTTTTATATTCTTAAAAAGAGAAGATTTAAAAGCTGATCCTGTTTTAATAAATCATGAAAAAATACACTTAAAACAGCAATTAGAGTTACTAATTGTCTTCTTCTATCTTTTCTATTTTCTAGAATGGCTTATTAAGCTATTCATTTATCGAAAAACATCATTAGCTTATAAAAACCTAAGTTTTGAGCGAGAAGCCTATCAAAATGAACATAATTTAGAATATATCGCTACTCGAAAGAGATGGGTATTCCTTTCTTATTTATAATTGTTAAAACATCCTGCTATTTTTTAAGATTTCCGTAAATTGCGTACCCGAAAATTAAGACAATTTACGAATGGAACAAATAACTCCCTATAAACCTAAACACAAAGTACGAATTGTAACTGCGGCTTCTTTATTTGACGGGCACGATGCTGCCATTAATATTATGCGCCGAATTATTCAATCTACTGGGGTTGAAGTAATTCACTTAGGACATGATCGAAGCGTTGAAGAAGTAGTAAACTGTGCTATTCAAGAAGACGCAAATGCCATTGCTATGACTTCGTACCAAGGTGGACACAACGAGTACTTTAAGTACATGTACGATTTATTGCAAGAAAAAGGAGCTGGACATATTAAAATATTTGGTGGTGGTGGCGGAGTAATTCTACCTGAGGAAATCAAAGAGTTGATGGACTACGGAATTACTCGTATTTACTCTCCTGATGATGGTCGTGAATTGGGATTACAAGGAATGATTAACGATTTAGTACAACAATCAGACTTTGCCATTGGAGATACATTAAATGGAGAAATCGATAAATTAGCCGATAAAGAAGTGGGGAGTATTGCTCGTGTAATTTCTGCTGCGGAAAACTTCCCTGAAGTTGCCAAAGAGGCTTTGGATACTATTCACGAAAAAAATAAAAATGCTACAACTCCAGTTCTAGGAATTACAGGTACAGGTGGTGCAGGTAAATCAAGTTTAGTAGACGAATTAGTTCGTCGTTTCTTAATTGATTTCCCAGAAAAAACTATCGGATTAATCTCTGTAGATCCATCAAAAAGAAAAACGGGTGGAGCTTTATTAGGTGATCGAATTCGTATGAATGCTATTAATAATGAGCGTGTATACATGCGTTCGTTAGCTACACGCCAATCTAACTTAGCATTATCAAAATATGTAAATGAAGCAGTAGAAGTATTAAAAGCTGCAGAATTTGACTTAATCATTTTAGAAACTTCAGGTATTGGACAATCAGATACAGAGATTATTGAACATTCTGATACTTCTTTGTATGTAATGACTCCTGAATTTGGTGCGGCTACACAGTTAGAAAAAATCGATATGCTTGATTTTGCTGATTTAGTAGCCATCAACAAATTTGATAAAAGAGGTGCTTTAGATGCCTTACGCGATGTAAAAAAGCAATACATGCGTAACAACAATTTATGGGATGTTCACATGGATGACATGCCTGTTTTTGGAACGATTGCATCACAATTCAACGATCCAGGAATGAATTCGTTGTATAAAGCGATTATGGATAAATTGGTTGAAAAAACGGGAGCTGATTTACAGTCTACTTTTGAAATTACAAAAGAAATGTCTGAAAAGATATTTGTAATTCCACCTAGTAGAACGCGCTATTTATCTGAAATTTCAGAAAACAACCGCGCCTATGATAAAACGGTTAATAAGCAAGAAAAAGTAGCTCAGAAATTATATGGAATTTTCAAAACTATTGAAAGCGTTTCTGAATCTGAAATAATACTAGATAAATCAGGAATTGAAGAAACTTCTATTAACAAGACAGAAGAAAACAAAGATTTTCTTAAGCTTTTAATTGCCGAATTTGATCGTGTTAAAATGGATTTAGACCCTTACAACTGGGAAATCATTTTAAACTGGCAAGAGAAAGTAAAAAAATACAAAGATCCTATTTACTCGTTCAAAGTACGTGATAAGGAAATTAAAATAGAAACACATACAGAATCACTTTCACACACGCAAATTCCGAAAGTTGCTTTACCAAAATACCAAGCTTGGGGTGATTTATTACGTTGGAATTTGCAAGAGAATGTTCCTGGAGAATTTCCTTATGCTTCAGGATTGTATCCGTTTAAACGTACCGGAGAAGATCCAACACGTATGTTTGCGGGTGAAGGTGGACCTGAACGTACCAACCGTCGTTTTCACTATGTGAGTTTAGGAATGCCAGCAAAGCGTTTATCTACAGCATTTGACTCGGTTACATTATATGGAAACGATCCAGGACACAGACCTGATATTTATGGTAAAATTGGAAATGCTGGAGTGTCTATTTGTTGTTTAGACGATGCTAAAAAATTATACTCTGGTTTCGATTTAAGTCATGCCATGACTTCGGTTTCTATGACCATCAACGGTCCTGCTCCGATGTTATTAGGGTTCTTTATGAATGCTGCCATCGATCAGAATTGTGAAAAATACATCAAAGAGCACAAGTTAGAGAAAAAGGTTGAAGCAAAGCTTAAAGAGTTATACGACGATAAAGGTATTGACAGACCTAAATACAATGGTGATTTACCAGAAGGTAATGACGGATTAGGATTACTACTTTTAGGTGTTACAGGTGATCAAATTTTACCTGCGGATGTATACGCTGAAATTAAAGCAAATACCTTAGCACAAGTACGTGGTACGGTTCAAGCAGATATTTTAAAAGAAGACCAAGCACAGAACACGTGTATTTTCTCTACGGAATTTGCTTTGCGTTTAATGGGAGATGTACAAGAATATTTTATTGAGAAAAATGTTCGTAATTTCTATTCAGTTTCTATCTCTGGATACCATATTGCTGAAGCTGGTGCAAATCCGATTACACAATTGGCGTTAACTTTAGCAAATGGGTTCACTTACGTAGAATACTACTTATCAAGAGGAATGGATATTAATAAGTTTGGACCAAACTTATCATTCTTCTTCTCAAATGGTATTGACCCTGAATACGCCGTGATTGGTCGTGTAGCTCGTAAAATTTGGGCGAAAGCCTTAAAACATAAATACGGAGCAAATCCAAGAGCACAGATGTTAAAATATCATATTCAAACTTCTGGACGTTCATTACACGCTCAGGAAATTGACTTTAATGATATCCGTACAACCTTACAGGCGTTATATGCAATTTACGACAACTGTAACTCGTTACACACGAATGCATATGATGAGGCCATTACGACGCCTACAGAAGAATCAGTACGTCGTGCGATGGCAATTCAGTTAATCATCAATAAAGAATTAGGGTTGGCTAAAAATGAAAACCCAATTCAAGGTTCATTTATTATTGAAGAATTAACCGATTTAGTGGAAGAAGCAGTATTAACAGAATTTGATAGAATTACAGAACGTGGTGGTGTGTTAGGAGCGATGGAAACGATGTATCAACGTTCTAAAATTCAAGAAGAGAGTTTATACTACGAAACCTTAAAACACACAGGTGAATTCCCAATTATTGGCGTAAACACCTTCTTAAGTTCTAAAGGTTCTCCAACGGTTACTCCACAAGAGGTGATTCGTGCTACGGAGGAGGAAAAACAATTCCAAATCAAAACGAAAGAAAACTTAAACAAAGCGCATGAAGATAAAATAGAACAACTTTTATCTGAAATGCAATCGGCTGCCATTAACAATCAAAACCTTTTTGAAAAATTAATGGATGCTACTAAAGTTTGTTCGTTAGGTCAAATTACTTCTGCTTTATTTGAAGTTGGTGGTCAATACAGACGAAACATGTAAAAGGCAATGCCTTTAAATAAATATTTAAAGCCTCACTTAAATTTAAGTGAGGCTTTTTTGATAGAGTAAAATTATTTTATATTTTTATAAAAAATATTGCTCATGGTACTATTGATTTTGCGCGCGTTTCAGCAGCATATTTGGAATGGATTTCCTTCTTTAAAACAGTTATTTAAAAACTTTTATATCTGTTATATTTTCATTTAATTTTAATTCTTTTAATATTTAATTATTTCTATAGAATTATATATTATTTAAAATACACCTTTATTTTATCATTTGGTGTAGCTAAAGTAGAATTACCATGAGCTCTTTTTCTTCAATTAATTTCCTCGATATAAACTCAAAAAATGAATTAGCAGACTATCTAGGTATCTCTATAAAAAAATTAAATTTTAATGCTTACAGTATTGAAAAAAAGTATCACGAATTTACAATCAAAAAAAAGAATGGAAGTAATAGAATAATATTATCTCCTATACCTTCTCTTAAATTAATACAAAAAAAATTGCTCTTGCTTTAACTGATTATTATCAAGTAAAAAAGCACGTTCATAGTTATGTCAAAAAGAAAGGAATAAAAACTAATGCCAAAATACACACTAAACAAAAATTTGTTATTAATATAGATTTATGTAATTTTTTTGAAAGTATAAACTTTGGTCGAGTTAGAGGAATGTTCAAGTCACATCCTTTTAATTTCAATGATGAAGTGTCTACAATTCTTGCTCAATTATGTTGCCATGATAATAAACTTCCTCAAGGAAGCCCTTGCTCTCCAATAATCTCAAATTTAATTACAAGGAAGTTAGATAATGAACTGAAGTTTATTTCTAAGACAAATAAATGTTATTATAGTCGTTATTCAGACGACATAACGTTTTCTACTAACCTCAAAAGGATTCCTAAGAAAATTGGAAAAATAAAAAAAGGGAATTTTATATTAAGCAAACTAATTAAAAAAACTATAGATGAAAATGGTTTTAAGATTAACACCAAAAAAGTAACTTTAAGAAGATATTTTCAACATCAATATGTAACAGGTTTAACTGTTAATAAAAAAGTAAATGTAAAAAAGAGGTTTCTAAAACAAGTCAGAGCTATGCTTCATTCATGGGAAGTGAATGGACTCGAAATTGCGACAATACAGCATTTCAAAAAAAGACCTCATAAAAACAAATCTCATAACACTAATCTATTCATAAATATAGTAGAAGGTAAACTATTGTTTATTTCTGATATTAGAGGAAAAAAAGACAAATTATTTTTAAGTTTACTCAAAAAATTTGAGAAGTTAAAACCAGACAACTCTCTAAATAAGTATCTTAATTATGATGGAAAAAAAATTAGGGTTTTTACAGAAGGTAATACAGATTGGATACATTTACAACATGCGTTGAATTCTCTATCAGTTTACGATTACAAACTAGACAACCTTAAAAAAAGTATTGAAATTGTAGATTACGATGAAAATTATACAGTAGGAGACAATAAACTTAAACATATTTTAGAGGCTTACCTCTTATCTAAGGAAAAAACACCTATCATTGGAATTTTTGATTCTGACAATTTAAACAGCTTAGGTCAATTTAGACCCAATACTGGCTATACTTATAAAAATTTTAATAATATAGTTTTTAGTTTTTACTTGCCTCAACCTAAGCATAGGAATATTAGCAAACTATGCATTGAACATTATTATAAAGATGATGACTTAAAAATAAAAGACAAGAATAATAGAAGACTATTTTTAAGTAATGAATTTGACCCTGAAACTGGTTTACACAAGAAAGACCCAAAACTAAAATACACGCAAAGCTTTAAAAAATTAAAAAGCTCACAATCAATAATTGATAGTGGGGTTTTTGATAAAAAAGATAAAAGCTATGCTTTGAGTAAAAAGGATTTTGCTAAAAATATTTTAAATAAAGATGAACGATTTAAAAGAGTCAATGTAGATAGTTTTAGAATAATTTTTGATGAAATCCAAAACATAATAACTCAAATAAACACTTTAAACCAAAAACACCACTAAACCAGTAAATCACTCAAAACCAACAATAAAAAACACAAAAACACCGTTAAGGAACACAACACAACCCATAAGGAGCGCACCAAAAGCCATAAGGAAAAGAAAAAGAAGAACAAGGAACGCTCAAACACCTATAAGGAACAGGCAAACATCCGTAAGGAAGTCGCAATAAATTAATAATAACTAAAAAACTTGCAAAAAATGGCAACAAAAAGAACATTCACTGAAGCAGAAACCCTAGAACAGTACAGAGCAGCACTCGAAAACGTAACAACACAAACAGAAATAGCCACCATTATGGCAGAATTTGGTTACGACGCCCCCCCCTAATAAAAGGGAAAAAACCTACTCACAAAAACAAGAGAAGCCTTCGATTTTAATAAAAAAGAAGACGACGAAACCTCAGAAGCCTACAACGACTTTGCTACCCAAAAAGAAAACCTTACAAAAACGTACAGTCTTCACAGAAAAAAAGCGAAAGTAATTTTTAGAAAAGACCCAACCACGCTAAGTAAACTAGCCTTAACAGGTAGCTTACCAACAGCTTATATTAAATGATTAGAAGTAGTTAAAAAGTTTTACACAGTCGTAACCAACGAAACAGACATTCAAACAAAACTCTTACGATTAAAGATAACTATAGAAGAAATAAATAACACCACCCAACAAATAACCAACTTAGAACTAGCAAGAGCAACCTATTTACAAGAAAAAGGAGAAAGTCAAGATGCAACAAAAGCAAAAGACAAAGCCTTCAGTGAAATAGACGATTGGATGAGTGAATTTTATGCAGTAGCTAAAATAGCACTAGAAGACAACCCACAGCTTTTAGAATCAATAGGTAAGTTTGTAAGAAGTTAAACTTTAAAATAAACACATAACTAAAATCATAATAGCCTCACTTAATCAAGTGAGGCTGTTCAATTAAAACTTTAAAACCAAACAACTAACACACAAAAAACAATAAAATGTTAAATAAAAAAATTACACGCAACCTTTCGATTTCTGTAGCGTCTGGTCAATAATAATTTGATACAACTCCATTAATTCTATGAAAAACATCTTTTTAATAACTACTCTTTTCTCTTTACTATTTGCTTGCAGTAGCGAAACTAAAATTGATTTACCAGAACCTCCTTTAGATAACTTAGAAGTTTACACCTTACCCGTAGTCGTACACATAATACATGGCGGAGAAAGTATAGGCGAAGGCTTTAACCTAGCTACCGAACGTATTAAAGAACAAATTCAATCTTTAAATCACGATTTTAGAAGAGTAGCAGGCACTTTAGGAGAAAACAACTCCCCGCTTAGTGGTGACTCATTTATTCAATTTAAACTTGCAGAAATAGCCCCTAACGGAAACCCGACTAACGGAATTAACCGTATTAATTATTACGACAACACTCCCGTAAGAGGTGATAAAGACAGATTTGACTGGCTTCCTGAGTTTGAATATTGGAACCCTGATAAATATATCAACATATGGGTATATGGCGGGTATGCGCCAAATACATTTGCTGGCGCAGCTTCTTTTCCTACCACTAACTTACCTGGAATAGAAGATGAGTTAAAAACCATAGGTGATGGTATTTTAATTAATGTTCATCATTTTGGAAAATCCGATGTTTCTGGAGGTCTCAATCTTGGTAAAACATTAACCCACGAAATGGGACATTTCTTAGGTTTATTACATATTTGGGGAGCTGCTCTTGAAGGAAAACCTTGTTATGACCATGACGATTTTATTGATGACACACCACCTGTAAGTAGTGCTATTGATGGTTGTGATGGGACAATTCCTAAAGCTTGTGACGGACAACCTGCCCCTGTAAGCAACTATATGAATCTTACTGATGATAGATGTATGAATGTATTTACCAAAGGACAAATTAAACGAATGAGATATGTACTTGAACATGCAGAAAGAAGAAAAACACTAATTACTTCTGATGTAATAAATAGATAACTTATTATTAAAAATTTTAACTAGGCAAATAAGTAGAAATAGTTTTATCTCTACTTATTTTTTATAAAACTGTTTTGTTTTCAACACTAATTTCAGAACCTTCTAGTAAAAATACAGAGCTAGGTTTTTGACTCTGTAAAAAAGAAAAATGCGCTCCATAAGTAGCTTTAAAACCAATGTTAATTGTATGGTTAATTACTGGATAATATTTCCATGTAGGATGCTTTACTTCGTATTCAGTTGTTCTATTTTTATCCTTAGCATATCCCCAATAATGCTCTGCTATAAATTCAATTTGGGTATTCGGTTCAATCGCTATTGATTTTTGTAAGCTTTCAACGGATATTGAATTCCATTTCTTATTTATTTTCCATTGATAAGACACTTTAAACATATCATCTTTCTCAGTCCAACTGTGTTTCATAGGTAATGTTTGGTAGTTTTCTTTATAAATAGTATTCGCTACAAAGGTTATAGCTGGCTTAGGTACTATTTCTTTTATAAAAACTACCCCTCTTTTATCTTTTCTTTTCACATAAAACCGAAGGTTTACTTCTTCAAAATTTACATGAAAAGGAATTTTTACCCCTAATAACTTTGTATTTAAAAACATAAAACCGACAACACTTATATAACATTTGTTCTCATAAAAGTCTAATTCAGTTCCTTTAGGTATAAACTCTTTTAGCACGTCTGGATTAACCTCATAATTTACCATGACCAATTTTCGCCATTCTGCTTTTAAAAAACTCATATAATTTCATTTTTAGTTAATATATATACTCCAAGTTACTATACTGATATATATCCAAAAACATGTAAAAAAAACGTGAATAGCTGTTTCGACCTTTTTTCCTCTCCACAATTTAGGTGAATACACAAATAACTGCATAAACAATCTAATAGACCAAAAAATAGCAAAGCCTAATATAATTTTTCTTCCAAGGTTTGTTTCTATCAATTCTTTACTTTCTAACACTAAAATACTTCCCATTAAAAACACTGTTAGTGCTATAAAAAAAGTATGAACCATCATCATTTGCCTATTCATTAAACTAAGATTCTTTAATTCATCTTTCCAATTAAAATATTTTGGAAAAATAACATGTATTAAAGCCAAAAGCATTAACAAACACCCTATAATCTTTAAGTGAACCTCCATAACTATTTCTAATTTTTATTAAATTTTTCAAGAACAAAAACCGACATAAACGGTGTGAATTTTATCTCTTCTTCTAATTTCAAATTAGCTTTTTCAAATACGGTTTTCCAAGTTTTTCTTGAAAAAAAATGTATAAACCCAATTGAAAATGCTAAAAAGTTTGGTAAATCTCTAAGATGTTCAACTACTAAAATTTTTCCATCATCTTTTAAAACCCTAGAACATTCATTAAAAAAAAGCTCTTTCTCCTCATTAGATCTCACCTCATGAGCCGCTGAGAGTAAAAACAAAATGTCAATAGATGAATCTTTTAATGGAATTTTACTTGTACTAATCGATTTAGTAGCTGGGTATATCCTACTCACTTTTCTTGCTCTTTTTATAGCCTGTTCAGTATGCCTTGTTTGATCGTAAAAATCGAAAACCTGCAAATTTGATGACTGAAACTTGTTTTTTAGAATGAAACTAGTCTCATCAAAACCTGCGTTAATATTCACAAGGTTATTATTCCCTTTTAAGTTAATAGTATCTACCCACTTAAAATCATAGTATTTCGAAAAATCATATACATAAGCAGAGACTAGCAAGGGAGCTAACAATCCATAAATAATAATTACAACTAAAAACCACTTTAGGTAATCATTGTAGTTAAATAAATAGTATCCCAAAACAACCGCTAACAAAGCTATTAAGCCAGTGTAATAAAAATGCCTATTGAAACTAAGTATGTTTAATACTCCTTGAAACTTTCTTCTTCTTCTTATTTCCATAATTCAATTTTCCCTCTTTTCCAGTAGTATGGAACGTTTTTAATAATAAATGAGTTAGCAACTCTCACATTTTTAAATCCAAGGTCTTTTATAAATGAAAAATTATAATCGACAATTTCAATAGGCTTGGGTTTCCAATTATTTCTTACTCCTTCAATTATTAATACTTCTTTTTTAGGCTTATTATATGTAAAAGTAAATGGTAAAGGCCCCGCAAAGCACCTTGCTTCTTTCCAATCAGAAAAAGGCGAAAACTTTGGTAATGACACATCACTTTCTTGATCCTTAAACACTATTTTAAAATCTGATTTTATTGAACTAATACTTATTTTATCACCTAGTTTAGTCTGCTCAATATCAGAAGTTGTGTAGTTATAATGAGTAAATAAATTGCCAGCTATCTCCATTCTTTTACTATTCGTTTCTGATTTTAAAATATACAGTCCTCTTAGTCTCTTTCCTTTTGAATTGGTATATCTTACAAAAATGCGATAGCCAATTAAAAAGAAGTCATTCCCTAAAATTTTCGGAAATCCTTTTGGTCTTAAATTTTTAGTTTGTACCATGGCTACTGCTAAAAAAGCCCACTGATTATTAAAAGTATCTAAGTCCAAACATTCAGGAATAAAGTCTTCTAAATGTTCCTTTGGTATTGCTAAAGTTGTAACAATTGAAGTTTCAAAAAATGCTTCAACAGCAAATGGATGATTTTTTAGTTTCTCCTTCATGCTACAGTATTTTTAGGATTTAACTTAAATTCATTTACATAAACTATAAATACAAACAAAGCAGCAAAAATTATATTAAGCTTACCCCAGAGTAATATGTCTGAAGTAATCATAAATTCAATTACATTCATTGTTGAAACAATTACAATCTGTGTTATTGCATTTGACCATGATTTATAATTAGAAATGATCCATATGACCATGACAATTTCCAATATTCCTATCATCGTAGTTAACTCTCTTGCATAACCAGTATTGATTATTTCCCCTATTATTTCTTGATGTCTCGGAACGAGGTTAAGAATTTTACAAAAGATTCCATTTATCAACCAAACACAAACAATTAGAGGTATTAATATTGCAGATAAGTACTTTTTATTCATTTTTGAATTTTCAGAAATTTTTGAAAGATTATATATAAATTTTTTTACTTTTTAATCATTTTAGTAAAGTTTGATAACAACCAATGCTCGTCTGCTTTAATCGCTTTCTCCAAAATACCGTTAACTGTTTTAGTAACTGATGATAAATCATTCATTACTTTTTTAAAAGCTTCTGCTTCTTCCGAAGCGTCATGAACATCTTCTTGTAATTCATCTAATACTTTTAAAACAGGTTCAATTTCTCTTTTTTTACGTTCTTTAGTTACTTGTTTAAACAATTCCCAAATATCTTTATCGGCTACAAAAAATTCTTTTCGTTCTCCAACTACAAATTCTTTACTTACAATTCCCCAATCAATTAGAGCACGTACATTCATATTTACGTTACCTCTTGAAATCTTTAGAGTTTCCATAATTTCATCAGCAGAAAGAGGCTTTGTAGACACTAATAGCAACGCATGTACTTGTGCCATGGTCTTATTAATACCCCAGCTGGTAGCTAAACTTCCCCAAGTATGAATGTATTTTAATTTTGCGTCTTCTAATTTCATACTGCAAACATACAACATTTTATTAAACTTTCAATAATTATTGAAAATAAAAAAACAAAGATTTTAACCTAACTAAAAACAGTCTTTTTCCTTGAAAACGAATAATAAACATAGCATACTTTACTATTTTCTAATCAAATCATAAATAAACATGAGTGCACAATTGTATTTTATTACATCTGGTAAAATGACTATCCAATTAAACGGAATGGCCTTTGGTAAACATTTAAAAGATCCTGTAAAAAACATAAAACATTTCGGAACGAAACAACATAGTCTAGAATTGGTTTCTAATAATCCAAATAACTTTACTGATTGGGGGATTATAGAATTGATAGACCTACATCCTTCAATGGGACAGTTAACTGTATCTATTGATTGTGATGATTGGGGATGGTTCGGTACTGCCCAAATTCAATTAAAAATGAACAACCAAATTGTACTTAACGATAATTTTCAATCGGGAGTTAAAGGTCCAATAGGCAATCCACTTCGTATAAAAAGATTTCCTATTACCAATTTTTAAATTCTATTATTACATAAAAAACATTTTATTATCCTTACAATTAATTTTGTAAGGTTTTTTTATTTTCAAAAAAATGAAACTTTCTTGTAATAATTTTACTTTTCAGAATACCTATCAAGAAAACCAAATTTTGAGTAACGATTTTTATATAACATCCATTTTACCACATGCTGGTATTATTATTAAAATATGTAGAGCTTATACGGACTCTCAAGAAGACTTTGAAGACTTTTATCAAGAAGCTTGCTTACAAATATGGAAAAGTAGAGATGCATTCCAAAATAAGTCGAAATGGTCTACTTGGATTTACAGAATTACGTTAAATGTTTGTTTAACCTTAGCAAAGAGAAATACTAAAAAAGAATATTCTTTAGAGAAAACTCCCAATTTATCGGAGGATAATAAAGCTTTTCAAAACGAAGATTTAAACTTGTTATATGATGCTATTAAAAAATTATCTGAAGTCGACAGAGCGATAATTTTACTGCATTTAGAAGAAAATCCTTACAAAGAAATTGCTGCAATTATTGGAACTAGCGCTAACAATATTGCGGTACGCATTAACAGAATTAAAAAACAATTAAAAGTAATACTAGATGGAAAAATCAATTGAAAAAAGATGGAATGAAGCTTTCATTCATGAACAATCATTAATCGCTCCAAAAATTAACGACATCTACAACCAGAAATCTAAATCGGTCATTAATAAAATTAAAAGAACCTACGAATTTGACAACAAAGGCTTGCTTCCTATGGCTGGAATTGTAGTTATTGGGGGGATCCTTTTATCTGAAACTATTATTGGTGCATACGGTGCTTTTTTAATCTTAAGTTTGTACTTTTTTAATACGAGATTATTAAAAAGATTTAAGACTATTGATGTTAAATCTGACAACCTAACCTATTTAAAAAATTATAGAAGTGTAATTAACTCGGTATCTAAAGCCACAAAAAAGCTATTTGTTTTTGCAATTCCACTAGCAATTGTATCAATTTTTGCTCTCGCTTATAGTGTGAAAGAAAAAAGCTTTCTATCGAACTATATTTCCAGTGACTCTTCATTCTTAGACATTATAGGAGTGGGACTCATCGTAGCAATTGTCACAGGAGGTATTGGTTTTATAATCTATACTATTTCCACTCGAATTTTATATCACAGCCTTATATCTAAACTTGATGATATTATTAAAGAAATGGAAGAATTAAAAAATTCTTAATCAACCATAAACCAGCGTTGTTGTATATGACTCTGGTTTACTTTTTTGTTCTTGTTCGCTTACGAAGTTTAAAAATTCTATCGTCATAATAGGCTTTCAATTCATCAACAAACGACATAGGATTTTCATAGGTTGTTAAAACTTTATAGGTATAACTCTCTAATAAGTCTTTCAATACTTTTTCTAATCGCTCAACTTCTTTTACTAAATAAGAAGTACTATTGGTTGTCTTTTGAATTAGCGAAATATCTTTATCAAAACATATAGTCGTATTACCTCCAAAAATATGTGCATGAAAAGCTGCCAACTCTTCCAAACTTCCATTTTGATATATTTCAATTAGCTTTGTTGTTGTTTCTGTCGCTTTAACTTGTTCATTTTCCTGCATCGAGAATTTATCAGGATGTACATGCAACATCGCTTCTTTATATAATCTTTTCTTCTCTTTTTGATTAATTTTTTCTACTATCTCTTTTTTTGAAACAGGCACAATCTCCTTAGGTTCTTTGTAATTTTTACCTTTTCGCTTTTGTACTAATCTTTTCTCTTTTTTTGCTTTCTTTTGTTTCTTATATAAAACAACTAGTTCTCGTTCTTCTACCAACAAATCAGCAATTGCATTGCGTAATGATTGTTCAAAAGGAAACAATTTAGTTTCAACGGAAGTAATTTCAATCTCAAGGTTTTTAATTCTCCCATGCAGTCTTGAAATTTCATCTGACTTAGATTCTGTAGGAAAGTTTTCTTTACTCATGTGTAATAAACTTATCTCTTCCTTTGTAAAATAGTTAACCCTACTCGTATTTTCTCATATGGAACTTGTTCTCCTAAAAACTCAAAATACGGTTTTAAAGCAGTTTCATTTTTCAATACTTTTTTGGCATTTGCTACCAAGGCTAAGGTATCCGCTTCTATAAATTCATCCAAACTCACATCTTTCCCTTCTAAATACAGTTTGGATAAATGAGAAAAAATAGTGGTAGGTTTTAGTCCTCGGTTTTCTGCTATTTCTTCAACCGTAAACCCTTCTTTGTACAACTTAAAGGTTTCTAAAGTAGTGTCTTTTTTAGTCCGTTTCTTTTCGTTTAAAAAAGTTGTAATCTCTTCCATAAACTCTGCTCCATACACTTCTAACTTTCGTTGTCCCACTCCGCTTATTGCCAAAAACTCTTCATCGGACTGTGGCCTTTCGTTTTCTATTTCTCTCAGCGTAGCATCATTAAATACCAAATACGCTGCAATGTCTTCTTCTTGAGCAATACGATAACGTAGCTTTCGCAAACGTTCAAATAATGTGTCTTTAACTGTCTTTTTTCTCTTCTCTTTTATTGTTTCCTTCACCTCTTTTTGAAACTCTATAGGAGTAGTTAACTGTACTTTTTCTCCTTCAAAGAGTACTTTATTTGAAAAATCAGTAAGTTGTAAACTGTTATTTAAATGAAAAGCTATTTGACAATACCCTTGGTTAGTTAATTGAATTAAATAGTGCTGCCAATCTCTCCAAGAGATATCTTTTCCCACACCGTAAGTCTTTAATTTATCGTAGTTTTTATCTAAAACTGTAGCGTTTTTTGCTCCTCTAAGCACATCTATCACCGTTCCCATAGCTTCTTTTCCTTGTAGTCGATAAATAGCTGACAACCCTTTTTGGGCAATCACAGTTCCATCAAAAAATTGTGGTGGATTCTTACACACATCGCAATTCCCACAATTATCTTCTATTAATTCTCCAAAATAACTAAGTAATATTTTTCTTCGGCAAACCGTAGCTTCCGCAAATTGCTTCATACGCTCTAATTTTGCCTCTTGTACTTCCTTATTCCCTGTATTTTCAATAAACTGACGCAATTGAATAACATCAGCATAGCTATGAAATAATAACGCTTTTGCTGGTAATCCATCACGACCTGACCTTCCTATTTCTTGATAATAGCCTTCAATGTTTTTAGGCATATTGTAATGGATTACCCAGCGAACATTCGACTTGTCAATCCCCATTCCAAAAGCAATGGTAGCACAAATTACCTCGCAGTCGTCTTTAATAAACGCCTCTTGAGTTTTAGCTCTATCTCCAAAAGATAATCCTGCATGATATGCTTTTGCATCAACATTGTTTTGTTGCAATTTGCTAGCTAATTGTTCTGTAGCTTTCCTACTTAAACAATAAATAATTCCTGCTTCGTTGGGTCTTCTTTGAATAAATTTGATGATTTGCTGGACTCTATCATTTGCTGGGCGTACTTCTAATCCAATATTTTCTCTATTGAAAGAACTTATAAATTGAGTAGCATTGGGTACTGCTAATTGCTCTAAAATGTCTTGTTGTGTAGCTTTATCTGCTGTAGCTGTAAGTGCTACGATAGGAACCTCTGGTAATGACTTTTTTAAAAAAGCTAGTTGTTTATAAGAAGGGCGGAAATCGTGTCCCCATGCAGAAATACAATGTGCTTCATCTACAGCAATACAGTTTATATAAGATTGGCTTAATATATTTTGGAGTAAGGATAAACTTTCTGGAGCAACATATAGCAACTTTATCCTTTTTGAAGCTATGGCTTCAAACACTTCTTGTTGTTGTGCTGTTGATTGACTACTGTTAAAAAAAGTAGCAGGAATTCCGTTCGCTCTTAAACTATCTACCTGGTCTTTCATCAAAGCAATTAAAGGGGAAATTACCAATGTTACCCCTTCAAAAAACAATGCGGGTAATTGGTAACATATCGATTTCCCTCCCCCTGTAGGCATGATAACCAAGGTATCTTTTTTTGCCAGAACATTTTCAATAATAGCTTGTTGCTTTAAACGAAAACGATCGTACCCAAAATTTACTTTTAATTTTTCTAACAATTCTTGTTTTGTAACCTGCATCATTTGGCAAAAATAGGAATAAAAAAAACCAAGAATGGTTGTTTTTAAGAGTTGTTCTTAATGATTTTTAGCAAAAAAACGACTAAATACCTTACTAATAATAAAGAGTTTATTTTTTTTTTCTATCTTGGAAAACAAAAATAGATTTCATGAAAAAAATTATACTCTTATTCGTCGCCCTAATAGCTTTCAATTTATCTGCTTTTTCTCAAGCAAAGAAATTATCCATTATAGTAAAAGGACCTGATAACAAACCTGTTTCTGGTGCCGTAATTCTTATTGACAATGTAAAACAAAAAAGATGGACTAACGCCAAAGGTGAGTACAAAATAAAATTAGAAAAAAGCCCCAAAGAAATTAGCGCGTATTCTCCTAAAATAGGAATTATTAAAGTTCCATACAATGGAGAAAAAAAAATAATCCTTAAAATAAAAGAAGGAAGCGACCATTATGTTACTGGCGATGCCAGAAGTAAAAGTATAAACCCTATTCAATACAGAGATATTTACGATTACCTTAGAGGTCAGGTTCCGGGTGTTAACGTATCAGGAGCTAACAACATTAATATAAGAGGCTATAATAGTGTAAATGGGAGTACGACTCCATTGTTTATATTAAATAACACTGCTGTAGATAAAACTATTTTTAGCAACATTGTTCCTACTACTATTAAATCCATAAAAGTACTTAAAGGTCCTGAAACCTCTGCTTATGGATCTAGGGGTGCCAATGGTGTTATTATAGTCGAAACACGTTAAAACACAATAAAAAAAGCTGAGTTTTAAAACTCAGCTTTTTTTATTGTTTATTTTATATCCTGCAACAATACCTCCACAGCCTTCTTTAACTGGGCATCTTCTCCTCTGTCTTTCCAACCAGGTGCATTTTTTACTAAGTAATCGGGTACAGCTGGTGCTTCATTCTCCATATTCTCTCCTGTTTTCTTTACATACCACGCTCTAAATGGCATACGAATCATTCCGTTTTGTAAGCGCTTCCCACCTGTAGAAATTACCGCTCCAAAAGTTGGTTGGCCTACTAGTTTCCCTAAGCCTAAGTTTTTAAAAGCATGTGAGAAAATTTCAGCATTAGAATAACTATTCTCATTACATAATGCTACCATTGGCTTGGTATTTACTGATAAAATAGCTCGCTCGTTAAACGGATAGTTCTCTTTAAATTGCTCGTGATTTTTTAAGCTTTTTACAGCTCCTCTCGGAACTGTATACGCATGTTGATCTACATTTAACACCGCCATTAATCGATCTGTTGTCCAACCACCGCCATTGTAGCGAACGTCAATTACAATTCCTTTTTTCCCATAACCACTTGCTTTAAGTTCACGTTCAAAACGTTCAAAACTTGGCATATTCATTCCCTGAATATGGATATATCCTAATTTTCCATTTGAATACGTTTCTACCAATTTCTTTCTTGAGTTTACCCACTCTTCATATTGTAAACTTCTCAATGAGCTTTCTGGGCGTAATACGACTTCTTTACCGTTGTTTAAACTCAATAAAATCTCTTTTGACTGAGTGTTCTTTAATAAACTGTAAAAATTCGTGTTCTTTTTTATCTCTCGTCCGTTAACAGCTGTAATAATATCTCCTACTTTTAACTTGCTAGTTGATTTGTCGGCTACTGAATTTGGTAAGACATAAGAAACCTTTACTCCTTTATTAGTGTTCTCTACTTCTAAACCTATTACCCCTACCTTATCGCTTGTATTTCTTGGTGCACTTCCTCGATAGCCCATATGACTAGCGTTTAACTGACCTAACAATAAATTAAACATATATTCGTAATCTTGATGCGTCGTTGCTGACAACACCCAAGGCTTGTATTTTTTCACTAAAGAGCTCCAATTATAGCCATGAAATTCTGGGTCGTAAAAACCAGCTGTTAAAGCACGGATTCCTTCTTCAAAAACTTGTCGATACACTTCTGCTCTGTTTGTTGTATGGGTAGCACTATGTGGCAAGTTTGTAACCTTATCGGATGTTGTATTTAATTCTGCTAATTTTCCTCTTGACGTAAAGTAAACTTTGTTTTTAGTTGAAGTAAAATTACGTGCATTAACCACTCCTTTTACCAATTTTGGTTTGCTACCATCCCATTTAACTTTATAAGTACTTCTTTTTTCTGTTGCAGGATTGGTTGCCGAGAAATAAATAAATTCGCTATCTCCACTAAATACAGGACTATACTCATCATCTTGTAAAGAAGTTACTTGTGCTAAACGATCATAAATCTTATCCTCGTCTATTTTCACAACTATTTCTTGCTTCTTTTTCTTTCCTTTTTTCACCTCTTTCTCTTTAGAAGGTTCTTCTTTCTTCTGAGAATAATACGCTCCTTCTTCATGATCTAATTTTGATTTTTCCCAATCTGATTTTTCTAACCAAACCATCCAAACATCGTAATTAATTCCACTTCTATTTGATAAAAAAGCCAACTTTTTTCCGTCAGCACTCCAAACTGGATTACGGTCACTTCTAGGGTGCATAGACACATTCATTTTGGTAGACGGATTTGCTACAGATTGAATAAAAATTTCACTATCAAAATTTAAATCTTCTTGTGAATAGGCTATGTATTTACTATCTGGACTCCAAGAAACACCTTCTGCTTCTGCCCAAGAATTAGAGTACTCTTTAGGATTTGTTATTGTTCCTTTTTTAATATCAGCAATCATTAAAATACCTCTTCCTACTTGGTAAGCTATTTTTTTTCCATTTGGTGAGACCAAGGAATATTCAATATCTTCTTTACTGTTGGTTAGTTTAGAAACTTTTGTTTTTAAACTGCGATGTAACCCTACTAAAGTATCTGTAGAAACCGTACTGTACAATTGATAAACTCCGTCTCTATCAGAAGAAAAAACAACTGTTTTATCATCTAACCATTGTGGATTAATGTCTCTATAAGGATGCTTACTTATATTGTTTGAACGTTTCTTTTCTTTATTGTTTTCCTTGACAAAGATTTCTCCATTAACTTCTAGTGCTACATTTTTACCATTAGGTGAAACGGCATAATTACGAATATCTCCCGAAACTGTTTTCGTTTCCTCTTCGTCAAAACGATTGTCAGAAACAAGCTCTAAATTAATTTTTTGAACTTTCCCATTTTCTAACTTAAAAGCATCTGCTCCACTAGTATATACAATCGTTCCATTGTTACTTACTGAAAATGTTTGCACCCCATCTTTCGTTTGATTTGTTAATTGAATGGCTGCTCCATTTGCAATTCCATTTACTGAAATTACTTGTTTGTAAATATTATATCGTCCGCTTTTTGCCCCGATGTAGTATAAATTTCCAGCCATATCCCAAACTGGAGAGTGATCATTTTTATTACTCGTTGTTATTTGATGGTATTCGTTTGTTTCTGTGTTATAAATCCAAATATCACGCTGTGCAGAACCTGAATAATCTTCACGAGCAATACGACACGCTCCTTTGGTAAAGGCTATTAGTTTACCGCTAGGTGAAATTGAAGCCATTTCTCCATAAGCCGTTAATAATCGTCGAGGTGTTTCTCCTTTTTCATTAACTACATACATTTGTTTATCCCATTCAGGACCTCTTAACACGCGACCAGTCGTAAAAACAATATCTCCTTCTTTTGTCCAATCTGTAGGAATATTAACTGTTGGATAGTAGGTTAACTGTTTAGGAACTCCTCCTTTGACAGAAGTTACAAATACATTATCATTTCCTTTTCTATTGGATGAAAATGCTACTGCTGTTCCTTTCTTATTCCATACAGGATTACTTTCGTAACCTTTATGAATTGTTAACCTTTTTGTTTGCTGATTGTTAAAATTATACAGCCATATATCGCCATAATAACTAAATGCCATTTGAGAAGCATCAGGGCTTATCACTGGTTTACGAATTAATGTATGCTGCGCAAATAAAAAATTACTTGCCATTAAAGCCATCCCTAAGAATATCTTTTTAGTCATGTTATTTGATTTTAAATCCCCAAATTACTTCATTACGACTAAAACTCTCTTAAAATTAGGAATATATTAACAATTCTTAACAGTTCTCACAAAATTACTTATCTCTTCAACCCCATTTTTTTCTAATTCTTTAATAAAAGCGGATCCTATAATAGCTCCATTCATGTACTCGCAAGCTGCCGTAAAAGTTTTGTTATCTGAAATACCAAAGCCTACAATCAGCTTACTTTGCAAGTTCATAGCTTGAATTCTTTTAAAATAATTAATTTGTGCTAATGAAACTTCTCCTTTAGCCCCCGTAATTGAAGCAGATGCAACTACATAAATAAAAGCATTTGTTAAAGAATCTATTTTGCGAATACGTTCTTCAGACGTATGTGGCGTGATTAAAAACACGTTTGTAATCCCATATTTTTCAAACAATTGTTCATAGTGATTTTCATATTCAACCATTGGCAAATCTGGGATAATCACCGTATCAATTCCGCAATCTTTTACTTTTTGACAGAATTTATCTTCTCCATATTTAATAATCTGGTTTAAGTATCCCATTACTACTAATGGAGCTTTATTTGAACCTTTAATCGTTGTTAATTGTTCAAAAACCACATCGAGATTCATCCCGTTTTTGAGCGCTACATCACTACTATGCTGAATCGTTGGTCCATCAGCTAATGGGTCGGAATAAGGCAACCCTACTTCTATAAAATCGACACCACTATCACTTAACTCAGTAATAATTTTTGCGGTATCTTCTAGCTTAGGAAAGCCTGCCGTAAAGAAAATTGACAATAAATTGTTTTCTTTTTGATTAAATATATCTTGAATTGAGTTCATTTTCTATGGTTTTGTCAGTTCGAGTGATTTTCGACTTTAGGAGAAAATCGTATCGAGAACTTATTACATCTCGATACAAATTTGTTCATTCCTCACAAATTCACTCTATGTGACATTCTTTTTAACTATTAGCTTAAATGTTTTATATATGTTTCTAAATCTTTATCACCTCTTCCTGATAAATTCACTACAATTACTTGATCTTTTTGTAAATCCATTTTTGGCAATACTGCCAAGGCATGTGCACTTTCCAATGCAGGAATAATCCCTTCTATTTTTGTCAATTCGTAGGCAGCATCTAGTGCTTCTTTATCTGTAGCATTCATAAACCTTGCTCGTTTGGTTTCGTGCAAATAGGCGTGTAATGGCCCCACTCCTGGATAATCCAATCCTGCTGAAATTGAATAAGGCTCAACAATTTGCCCGTATGCATCTTGCATTAAAATTGTTTTACTTCCGTGAATCACGCCTACTTCTCCTAATTGTGAAGTAGCAGCACTTTCTCCTGAATTAACTCCTAATCCTGCCGCTTCAACTGCTATCAATTCTACTTCTTCATCTTCCAAATAATGATAAAAAGCACCTGCGGCATTACTTCCTCCGCCTACGCAGGCTATAATAGTATCAGGATTTTCTTTACCCGTTTGTTCTTTTAGCTGTACTTTCATTTCTTCTGAAATCACTGCTTGCAATCGCGCTACCATATCTGGATACGGGTGAGGTCCTACCACTGAACCAATTAAATAATAGGTATCTGGGTGTTGAATCCAATAACGAATTGCTTCATTCGTAGCATCTTTTAGTGTTTTGCTTCCACTAGTTGCTGGTACAACTTTAGCGCCTAGCATTTTCATACGAGCTACATTCGGTGCTTGCCGTTGGATATCTGTTTCCCCCATAAAAACAACACACTCCAACCCCATTAAAGCACATACTGTTGCTGTAGCGACACCATGTTGTCCTGCCCCTGTTTCTGCAAGAATCTTGGTCTTTCCTAAGTGTTTTGCTATTAAAATCTGGCCAATGGTATTGTTTACTTTATGCGCACCTGTATGGTTTAAATCTTCTCGTTTTAAATAAATAGTTGCTCCATATTTCTCTGACAATCTCTTTGCTAAATACAATGGACTTGGGCGCCCAACGTAGTGCTTTAATAAGTCTTTATATGCTGTTTGAAACTCTTCAGATTCTATAATTTGTATATAATTGTCTTCTAACTCTTTTACGTTTGGGTACAACAATTCAGGAATAAATGCTCCTCCAAATTGTCCGTAATACCCGTTATGGTCTGGTTGAAATTTCATATGATTAGCTGTTAGCTGTTAGCTTTTGGCAATAAGCCTTAAACTGTTCTATTTTTTTTACTGATTTTACTCCTGGTTTTATTTCAAACTTGCTATTTACATCAATGGCATAACAATATTGAGAGGCTTCTCTTTTAAAAAAAGATTCTAATTCGTCTATTTCTTCTAAACCTATGCCCCCGCTTAAAAAGAAAGGTTTGGTTGAGTTATAGTTTTGCAAAACTTGCCAGTTAAATGTTACTCCGTTTCCTCCACGCTCTTTTCCTTTGGTATCAAACAAAAAGTAATCTACTACCTCTTCGTAAGGTGTTAAGACCTCAAAATTAAATTTATCTTTAATTCCAAACACCTTGATTATTTCTAGTTTTGGTAAATGTTTTTTTAACCTTTGAATGTATTCGACAGATTCATCTCCATGCAACTGAATGGCTTCTAATTGATATTCTTCTATTAAAGAAACCACAATCTCTAAATATTCGTTTACAAAAACACCTACTTTTTTGACTCCTTTTGGCAATTCTGGAATGATGCCTTCAAAATTTCTTGGTGATTTTTCATAGAAAATAAACCCTAAATAGTCAGGTTGTAATTCAGCTACTTGCTGAATATTTTCTATAAACTTCATTCCACAAACTTTTAGTTTCATATTATTTATATTTCGTCACTTCGAGTAATTTTCGACTTTGTGATAAAATTGTATCGAGAAGTACTTATTCTCGGTACTAATTTATTCGTTCCTCATAAATTCACTCGAACTGACATTATCTAATTTGATCGACAAACTCTTGACATGCCTGACCTGGATTTTCTGTTTTCATAAAGTTCTCTCCTATTAAAAAACCATGAAAACCATGTGCTTTTAACCCTGTTATAATTCTTGGGTCTGATATTCCACTTTCCGAAACTTTTACAACTGTATCAGGAATTTGACTAGCTAAATTTATAGAGTGCTCTAAATCGACTTCAAACGTTTTTAAATTTCGATTGTTAATTCCTATAATTTTATGATCCAAGTCTCCAATCTTATCTAAATCTTCCTGTGTATGAATTTCATACAAGACTTCTATTCCTAAATCTGCTGCTAATTGTCCGTAATTTTTTAACTCTAGTGCCGTTAAACAGGTAGCTATTAACAGTACTGCATCAGCACCAATTGCTTTCGCTTCTACTATTTGAAATCCGTCTACAATAAAATCTTTTCTTAAAATTGGTTTTTGTTGGTTAATTACCCTAGCTTCCATCAAATCTGCCATCGTTCCACCAAAAAAAGAAGTGTCAGTTAAGATTGATTGCGCTGCTACATTGGCGTCTAAATATCCGTTTGTCACCTCAGCTACTGTTGCTTTATCATTGATAATTCCTTTAGAAGGTGATTGGCGTTTGAACTCTGCTATAATTCCTGTTGAATACGGTGCTAACAACGATTTTTTTAATGAAAAAGCTTCTCTTTTAAAGTTGGGACTCTCCACCAGTTTTTTAACAGCAACCTCAGCTTTTATTTTTGCTACTTCTTGTTTTTTAAAGGCTATTATTTTATCTAGTATAGTCATTTCAATTATAAATTATGATTTTTTAATTATGAATTACGAATTGTCTTTTGGATACTTCCTATGATTCTAAGTTTTTCCTCTGTATCATTTAAAAATGATTGTGCTGTATCTTTTGAAAGAAAACTAGTGTCTTTTAACAAACGAATCCAATAATGTGTTTCTCTTGCTTCTTTATATGCTATGGTTAGTTTAGCATAAAAATCTTTTCTGCTCTGACCACCAATTGCTTCTTCTATATTCGCTCCAATTGATGTACCTGAACGTAATAATTGTTTACTTAAAACAAACTCCTTTTTCTCTTGTAATAAATGTTTGTACAAGTTCATAATTCTCACAGCAAAATCATAGCTCTTTTCCTGAATAATATTATCCTTCTTCATAATTAACAACTTATAATTCGTAATTACTAATTCGTAATTAATTTATTTAAACATTCTTTCGCTTTTAACCCTAATAACGAATCTTTTGCTTCTTCAAATGCAGTTTCAAAACTCTTATTTTTATCGAAGGTTTTTAAGGCAAATGCCGCGTTAGTTAACACCACATTATTTTGCGCTTCTGTACCTTTTCCTTTAATAATATTTACAAATATATCCGCAGCTTCTTTCACTGTATTTCCTCCAAAAATAGCTGATGGAGCAATTTGTTTTTGCCCTACATCTGATGGAGAAACTTGCTGCTCTGCTTCTTTCGTAAACAACTTAAAGTCTCCTGTTAATGATATTTCGTCGTACCCGTCTAATGCATGCACCACACCATAGTTTACATTTGATTGCTGTAGCATATAATTGTACACTCTAGCAACCTCTAAATTAAACACTCCTACTAACTGATTTTGCGGACAGCTTGGATTTACCAAAGGTCCTAGCATATTGAAAAATGTTTTCACCCCTAATTCTTTTCGAATAGGCGCTACAACTTTCATTGCTGGATGAAATAACGGTGCGTGTAAAAAACAAATGTTTGCTTCATCTAACTGACGTTTCAAGGTGGTTTCATCATTCGTAAAGTTATATCCTAAAAACTCTAGCATATTAGAAGAACCCGATGCGGAAGACACCCCATAATTACCGTGTTTTGCAACTTTATGTCCCGTTCCTGCAACAATAAACGAGGTTAGCGTTGAAATGTTGAAGGTGTTTTTTCCATCGCCTCCTGTTCCGCATAAATCAATTGTATTAAAATCCGATAAATCTACTTTTATCGCCAATTCTAATAAAGCTTCTCTAAATCCTGATAACTCGTCTACTGAAACTGGGCGCATTAAAAACACCGTAATAAATGCTGCTATTTGTGAAGCATTGTATTTTTCTTGTGCAATATTTATCAATACCTCTTTCGACTGTGCTTCGGTCAACCGTTTTTGTTCAAATAGTATGTTTAGTATTTTTTTCATGTGAATGGCTTTAAGCTTTTGGCTTTTGACTTTTGGCAAAAGCAATAAAATTCTGAATCATCTTTTTTCCTTCAGGAGTTAAAATACTTTCTGGATGAAACTGTACGGCTTCAATAGCAAATTCTTTATGACGTAATGCCATAATGCTTCCTTCTTCATCAATTGCTGTTATTTCCAATTCCTCTGGAAAATTCGTATAAGAGGCAATCCAAGAATGGTAACGTGCAGCTTCGAAAGTTTCTGGAATATTTTTAAAGGTAATTGCGTTATTTTTAGTTACTTTCATTTCGGTAGCTACTCCGTGAAATACATCGTTCAGGTTTTCTAACTCGCCTCCAAAAACTTCGGTTATAGCCTGCAACCCTAAACATACTCCAAAAATTGGAATCTTGCCTGCATAAGTCTTAATTGTTTCTTTCAAAATACCTGCTTCATCAGGAATTCCGGGACCTGGTGACAGAATAATGGCATCATAGTTTATAATTTCTTCTAGAGAAATTTCGTCGTTACGATACACATCAGGCAACTTTCCTGTAATGTCTTCTACATAGTGTACCAAATTATAGGTAAACGAATCGTAATTATCTAATATTAATATCTTCATATTTATAGTATTGAGTATTGAGGTTTGAGTATTGATAAATACATGTATATCCCACATCTAAATACAAACATCTCAATTCTAATTTTATATTTCTTCTGCTAGCACCAATGCTTTTTTGAGTGCTGCTAACTTATTATTCACTTCTTGTAGTTCGTTTTCTTCTTTAGAGTTGATTACAATTCCTGCACCAGCTTGATAAAACAAAGTGTTATTTTTACTTACAAAAGAACGAATTGCGATGGCCTGATTTACATTTCCGTTCAGTCCAATAAAACCAACACATCCACCATAAAATCCGCGCGTTTGATTTTCGTACCTATCTATCAACTCCATTGCTTTGTATTTTGGGGCTCCACTTAAGGTTCCTGCCGGAAACGTATCCCCTACAATTTCTATTGGGTTTCCTGTAATCTTTCCCGTCACTGTAGATACCAAGTGAATTACATGACTAAAGTATTGCACTTCTTTATAGGTTTCAACCGTTACATTAGTAGCATGTTTACTTAAATCATTACGTGCTAAATCAACTAGCATTACATGTTCTGCATTTTCTTTTGGGTCATTTGCCAACTCTTTAGCTAACACCCTATCTTTTTCATCATCTCCTGTTCTTCTAAAAGTTCCAGCTATAGGATTGATAATTGCCTGCCCTTCATTTATTTTAATTTGTGCTTCTGGCGAAGACCCCATCAATTTAAAACTTCCATAATCGAAATAAAACAGATATGGTGAAGGGTTTATAGAGCGTAAAGCTCTGTATACATTAAATTCATCTCCTTTAAATTGTTGTTGAAATTGACGTGATAATACCAACTGAAAAACATCTCCTCTTTTACAGTGTTCTTTTGCTTTTGTTACACTTTCTTTAAACTCTTCATCAGTAATATTAGATGTTTCTCCTCCTTCAAAAGCGAAGTCATATTTAGCAAACGATTGAGAATTTACTAAGTTTTCAATTTCTGACAATCGAGATTCTTCTCCTTCTGGAATGTTTTCTATTAAAAGCATTTCATTTTTAAAATGATTGATGGCCACAATAAATCGGAAAAAACTATATTGTAATAAAGGTATTTCTGAAGGAGCCTTATCTGATTTTAACTGAATTGTTTCAAAGTACTGAACAGCATCGAAAGTCGTATAACCATACAATCCATTAAATGATTTTATTTCCTCTGAACAGTCAACCGAAATAACATTACTAAACGCATCAAACTTCTCGTAAAAATTTCTTTGAATAGGTTCTCTTTCTAATTCTTCTTTTCGATACGACAATAACAACTCATCATTTTCTGTTTTGATGGTTACCAACGGTTCTATACACAAAAACGAATAACTATTCTCTTTACTGTGATAATCTGAACTTTCTAACAGTAAACTATTCGCATACTTATCTCTTGTTCTCAAATACAAGCTAACTGGCGTTATCATGTCTGCCAATTGTTTTTTTGCTATTGTTTTAAAGGTAATTTTTTTCATTTTATTTAATATGTAAAAACAAAAAAGGCTTATCATGAGATAAGCCTTTTCGTTGTATTATAGATATAACAGTATGGTCTCACTAACGTAAGTTATGAGTTTTCCACCACCAGTTATTTAATTGTTGTTTTATCATTACAGTACAAATGTATAAAGTGATTTTGATTTTACAAACTTTTCTTTAAAATTATTTATTACAACTAAAAAATAGTAAGTCTATTTGAGTAAATAAACAAAAACAAGTTTCACTTTAATACAAAAAACCAAATAAAACTATTATTTTATAACTATAATTTTATTTTAACTTACAATTAAAAAACATTCTCTTGTTATTTGTACCAGAAATTAACCCAAAAGAATAAAATTTATAAAAAGATATTATTATGTGTGGAATTGTATGTGCATTCGATTTAAAACAACCTTCAGATAAACTAAGACCTCAAATTTTAGAAATGGCAAAGAAAATTCGCCATAGAGGCCCAGATTGGAGCGGAATTTATAGTGATGAAAAAGCAATTATGGCACATGAGCGATTAGCAATTGTTGACCCAGCTTCTGGACAGCAACCTCTGTTTAGCCATGATCGTAGATTTGTGTTAGCCGCTAATGGAGAAATATACAATCATAAAGAGATAAGAAAGCAACTTAAGGAGCAACATAAATTTTTAACAAAATCTGATTGTGAGGTTATCTTAGCTTTATACAAAGAAAAAGGGGTAGAATTTTTAGATGATTTGAACGGAATTTTTGGTTTTGCTGTATACGATTCTATAACCGATGAGTATTTAGCAGCTCGTGATCACATGGGAATCATCCCTTTATACATGGGATGGGACAAACATGGCACTTTTTATGTGGCTTCTGAACTAAAAGCATTAGAAGGAGTTTGTAACAAAATTGAAATTTTTCCTCCGGGACACTATTATACACGTGAAGACGGATTACAAAAATGGTATGCTCGTGACTGGATGGAATACGAAGCTGTTAGAGACAACCAAACTTCTATAAATGAAGTGCGCGATGCTTTAGAAGCAGCTGTTCACCGTCAACTTATGAGTGATGTACCATACGGTGTTTTATTATCTGGTGGACTGGACTCCTCTATTACTTCTGCTATTGCAAAAAAATACGCTGCTAAACGTGTAGAATCAGGTGATAAAGATGCTGCTTGGTACCCTCAGCTACATTCGTTTTCAATAGGCTTAGAAGGTTCTCCAGATTTAGTTGCTGCTAAAAAAGTATCGGAATATATTGACACTATTCACCATGAAATAACCTTTACCATTCAGGAAGGCTTAGATGCTATAAAAGATGTTATTTACAACCTAGAAACTTACGATATTACAACGGTTCGTGCCTCTACTCCTATGTATTTAATGGCACGTGTTATTAAATCGATGGGAATAAAAATGGTTTTATCTGGCGAAGGTGCGGATGAGCTTTTTGGAGGGTATTTATACTTCCACAAAGCTCCGAATGCAGAAGAGTTCCACAAAGAAACTGTTAGAAAATTAGACAAGCTATACCAATACGACTGTTTACGTGCTAACAAAAGCTTAATGGCTTGGGGAATTGAAGGTCGTGTTCCTTTTTTAGATAAAGAATTCATGGATATTGCGATGCGTATTAACCCTGAAGATAAAATGATTAACGGGGAACGCATGGAAAAATGGGTATTGCGAAAAGCCTTTGAAAGCTACTTACCTAAAGAAGTCGCTTGGAGACAAAAAGAACAATTCTCAGATGGAGTTGGCTATAATTGGATTGACACCTTAAAAGAAGTTGTAGAAGTAGCTGTTACTGATGAAATGATGGCCAATGCCTCACATCGCTTTCCTACGCAAACACCTAGAGCCAAAGAAGAATACTATTATCGTTCAATATTTGAAGAGCACTTTCCTAGTGAAACTGCTGCCTTAACAGTTCCATCTGTACCTTCAATTGCTTGTAGCACACCTACAGCATTGGCTTGGGATAAAAGTTTTCAAAACCAAAACGAACCATCAGGTAGAGCCATTAAAGCTGTACATGAAGACGCTTACTAAGAAAATTCTTAGTTTTTTTTCAAATTTTAGTTGTGATAAAATCTCGCTTTTGCGGGATTTTTTTGTGTAAAAAAAACTTAAAACTTTGTTAAACTAACTGTCTTTGAATCATTTCTTATAGTAATAAGAACAATTTTAATAACATATTTTTCTTTTTGCTACTAATTTTGTTCTTCTCAAAAACCGAATTATTACTCATACTCCTCGTTTTTTTTAACAACCACTAAAACTTAGTATTATGAAGAAATTTGTATTTGGTTTACTTTTTCTAGGCTTAACCAACCTAGTACATTCTCAAAGTAATGGCATTGCTAAAAATATTATTTTAGAACCCGTTACTATCAAACCTTTAAACCTAAGCTATCTCAATGAAGTTCAACACAAGGACACTCCTGAACTAGTTAAAAATCTAGAAAATGAAGCGGCTAGATACGACATCACAGAAGACCCTATTTTCGATAGAGAATTTGAAGCTTACGAAGTTATTTTCAAAACAAAAAAAGAAGGAGGAACAACAGGGTTAATAACTGCTACTTACGATGCTAATGGTAAAATTATTAGCTCAATTGAACGTTATAAAAATATCCTTTTACCCCAAATAGTTAGAACTGCCATTCTAAAAAAATACCCTGGATGGAAAATACACAAAGATGTATACCTCGTAACCTATAGAAGTAATAGTAAGTCTAAAAAAGTGTTTAAGGTTCAAATTAGAAATGAAGGAAAACGAAAAAACCTAAAACTAGATTACGATGGCAACATTCATTAAAAAATAGGCTGATTTACAACAATATAAAAAAGTATTTTACGATACTCGTAAAATACTTTTTTTAAGGTTTTTTCCCCATTTATTAAAAATTTTCCTTCTTTCCATCTAAGTCGATCCCTTATCAAGTTTCTATTTGTTAACTTTACACATGTCTGTTTATTTGATTCAACATATAACCAACAACAACACCGCTATTAATTTAGCTATCTCCTTTTATTCTAAACTACAACAAATCCTTTTAAAAAAATGTATTAACTGCTGGATTGACCATAAAAAAAACAGTGTTTTTTTCTTGATAAAAGCACCGAACAAAAGTTCTATCCAAAAATTGTACTACCAGTCCATCAACCTTCATCCTTATAAAATAACTTCTGTCAACAGCCATTTAGTCTATGCCTTCTTAAAAAGTGCTCAACAACTTAAAGCTATTCAATCCAAATCATTCTATGAACCTCAAAAGTATTCGGTGTACTTTTTAGCTAAGATATTTAACAAAAAAACACTTTTAGTAAATAAGACAAGAACTTGTGAAGCCTTATCATTTAAAAAAGCCATCATTCAAAATTTAATAACTTCTTATAAAGGATACCAAATAGAGGCCAACGAGGAAATTATAGCTTCATTTTACTCTGTCAAAAATGCATTAGGCTGTACTGCTTCTATACTAGACAAGCTCAACAAAAGGACAGATAACAGTTCTACTAAAATTATCTTGTACACACATTTAAACAATGGTAAAGAAAATACTTCTATTCAAATAACTCCTAAGCTCACAAAACTACTTTATCTAATAAAAAAGAAAGAACCACTCATCGTTTTTTCAAAAACAAGAAACATGCCTCCTTTACTTTCTGGGTTGAAAAAAACCTATTGGTTGACTCCTGAAAAAGAATCTTTCATCCTTTCATTTATAGACATCCTTTCAAAAAATTACCAGAACCCTAAGTTTAACGTTTCTAGTATATGTACTTTAATGATGATGTCTAAAACCAAACTATACAGAAATTGTAAAGACATTACAGGAAAATCGATTAGCCAACTATTAAAAGATTTTAGACTTTTAAAATCCATAGACTCAATAACAATGGGGTCGTCTGCTATAAACCAAATTTCGACAGATGTTGGCTTCAACAGCAGCTCTTATTTTTCTAATTGTTTTAAAAAAAAGTTCGGCATGTGTCCTAAAGAGCTTTCAAAACAAAAATACTCCCTAGGTTTTCCACACAACATACAACTCTCATAATTAAAACCCTTTAAAGTAAAAAAGCACTCTGAAAACTCAGAATGCTCTTTCACTTACTTATCTCTTACCTTTTAATTTGGCGCTACATAAAAAGGAGATAAGTTCACCTTTGCATTTCTTCTAGCTCCGTAGTAATTATAGTAGCTCTTATTTTTTTCAATAGTATAAAAAGAATCTACATAATCATCATTATTCGCATACCAACTGTCTGGCATCGCTTGAATTATTGCTCCAGCAACTTGTCCCAAAACACTAACCCAAGGTTGCGTTGACACTGTTCCAATAATTTGAAAAACACCGTTTACAATAGCAGCAACTAAATCTTTATAATTGGTATTATCATCTTTTTCAAATAACTGAATATTCGCAGCTTGGTACTGATAGTCATCCCAAAATAACAATATTTGATTTGGATAATAATCAGTATCATCATGATCTAAATAATACATAGGTATTATCTTAATTTCAGGATTGTTTTCATCATCTTTAATTCCTGATGTTATTGCATATACCTCAGCGGCACCACTAATCCATGGCTCTTCATCATCATTTAACCTTATCTTATCTAACTTTGTGGTCTCCAAACCTGTATTTCTAGCAGATTTTGCACTTAAATCTAATGAAGAATTTAGGAACCTATTGTTTTGCACTCCACTTTCTTGAAGATACTTATTCATATAAGTCACCTCTTTTTTTAAGGTTTCAAAACCGTCGGTTTCAATAACAATAACTGTTTGACTCGGTGCTTCTTTAGGATCAAGATAAACAACCTCTTTATCGATCGTATAAGCTTCAACTCTCTTCCATGTTTTTTCATCTCCTTCAGGAGCAAAAGAAAACAACACCTCAGAAAAATTCTCTATTCTCTCTCCATTATGCATCCAAACTTCTAAAATCTCTATCTTTTCTGGCGCAGCATCTTTAGACGCCCTCGCTTCCAACATCGTTGTTTTAGACATTAACTTTTTATACGATTCGTCATGACTCACAAACGCAGAAGTTTGGTCTAAAATTCTAGACATCGCTACACTTGGTTGTTGATTATTCAATAACTCAAGCGTCTTCTCTTTAAAATCTTGATTTTTCATCAAATCAATAAACTGAAAAGTAGCTTCCTTCTTATTGACAAAATCAGAAGTTTGCGATTCTGTTAAATTTTCCACGTCAGTTACTAATTCTTCTGAATTGTTACAACCAACAAACAGCATCGAAGCTAATAAAGCTCCTAATAAAATTCGGGGGGTTTTCATTTTTAAAATATTTTATATATTAATACTAATCCCAATATTAGTAAAAAACATAACAAAAACCTTAAAAAATGTTAATTTTTTACAAAAGAAACACAAACATCATATAAACTTTAGTTTATATACATTTTTTTAACATTAAAAAACTCATTTCATAACCTTTCTTTTTTTTAACGCATTTAAAGCCATATAAGCTATTTTGCAAAAGAACGATTAATACCAACCTCTTTTTTACCTTCAAATTCTAATTTAAAAGTGTTTTTAGCCTTTTTAAGAGCTTTTTTATCACTCAAGCAATTGTTGATAAAATATTACAAAAACCGCTTAAAAACTTTATTTTAAGTTTTAAAAATTGTAAATTTGTATAACAACAACAATCGCTTTCCAGCGATTTTTTTTATGATAAAGACTTTAATTTAATTCTCTTTATAATGAGCGAAGAAAAAAAACATAATTATTCAGCCGATAGTATTCAGGCGTTAGAAGGAATGGAGCATGTACGTATGCGTCCTTCCATGTATATTGGAGATGTTGGAGTACGAGGATTGCACCATTTGGTATACGAAGTAGTAGACAACTCTATTGATGAAGCTTTAGCTGGCCACTGTGACACTATTGAAGTTACTATTAACGAAGACAACTCTATTACCACAAAAGATAACGGTCGTGGTATTCCTGTTGGAATTCATAAAAAAGAAGGTGTTTCTGCTCTTGAAGTTGTTATGACCAAAATTGGTGCTGGTGGTAAATTTGACAAAGATTCATATAAAGTTTCTGGTGGACTACACGGGGTTGGAGTTTCTTGTGTTAACGCACTTTCCGATCATTTAACTGCAACCGTACACAAAGAAGGTAAAATTTGGCAACAAGAATACGAAAGAGGTAAAACTTTATACCCTGTAAAAACTATTGGAGATACAGATTTTACTGGAACTATTGTTACGTTTTTACCAGACAAATCTATCTTTCAACAAACAACAGAATACAACTACGATACTTTAGCCACACGTATGCGTGAATTAGCATACTTAAACAAAGGTATCACCATTACATTAACAGATAAACGTAATCAGGACGATGAAGGAAACGATATTTCTGAGGTATTTCATTCAGAAGAAGGTTTATCTGAATTTGTGAAGTTCTTAGATGGAACAAGAACACAAATTATTCAAGATGTAATTTCTATGGAAGGTGAAAAGAATGGCATTCCTGTAGAAGTTGCTATGGTTTACAATGATTCATATGCTGAAAATTTACACTCATACGTAAACAACATTAATACACACGAAGGCGGTACACACCTGTCAGGTTTCCGTCGTGGTTTAACTCATACATTAAAAAAGTATGCCGATGAATCTGGTTTGCTTAAAAATGTAAAATTCGAAATTGCTGGTGATGACTTCCGTGAAGGATTAACAGCAATTGTATCTGTAAAAGTAGCAGAGCCTCAATTCGAAGGTCAAACAAAAACAAAATTAGGTAACCGTGAAGTAAGTGCCGCAGTATCTCAAGCAGTCTCTGAAATGTTAACGGATTACTTAGAAGAAAATCCAAATGACGCTAAAACCATTGTTCAAAAGGTTATTTTAGCTGCGCAAGCACGTCATGCAGCACGTAAAGCTCGTGAAATGGTACAGCGTAAAACAGTAATGAGTATTGGTGGTTTACCTGGTAAACTATCTGACTGTTCTGAAACTGACCCTGCTCAATGTGAAATATTCCTTGTTGAGGGAGACTCGGCAGGTGGTACTGCAAAACAAGGTCGTGATCGTAATTTCCAAGCCATTCTTCCTTTAAGAGGTAAAATCTTAAATGTAGAAAAAGCTATGCAACATAAAGTTTTTGAAAATGAAGAAATCAAAAACATGTTTACCGCATTAGGAGTTACAATCGGAACAGAAGACGACCCTCGTGAATTAAATTTGACCAAATTACGTTACCATAAAGTAGTTATTATGTGTGATGCCGATGTAGATGGTTCTCACATTGCTACTTTAATTTTAACATTCTTCTTCCGTTACATGCGTGAAATGGTTGAACAAGGATATATTTACATTGCCACTCCTCCTTTATATTTAGTTAAAAAAGGACAAAAACGCGAGTATGCATGGGATGACAATCAACGTGATTTAATTGCTCAAAAAATGGGTGGGTCAGTCACTATTCAACGTTATAAGGGTCTTGGAGAGATGAACGCAGAACAATTATGGGACACTACCATGAATCCTGAGTTTAGAACACTACGACAAGTTACTATCGATAACTTAACCGAGGCTGATAGAATCTTCTCTATGCTAATGGGTGATGAAGTTCCTCCACGTAGAGATTTTATTGAAAAGAATGCAAAATATGCGAATATTGATGCATAAAATATGTTCTTAACTTTAAAAAAGCTCACTAATATTATTGAGCTTTTTTTTATTTTATATTTTTACTTCTTAAAACAACACCCTCATTATTATGAAAAAAATTCTATTACCACTATTAATGTTAATAGTAAGTTTTGGCATGAAAGCTCAAGACGGCCCTGAAGGAATTTTATTTGCCAGTAAAGAAGATACGAATCGATTAACTAACGCCTATATTAATCCTGCTATGAAGGGATTAATTTACGGTATGAATAATGGTTGGTATCACACCGCTAAAGTTCATAAAAAATTTGGCTTTGATCTTACCATCGGTTTTAACGGCTCTATGGTTCCTTCAAAAGACGAAATGTTTAGCTTAGCTAATTTAACCTCAATCAACCAACCTACAGGAGATATCACTTCTGCCACAGTGGCTGGTTCAGAAAATAACGGTAGCCAAGCTACTGTTACATTTCAGGAAAGCGGAATCACCTATACTGGAACTTTTGATATGCCTGGAGGAATTAAAGAAGACCTTCCCTTAAACGCTGTTCCAGCACCTGCTATTCAAGCAAGCATGGGATTACCTTTTAAATCAGATATTATTTTACGCTATGTTCCTAAAGTTGGAAGCGATGATGTAAAAGGTGGCCTATTTGGTATTGGTTTAAAAAAGGAAATTACAGACTGGTTCGGCCCAATGGACAAGACTCCCTTACACGTTTCTTTATTAGCTACATACTCAACCATGGGAGTAGATTACAATATTGTTGACGAAGACCCAAATGACGACATTGAAATTGAAAATGGTAAAGTCGACTTTAATTTAAACTCTTACACGGTTCAAGCAATAGCCTCATTAAATTTCCCTGTCATCAATATTTATGGCGGAATAGGTTACACAGGCGGTACATCATCTTTAGATATGACAGGAAGGTATACTCTTTCTTACAACGCCTCTTTAAACCAAAGAACATTAACCAACCCTTTAAATCTAGACTCCAACGTTAGCGGTTTTAAAACCACATTAGGTACACGGCTAAGCTTAGGTTTCTTTAAAATTTTTGCTGACTATACCTTGCAAGAATACAACGCTATTAATGCAGGGATTGCTTTTAGCTTTAGATAATCCTCACTCACTTTATAAAATGCACAATAAAAAAATCCTATTTCCTAAAATAGGATTTTTTTAATCTCTATATTCGCGGCTAATTT
This sequence comes from Tenacibaculum sp. FZY0031, assembly GCF_036350695.1. Lineage (NCBI taxonomy): Bacteria > Pseudomonadati > Bacteroidota > Flavobacteriia > Flavobacteriales > Flavobacteriaceae > Tenacibaculum > Tenacibaculum sp. FZY0031. The sequence goes on from NZ_JAZDVY010000003.1 coordinate 127,238, forward strand.
TTATTTTAACAAAACTTTAACTCCTTAATTCTTAAGTGTTATGAAAACAAAATTATTCTTATTATTTCTATTAACCTTTGTATTAGCGTCCGCTCAAAAGAACCCTGATCACACACTTACTCTTGACAGTAAAATTAGTGACGTTTACCTACACAACCTAACAGGAATTCCTGTAATAACAACAGCTGGTGCTGTATATGGTGTAAATGGTGAAACAGGTGTAAAAATATGGGAATTCAAAGAAACTGGATTTATCAAAAATTTAAATGCTCTTGGACAAGACGGAGGCTCTTCTTTTAGCGAGGTAGCATTATCTCCATTCGGAAAATTTAATCAAACAATTTTTAACATCAAAACGGGTCATAAAATTTTAGACGAAAAGACCAATGGATATAAAGAGATTTTTGATCATAAATTTGTTTTTGACAATAATGCTATTTTGTTTTTCGCTAAAACAGATAAAACTGAAGCAAAGTTATTTTTAACCAGTATTGAAAATGATAAAATTATTTGGGAAAACACTATAAAAACCAATAAAAAACTAGGAAGTTTATTGGGAGGAGCAGGTACTTATAACTTTGTCCAAAACGAAGACAAAATTGCTTTTACAGCAGGTAAAACTGTTTTTTTAATCAACAAATCTGACGGAAAAGTTATACTATCTAAAAAGTACGATGCAGGCAAATTATTCTTTACAGAAGACAACAAATCTTTAATTGCTGTTGAAAACAAAAGTAGTTCTCTTGTTGGTGGGGCTATTAAAGCTGGATTTACTATGGGCTTATCCTTATTAGGTAAAAAAGTAATTGGGAAAGAGCTTATTGCTTTTGACGTAAACTCTGGTAAAGAAACGTGGAAAAAATCTATTAAACTAGATGAAGGTTTTGTAGACTATCAATTTGAAGCTGGGAAACTATTCTTGATTCACGAAGATGGAGCAAAATTATTTGATTACCACACAGGCGAAGAAGCTTGGAAAAAAGAATTCAAAAAGAAGAAAATAAAAGGTGTTGAAAAAACAGGGGAAGGTTATATGGTTTACTACAAAAACAAAAAACATTTAGTAGACAATACAGGTAAGAAAATTTGGAAAAAGCCTCAAAAAGTCATAAAAAATGTAGATTTCGAAGTAGATGACGAAGAAGAATTCACCACTTTCTCTTACGGTAACGGGACAATTTTTGTAACTCCCTACAGAATAGAGTATTTTGAAAACGGAAAAGAAAAGAGAGTTTATAAAATAGGATTAGACGAAAAAAGCGACAAACTTACTTTTGATAAAAAAAACCAAAACTTAATTTTATTAAGTGGTAAGAAACTATACATTTTAAACCCTGATAAAGGACTTGGAAAAGACCAAGTGAAAAAGATTGACTTTCACGACAAAAATGACATAACTCTTATCGAGGCTAGAAACAATGGCTATTTTATAAACGGTAATTGGGAATTCGTAATGACTGACCTTGAAGGGAATGTTACCAAAAAAGAGTTTTTCCAACAACCAGGTGAAGGACTTCGCCATCTTCAAAACGTTGCTTCTTTTGCTGGAGGACTTACAGCTGCAACAATGCAGGTGTCTGGAATTGGAAATATGGCTGTTGGTGGAACTCTTTATGGAGCTGGTGCCTTTGTTGGAAATGCTAATGTTGCAAAACAAGGAGACGCTTATGCTAACAAAGGAGCAAAACAACACGACCAAGGTTTGAAAATTGCAGAATTATCAAACTCATTATGGAACGGAAATCGATACAACGCTTTTAAAGCTACAAAAAACAATGCTTTTTTCTACGCTCGAAAAGACAGTAAAAAAATATTAATTCAAGTAAACAAAGATACAGGGAGCATTGTTGAAACTTATGAATTTGGTGTAGACAAACCAAAATACAAAATTGACAAGCCTGCTAAAAAGATTTATTTTTCTAAAGGAAAAGACTTAAAAATATTTAGCTACAACTAACAATATAAAACCCGTTGAAATATCAACGGGTTTTTCTTTTATATCCATAGCCAAATCGCTATTTTTGTGCATCTTGTGCGGATTCCGCACTCTTAAACATAATTAATTACAAAAAACATATATAAAATGAAAGTAACGGTTGTAGGAGCAGGTGCTGTAGGTGCAAGTTGTGCTGAGTACATTGCTATTAAAAATTTCGCTTCTGAAGTTGTTTTAGTTGATATTAAGGAAGGTTTTGCTGAAGGTAAAGCAATGGACTTAATGCAAACTGCTTCTTTAAATGGTTTTGACACTAAAATTACAGGAACAACAGGAGATTATAGCAAGACTGCTGGATCAGACATCTGTGTAATTACTTCAGGTATTGCTCGTAAACCAGGAATGTCTCGTGATGAGTTATTAGGAATCAATGCTGGTATCGTAAAATCAGTAGCTGCTAGCTTAGTTGAGCAATCTCCTAATACAATCATCATCGTAGTATCTAACCCAATGGATACAATGACGTATTTAGTACACAAAGCAACTGGATTACCTAAAAACAGAATTATTGGTATGGGTGGTGCCTTAGACTCTGCTCGTTTCAAATATCGTTTAGCAGAAGCTTTAGAAGCTCCTATTTCTGATGTTGACGGAATGGTTATTGGTGGTCACTCTGACAAAGGAATGGTACCTTTAACGCGTTTAGCTACTCGTAACTCTGTACCTGTATCTGAATTCTTATCAGCAGAAAGATTAGAGCAAGTAAAACAAGATACTAAAGTTGGTGGTGCTACCCTAACTGGTTTATTAGGTACTTCTGCTTGGTATGCTCCAGGTGCTGCTGTATCTGGATTAGTACAAGCCATTGCTTGTGACCAAAAGAAAATCTATCCTTGTTCAGCTTTGTTAGAAGGAGAATACGGTTTAACTGATTTATGCATTGGTGTACCAGTAGTATTAGGTAAAAACGGAATTGAAAAAATCGTTGAGATTAACTTAAGCGAAGAAGAAAAAGCTGCGTTAACTTCTTCAGCTAAAGCTGTTAAAAACAACAATACTGCATTAACTTTCTAAGAAATTAGCAGTCTTAAATATTAAAAACCTGAGTAATAAAATTACTCAGGTTTTTTTTATAAACTTTTGTTAAAATTACACTATCGATGTAAGATTTTGCCCATCTGGGCGTCTTTATAATAGAGAAGCATTAGTAGTGTTTCTTTTCATAGTTTTTCATAGCAATTTTCCCACTTCATTCTTGAAGTGGGTTTGTTTTTATATACTATACAGCCTGCTGTACCACTTCAAACAATTCCCCTCCCTCACATTTAATCACCTTCTGTTTAAATTTCACAATTAATTGATAATCGTGCGTTGCCATAAGAATCGTTTTTCCACTTTGATGAATTTCATTCAATAACTCCATCACCTCTAATGACGTTTTAGGATCTAAGTTCCCAGTTGGCTCATCTGCTAAAATTAACTCAGGATCATTTAATAACGCTCTGGCAATTGCTACACGCTGCTGCTCTCCTCCCGACAGTTCAAAAGTTTTTTTATAGTATTTCTCCTTCATCCCTACCTTATCTAAAACTTCATGAATTTTATCTTTCATTTCATTTTTATCTTTCCAACCAGTAGCTTTTAATACAAATTCTAAATTCTCATAAACATTCCTATCGTTTAACAATTTAAAATCCTGGAAAACAATCCCTAGTTTTCTTCTTAAAAAAGGAATATCCTTTTCTTTCATTTTCTTTAAATCGAAATCAACGATACTTCCTAAACCACGTTGTAAACGTAAATCTCCATACAAGGTTTTTAACAAACTACTTTTTCCACTTCCTGTTTTTCCGATTAAATAATAAAAATCACCTTTATTCAGGGTAAAATTTACTTTTGACAATACTAAATTGTCTTGTTGATAAATATCTGCGTTTTCAAGGTGTAAAACAGGATTTTCCATGGAATGTAGTTTTTTACAAATCTAAAATTTTATAACGTAATTCTGTAACATTTCTTACTTTTGATAAAAAGTCTCCCAACAAAAATAAAAAACTAACGTTATAGTTTCTAGATAACTAAAAAATATGAGATTTAACTGTTTCAAAAAAAGCTGCTACTTATTTCTTTTTTTAACCATTACAACAGCGGTAATAGCGCAAGAATCGGCTATAAACACTGATGCAAATGCCGATTTTCATAAAGCAATACGTTTATACAACAATAAAGCATATGCTGCTTCACAAGAACTTTTCCGTGAAGTTTCTGTAAACTCTGAAAAGCATCATAATTTAAAAGCTGATGCTGACTATTACGATGCTATGTGCGCAATAAAATTACAGCAAGATGATGCTGATGATAGAGTTAATCAATTCGTTCAAAACTACCCGTACAACAATAAAAAAGAGAAGGCTTTTTTAAATGTTGGTAATTATTATTTTGCCAACAGAAAAGCGGCACACGCCTTAAAATGGTATCAAAAAGTAAATGAAAAGCTATTGAGTCTGGAAGAAAAAAATGAACTCAATTATAAAATGGGGTATGCCCTATTGGTTTCTAATTACTTAAGAGATGCCAAATCCCGCTTTCAAACCCTGTTAGGAAATCCTATTTACGGTAACGACGCTCGTTATTACTACGGATACATTGCCTACAAGCAAGAAAATTTTGGAGAAGCTGAAGACAATTTAAGTCAACTAGCAAACGATGCTACTTACCAAGCAAAAGCAAACTACTATATATTAGACATTAGTTTTAAAGCTGGAAGATTTGATAAATCAATTCAAATTGGAGAGCAATTATTAACAACTACAAAAGACCCAAAAGAAACTTCAGAAATTTCTAAAATTGTTGGGGAAAGTTATTTCAATCTAAAAAAATACGAAGAAGCTATTCCGTATTTAAAAGAATATAAAGGTAAAAATGGTCGTTGGACAAATACCGATTACTATTATTTAGGCTATGCTTACTATCAACAAAAAGACTACGAAACTGCTATTAGCAACTTTAATAAAATTATAGGGGGAAATAATAAAGTAGCGCAAAATGCTTATTACCATTTAGGAGAATGTTATTTAGAACTAGATAAAAAACCAGAAGCTTTAAACGCCTTCAAGAATGCTAGTGAAATGGATTTCGATGCTCAAATTACTCAAAGCTCTTCTTTAAATTACGCAAAATTAAGTTACGAAGAAGGGAACCCCTACGAAAGTGTTCCTGATGTTTTAAAAGGCTTCTTAGCGAAATACCCAACTTCTCCAAATGCTGCTGAAATTAGTAATTTGTTAGTGACCTCATACTTACACCAACGAGATTATCAAGGTGCTTTGGATTTTTTAAGCACTTCAGAGACTCCAGAAAGTAAAAGTATTATCAATGAAGTTTCCTTATACAGAGGTATTCAATTATACAACGAAACTAAAATAACAGAAGCCAAACCATACTTTATAAATGCAACGCAATCAGAAAATACTATTGTGAGCAATAAAGGGGCATATTGGTTAGCTGAAACCGAATATTCTTTGGGAAATTATCAAAATGCCCTTAAACACTTCTTATCGGTTACTGATAAAGAGATTAACGAAGCTAAGATGCTAAATTACCAAATTGGGTACACCAACTTCAAACTAAAAAGTTATCCTAATGCTGCAAAATACTTTCAGCAATTTTTAGAACAAAATTTGGATGATAACGATTTAAATGATGATGCTTCTAATCGTTTGGGAGATTCTTTTTATGCTTCGAAAAGCTACACAAACGCTATTAAAGCTTATAATAAAGTAATTCAAGAAGGTGGTGTAGGGGCTGATTATGCGCAATATCAAACAGCTATGAGTAATGGCTTTTTAGGTAAGAATGATGCTAAAGCCCAAGAACTTGAAACTTTAATTAGTAATTATGAAGGTTCTCAATTAAAAGATGATGCTTTATTTCAGTTAGCAACCACGTACACCACCATGAATAATGCGTCAAAGGCACAAAAAACTTACGAACGTTTATTAAAGAACCACCCAAAAAGCAACTACATTCCAAATGTATTATTACGCCAAGGGTTACTGTATTATAGCAACAACAATAACAGAAAAGCTATTGAAAAATATAAAGAAGTAGTTGCTAAACATCCAAATTCTAACGAAGCAAAACAAGCAGTAACCAACGTTAAAAATGTATACATCGATATTGGTAAAGTAGATGAATATGCCACTTGGGTTAAAAACATCCCTTTTGCTAATGTTACCAATGTAGAATTAGACAACGCCACTTATCAATCTGCTGAAAATAAGTTCTTAGAAAATAACAATACTAAAGCTATTGAAGGTTTCAATAAATACTTACAACAGTTCCCTAATGGAATTAATGTATTAAAAGCTCATTTTTACTTAGCTCAAGCGTATAACAACACAAAGTTATTTGATAAAGCTATACCTCACTACACCTATGTAAACAAACAAACTAAAAGTGAGTTTACTGAAGAATCTTTAACTAAGTTGGCTAATATTTATTTGCAAAAAGAAGATTGGAGCAACGGTATTTTAGTCCTACAACAATTAGAAAAAGAAGCTAACTATCCGCAAAACATCATTTTTGCGCAAAGTAATTTAATGAAAGGGTACTATAAAAAAGAGGCTTATAGTAATGCTATTACCTATGCTGAAAAAGTGTTAACCAAAGGGAAAATAGACACTAATATTGCTGAGGATGCTAAAATTATTTTAGCTCGTGCTTCTTTCAAAAACAATGACTTTTTAACGGCTGAAGAATATTTTAATGAAGCTAGTAAAAAAGCTACCGGTGAATTGAAAGCCGAATGCTTATACTACAATGCTTTCTTTTTACATGAAAACAAAGAATATGAAGCATCTACTCAAGCCGTACAAAATTTAATTGCTAACTACTCATCATATAAGTACTGGGGAGTTAAAAGTTATATAATTATGGCAAAAAATTATTACGCTTTAAAAGATGCCTACCAAGCAACATACATCTTGGAAAACATTATTAAAAACTTCACACAGTATAAAGATGTAATTGAGGAAGCAAAAAACGAGCTTCGTACCATTAAAAATAAAGAAGCAAAAACAAACGAATCAGTAACTACCCAAAACTAAAATTTGTTAATAACAAACGAAAGTTAAATGACTAGATCGATGAAAAAGCACTTAAGTTTACTTGTGTTATTTGTAGTAGCATATACAAATGCGCAAGAGAAAAACGTCACTAATAAAACAAAAGACACTATTATAAAAACCGAAGTTGTAAATGTGGTAACTTCATATGTTCCTAAAATTACGGATGCTTTTAAAATAAAGCAGAAACCTGTAATTGAACACACTAAAGAAACTCAGAAAAAAGCATTAGAATATCAAATATTTTCAGTGCCTGTTGCCTCTACTTTTATCCCCAAAAGTGGAACAATGAAAAAAGTTGACTTGGGCAAAAGAGAAAAGTTATACCCAAACTACGTATCGGTTGGATTCGGAAACGTACTTTCACCCTTTTTAGAAGCCTATGTAAGACGTAGTGAAAGCTACAATAGTGAATTAGGAGCGCATTTAAAGTTTTTATTATCATCTGACCCTGTAGCTGACACAGAATTAAGTAGTACTTTTTATAATATTGACCTAAACTTAAACTATACTCAACAAGAACGTTACTTTCAATGGTCGGCTGGTTTAGATGCTGAAAAAGACAAATACAACTGGTATGGTTTGCCCACCAATATTACGTTTACCGAAGCCACTTTAAGTGCTATTGAAGAAGGTCAAAGTTACAATCATATCAAAATCTTCGGTCAAGTAAAACCAGACGACTCTTATTTGGACGAAGCAAATGGCGCAATTTCATTTTTTTCAGATTCATTTGAAAGCGCAGAGTTTTTAGTGGATGGTAATGCACAATTTCGTTTTCCTTTAGATAATTTTCACCGTCAATTAAACGATTTGTATGTAAATACTACTATGCATTATTTAGGAGGCTCGTATGCTTACGCTTACGACGCCGTAACTCCTATAGAGTATAAGTTCATCACACTTGGAGTGCACCCTAATTATAAATTCAATGTACAAGATTTAGCAATTCAATTAGGAGCTAAAAGTTACTTTTCAATGGATACAGAAAATAGTGAAAACAATTTTTTCATCTATCCTGACGTGGAGATTTCTTATCCTATCGTTAAAGAACTAGCAAATGTATTTGTTGGTGCTTCTGGTGATTTAACCACAAATATGTATCAATCTTTTACAGATAACAATCCATATTTGTCTCCCACTCTTGACATGAGACAAACTAATAAAAAGTTTGATGCTTTTGGAGGAATTAGAGGTAAGCTAAACCATCAATTTAGTTATCATGCAAAAGTAAGTTATGCTGATATTGAAAATAATCCATTTTTTGTGCTGAATCAATCAAAATCGGAAGGTGATAACATTGCTGGAACTAACGGGTTTACTTTTTACGGATATGAATACGGAAACTCTTTTAAGGTTGTATATGACGATATTAAACTGATGACCTTCTTTGGTGAAGTTGCCTTTGACGGTATAAAAAACTTGACTATTGGAGCGAATGCTCAGTTTAATAAATTCACGTTAACTAACGAAACAGAAGCTTGGAACACACCTAAGATAAAAGGAGAAGTTTTTGGAACCTACAAAACTACTAAATGGTTTGCTGGTGCTAACTTATACTTCGTAGGAAATCGTAATGGACGAGTTTATGATACTTTACCTGCTGAGACCTTTACTTCGATAGACTTAAAAAGTTATTTTGATGTAAACTTTAATGGAGGCTATCATTTTGATGATTCTTTTTCTGTGTTCTTAAACCTAAACAATGTTTTAAACAACAGCTATCAACGATTCAATAACTTTAACGTACAAGGATTTCAAGCAATGGGAGGTTTAACTTGGAAGTTTGACACCTTGTTCTAAACAATTAAAATATAAAACTTACATTTAAGGTGTTAAAACGAATACCCAAATGAAAAAACGAACCTTTTTACTACTTACAAGCATTGCTTTTTTTGCTTGTAAAACAGAACAAAAACAACTTACTACCGCTTCTAATACTTACACAGAAGTAAACTACCAACAAGACTCTACACAGATAAAAAAACTATTCAGTACTGCACTTACCCAGGGTAAATCATACGAATGGTTACGCGATTTAACACAAAACATTGGAAGTCGTTTATCAGGATCAGAAGGAGCTGCTAAGTCTGTTATTTGGGGAGAAAAACTCATGAAAGAAGTTGGTTTAGACTCTGTTTGGCTACAACCTGTTATGGTACCTCATTGGGTTCGTGGAGAAAAAGAAGTTGCTCATTATGAATTTAACGGAGAAAAAATAAATGTTCCCATTTGTGCTTTAGGAGGTTCAATTGCAACACCAACTAATGGAATTACTACTGAAGTTATTGAAGTTAAAAACATTGAAGAAGCCAAAAAGTTAGGAGATAAAGCCAACGGAAAAATTGTGTTCTTTAACGGTGCTTTTGACAACACACTTATTAATACCTTCCAAGCTTATGGAGGCTGTGTAGGACAGCGCTATGGCGGAGCTGCTATAGTTGGAAAATTTGGAGCAAAAGCAGTCATTGTTCGTTCTATGACTAACGGAATTGATGATTATCCGCACACAGGTTCTATGGGGTACGGCGATATTCCAAAAGAAGAATACATTCCAGCAGCTGCTATAAGTTCTCGTGCTGCAGAAAATTTAAGTAAGCATTTACAAGAAAAACCTAACTTACAGTTTTACTTTAAACAAAGTTGTGAAAACTTACCTGATGCCCCTTCACACAATGTTGTAGGAGAAATTAAAGGAAGTGAATACCCTAACAAAATTATGGTAATTGGTGGACATTTAGATTCTTGGGATTTAGGAGAAGGAGCACACGATGATGGAACAGGAATTGTACAGTCTTTAGAAGTTGCTTATCTATTAAAAAAGAACAATATTCAACCAAAAAACACCGTACGCATTGTCTTTTTTATGAATGAGGAAAATGGTTTGCGAGGAGCAACAGAATATGCTCGTTTAGCCAAACAAAACAACGAATTACATATTGGAGCATTAGAATCTGATGCAGGTGGTCATACCCCTAGAGGTTTTTCTATCGATGCTAATGAAAGAAACTTACAACTAGTTCAAAGCTGGAAAAAGCTTTTGGCTCCTTACGGATTACATGATATTACTGCTGGAGGTAGCGGTGCAGATATCGGTCCTTTAAAAGACGACCATGTTACCTTAGTAGGCTACCGACCAGATTCACAGCGCTATTTTGATTACCATCATGCCGCTACAGATACGTTTGACAAAGTTAATAAACGCGAATTAGAACTAGGTAGCGCCTCTATGGCGAGTATTGTATATTTAATGGATACATATTTATACAACGAAGAAGCTTTAAAACCTTAATTCATGGATACTCTTATCATAGTATTAAGAATCATATTCGGACTATTTTTCGCTTTTGCAGGGATTATGCACTTTATAAAGCCTAAGATTTTCAATCGCTTTATCCCTAATTTTCTTCCAAAATTAGCAATAAACTATATAGCTGGTTTATTAGAACTGGTAATAGGTATTGGATTACTAATTAATCAAACTTCCAAACAAGCAGCCTTAGCAATGCTGGTATTAATGTTAATTTTCTTACCTATTCATATTTGGGATGTTTTCAGAGAAAAACCTGCAATCGGATCTAAAAAAATAGCCATTATAAGAGTACCTCTTCAGTTTTTACTATTATATATCGCTTATTTAATTTATACATACTAATACTCCTTAATCAAGAAGTATTATAGAAAAACTGTACTAAAGCGACAACACAACCTCAATACTCTTAAAAAAAATAAAAATATTTTAAAAAAATCCTATCAAAACACACAACAACCTACAACACTACAAATCAAATCGCTAACAAATATCACTTTCTTGCTTTTCATATAAAAAAAACATAAAATTCACTTCTTTTTAACATTAATTTAAATAAAATATTAGGGTTTTTAGCAATTCACTTGTTTTAGTACCGCAATTTTATTCTAGAAAAAATTACGCTATATCCATATTCGGATACCTTTTATTATTTATTAATTTTAACATAACACGCATGAAAAATAAAAAAACTCATGGAAGAAAGTATTCTTTTACCCCTAAAGTACTCTTACTTCTTTTTGTTGCCCTTTTAATTAACTCTTCTCTTTCTGCTCAAAATAAATTTAGAGTAAGTTTTTCAGGAGGATTAAATAACAATGATATTACTTATAGCGCCAACAACAGAGTAGATACCGAATATACAAATGAGGATGGAAACTACTTTAAAGCAGGTTTCAACTTTAACGTTTATAAACACATTAGTATACAAACAGGGATAACCTACCTTAATAAAAACTATAGATTTCAAAGAACAGGAACACGAGAAGGCGTTTCTACCCTTCATAGGTCGAGATATTTCAACATTCCCGTAATGGTAGGAATACAACCACTACATCAAGCATTAAAAGACACCAAATTTAACTTTGAAGTTTTTGCAGGAACTTATGTAGGCTGGTGGAACTCTCTTAAAAGAGAAAGTACAGTTGAAGTTTTTGGAGAACTTGATTTTGATGGTTTCCCTAAGAAAACAGTAACTGAAACTTACGACTTTGATAAAAATGAAAATCATTTTAACAGAGTTGATTATGGCCTACAAGCTGAAACTAGATTAGGCTATAACTTTTACAAAAACTTAAGCCTATTTGTTGAATACTCTTTTATGTATGGTTTATCTGACAACCAAAAAGAACAATTAAGAAATACTTCTAATTATTATTATACCACCTCTAATTATGGTATAGGAATATCTTACAACTTTTAAAAACTAAATTATTATGAAAAAACTTAAATACATATTACAAATATTTATAGTAGTTCTATCATTACAAACTCTTCAATCTTGTAGAGAAGACGCTTTAGAAGTAGCTGAATTAGACAGAACTGATGTAGCTAGTTATTCGGATCTTTTCAATGCTTTTTGGGATACCATGAATAACGATTATAACTACTTTAACGAACAAGAAGAAAGTTGGGACAATGTATACAAAAAATACAGTCCAAAATTTAAAGGACTAACAACTTTTAATAAGGCAGATGCAAGTCCTATTGAAGCTGAAAAAGAAGCCAACTTAGCCTTCAAATATTTTGCTGAAATTATTACTGGAAAAGTTTTAGATCAACATTTTGGTTTAAGTGTAACCATTCCTTTACCTAGTGTTAAATTACCAGGTCGTAGCGCTTCTATCTCTGCTGGTTTTTCTAGTAATATGAAGTACAAGTATACTGAAGAAGACGGTTTTGTTAACTTTGGAAGAAACCAAAGGAACCCAAAAGTTAACAAAGATGAAGTAAGCTTGGTTATGACTAATGACAAGCTAGATCCTACTACAATTGTTCAAGAAGGTCCTATTTTAGCTGGTTTCTTAAAAAGTGACCCAGAAACAATGTATATTCAGTTAACTGGTTTTGAGGTTTATCCAACTGCTATAATAGAAGGAGCATTCCCTTTATTAGAAGACATTAGCGATATTGATGGTATTAATCAATCGTATTTTGATGACTTAAAAAAATTAGATAATGAAGCTGGTACTGAGTTTGAAGCTTTGATGAAGGATAATTTATCCTCTTTTAAAACACTAGTAAACACAGTAATTAATTCTAACGAGTATAAAACTTACATAAGCGCTCTTGACAACTTTAAAAACACTGAGTTAATTAGCGACTTTGAAAACAGTTTAGCTCCTTTAGCTAGCTTTACACAGGCTGCTAAAAACGAGTTTAAAACAAAACATGCAACTGTATTACCTATATTAGGCGCTTATTACAATGCTCCAACTACTACAGAAGCACAAAAAGAAGCTGTTAATATATTATACGGAATTTACAATAAGCGCATAACAACTTACCAAAAAGTTTCTAGCTTTGCTAGTACCATTTCTTTTTTTGGCTTTACATTTACTGATGAATTTGACGAATTGTTAAATTCTATCACTTCAAATTACAATTTTGATCTTTATCAAAAATTATACAACCCTATAACCAATGGTACAGCAAAAAAAATAATTTTAGATTTACGTGGTAACGGCGGTGGATATGTAATTGATGCCCGTATTTTTACCGAAAGATTTATAACGCAACAAAAAGTTTGGGGATACCAAAGAACAAAAGAAGGCAATGGTCGTTTTAATTACAGTCCATGGACGCCAGTAGAAACAAAACCTCACAAATTTGCCCTTGAACAAAATATTCCTATAGCAGTTTTAATTGACGAAAACTCTTTTAGCATGGCAGAAATCAGTACTATGATGATTAAATCTCAAGGAGACCATGTAACAATCGTTGGAGACAATAGCGGTGGTGGTACTGCAGGCTTAGGAGGCCAAGATTCATTTAATGGAGGAAATAGATTAAGCAACGGATATTTAGAATTTTACATGCCTTTAATGGCATTTAAAAATAGTAAAGGAAAAGTTGTTGAAGCTATTGGTGTTGCTCCAGATGTAAAAACTATCCCTACACAAGAACAAGTAGATGAATTAACAACAACTTATATTGATCCTGCTTTTGACGCTGCTTTACAAGCCGTTAGTAAATAGGAACTTTTTCTGTTATGTATTTTTATAAAAGGAAAACTAGTTTTAGTTTTCCTTTTTTTGTTTAAGTTTAAATACATTTGAACATCTATACCTTTAACACAATACCAACCATGAAAAAAACACTACTCCCTCTACTTGCTTTTAGTTTCCTGCTTTCTTGTAAACAAAAAGAAAAAGTAGACACTATTGTTATTAATTCCAATACCTATACAGTAAACTCAAATTTTGATACCGCTGAAAGTTTCGCTATTAAAGATGGAAAATTTATAGCCATAGGAAACAATAAAGAAATTCAAGAAAAATATAGCACATCCAACATTATTGATGCCAAAAACAACCCAATATACCCAGGATTTATAGATGCACATTGCCATTTTTACGGACTAGGCTTACAACAACAAAAAGTAGATTTAGTTGGAACTGAAAGTTATGATGAAGTACTACAACGCTTAATTGCTTTTCAAAAAGAAAAAAGCACAACCTACATCACAGGTCGTGGCTGGGATCAAAATGATTGGGAAATAAAAGAATTCCCTACCAAAGAAAAATTGGATAGTATATTTCCAAACACACCGGTAGCCATTCGTAGAATTGATGGTCATGCAATGTTAGTCAATCAAGCTGCTATTAATTTAGCTGGAATAACTCTTGACTCAAAAATTAACGGAGGAGAATTTATAAAAAAGGACGGCAAGCTAACAGGAGTACTTATTGACAATGCGATGAATTTTGTTAACAACCCAAAACCATCAAAAAAGGAGCAAATTCAAGCATTAAAAGATGCTGAAAAAATATGTTTCGATTTAGGATTAACTACCGTTGACGATGCTGGTTTAGATAAAGAAGTTATTGAATTAATTGATAGCTTACAACAATCTGGAGGTTTAAAAATGCGTATATACGCTATGATTTCAAACAATCAAAAAAATCTTGATTACTACCTCGACAAAGGCATCATTAAAACTGATAGATTAAACGTTCGTTCTGTAAAGGTTTATTCTGACGGAGCTCTAGGTTCTCGAGGAGCTGCTCTTAAAGATGAATATTCTGATAAGAAAGGACATTTTGGTGCTTTGGTAAATTCCTATGAGAACCTACAAAAAGTAGCGAAGAGAATCGCTGCTTCCGACTATCAAATGAACACCCATGCTATTGGTGACTCTGCCAATTATGTGATGTTAAAAACCTACAACGAAGTATTGAAAAATAAAACTGACAGACGTTGGCGTATTGAACACGCTCAAATTGTAGATCTGAATGACTTTGATTTATTCAAAAATGTACTTCCTTCTATTCAACCCACACACGCCACTTCTGATATGTATTGGGCAGAAGACCGAGTAGGTGCAGAAAGAATAAAAGGAGCTTACGCCTTTAACGACTTATTAAAAGAATACGGAAAAGTTGCTTTAGGAACCGATTTTCCTATTGAACATGTAAGTCCGCTATATACTTTTTACGCAGCTACTATCAGAAAAGATTTAAAAGGGTATCCTGAAAGTGGTTACCAAATGGAAAATGCTTTATCTAGAGAAAATGCCTTAAAAGGAATGACCATTTGGAATGCCTATGCAAATTTTGAGGAAAACGAAAAGGGAAGCATCGAAGTTGGTAAAGTCGCTGATTTTATCATTCTTGATAAGGATATAATGGCTATTGACGGAAAAGAAATTCCGAATACAAAAGTAATAGCAACCTATGTAAATGGAGAAAAAGTGAATTAAAAACAAAGATTTTACTAAACAAAAAAGCCTTAGAAAATATTTTCTAAGGCTCTTGCTATTTAATAAAATAATTTATTCTATATAAAATGTCCTATTCTGTGGAGCATAAGTTATTCTGTTTTGGCATATAGTAGCACATCCTCCTGACTGTAAACAATTATAAATTAACTTACCACATGAAAACTTTCCATCACACCCCTTAGTAAATTCATTTGTGCCTCCTTTACAAGTTACCTCATATTTACTTTCTTCAATCCTTCTTTGAATATCTTTATCACTGTCCAAAATAAAAAAGTCTGCTTCTGCCTCAATAGAACTAAGATACTCAATAGTGTTATTCTTCTTATCATACTTAACATCTATGTATATGACATTTTCATCATTTGATGTTTGTATATCCATAGCAGCTACTTTAGAAAAAAACTCATCTGGACTCATTTTTGTATCCGTCAAAGTATCAAGAGATTCATTATCATTACAAGATATAAGGCCAAACACCATAATTAATAATCCTAAAATAATCTTTCTTTTTTTCATAATAAATAAATTTTAAAGTTAGTTAAAACGCTAATTTAAAGCTTTTTACAAAAAAAAAAAAAAAAAAAACGCATCTTTTTTTTATTCTTTGTAGTCTGATTTATAAAGTCAACAAATCATGACACAACTACAACGAAAACAAGAATTTTACAATCAATTAATCTTAGCTAAAAAGGCACTTAAAAGTAAAAGCTTTCGAGTGTCTTTTTATCATTTAGAAAACGCTCATATATTGGGACAAAAACATGTATATAGACATACTTTATCTCATTATTGGATGTTTATTTACGGAATAAAAACAAACAGTAGTAAAGAAATTATTGGACAATTTTTCAGAATTATAGCTTCAATTTTATTTACTTTAATTTGGGTACCTACAGGAAATACAGGTGGCTCTAACATATCTGCAATTAAACCTATTCCTGTTAGAAAAGACCTTCAAAAATATTTTTAACAATAAATGCATCTTTATACTCATTTTCTAGTCTACTATACAAACACACAAAACAAATAATATCATGAAAAACAATAATCAATGCACCTGCACTTGCGAAGGATGCAAAATAGGAGACTGCTCAAATTGTACTTGTGAAAACTGTACGTGTAATAACTGTAACTGTTAATTAAATCAACTTTTAAAATTCTTGTCACTCTGAACACAATGAAAACAAAATATTCATTTTATTCAGCGTGGCATTTTTCGTAAATTTACTAGCATGACAACACAACAAGCTTGGAAAAAATACGCAGATGATGTAAAACACTTTATTTTAAGTAAAGTGAAAGACCCCAATGCGACTGATGACCTCTTACAAGAAACATTTATAAAAGTTCATACGAAACTTCACACCTTAAACGACATTACCAAACTAAAATCTTGGATTTTTACGATTGCTCGGAACACGATGATGGATTACTTCAAAAACACTAACCAAACAGTTGAATTAAACAATTTTGAAGCACAAACAGACTCAAAAGAACACGAACATACCGAAAAAGATTGTCTTCGTGCAATCATACAAGATTTACCAAAAAAATATAGAGATCCGCTGTTTTTATCAGACATAAAAGGGTTAAAACAACAAGAAGTTGCTGATACTTTACAGCAAAATTTACCTACTACAAAATCTCAAATTCAACGTGCTCGTAAATTGATTGCACAAGGTTTTATGGATTGCTGTGGATTTTCACTTAACGAAGAAGGAAAGTTAGTAGGTGAAATTCAAGACAAAGAAGATTGTAAAGTTTGTAAGTAAGTTATATCTTCAACTTTTCTTCTAACGTATTTTTCAACTTATGGTTTCATTCTTTATCAACTTTTATCGCTTTTGTAAACTTGTTTTTATAGGTATCAAAAAAGATACTGAATTTAGATATTTATTTTTTTTTCTCTCTTTACTATTAACAAGTTCTACTATATTCTATCACAAAATTGAGCATTGGGAGGTTATAGACTCTTTATACTTCTCTGTAATGACAATGGCAACGGTAGGTTATGGAGACTTCGTACCCACACATAGCATTAGTAAAATATTTACAATAATATATACCTTTCTATCTATCGGAACTTTTGTTGCCTTTACCGCTAAAATTGTGCAGTTTACATTGCAAAAAGACAGTCAAAAAACACCTTTGCATAAACTAACATCCAAGTTTAAAAATAAGAATCCATAATTTTTTAAAACTTTCGTAACTTTGTGTAAATTCAACACTAAATGAAGATATCACAAAATATAAAAGTTGCTGTAGATGCTGTTGTTTTTGGTTACCAACAAAAAGAACTCTCTGTCTTATTAATAAAAAGAGGCATCGAACCTTTTAAAGGAGCTTGGGCATTACCTGGTGGATTGGTTTTAGAAAACGAATCACTAGAGCATGCCGTTGAAAGAGAACTATTAGAAGAAACTGGAGTCACTATTGATTATCTTGAACAATTGTACACTTTTGGAACTCCCAAAAGAGACCCAAGAAACAGAGTTATTTCTGTTACCTATTTTGGATTAGTGAGCCCCTATCATTTTAAAATCAGTGCGAATACAGACGCTGCTGAAGTGCAATGGTTCCCTATTCATGAATTGCCCAAACTAGCTTTTGACCACAATCGTATTTTAACCACAGCTTTACAAAGACTTCAAAACAAAATAAACTACCAACCTATTGGTTTTGAATTACTAAAAAAAGAGTTTCCTTTTTCTGATTTAGAAAATTTGTATCAAACTATTCTTGACCAAAAAATTGACCGTCGTAATTTTAGAAAAAAAATTATGAGCTTTGGGATACTTACCGAAACCGACAAAATACACCAACCATCTAGCGGTAGACCTGCAAAGCTATTTAAGTTCAATGCTAAGAAATATAAAGAACTAGAAAAGAAAGGCTTCCATTTCGAAATTAAGTTTGCTTAAAAAAAACACTAAAACATTTTTTATTTTAAAAAACCACATTATATTTGTGTAAAAATTACGCAATATGATTTTAAACTTAGATAAAAACTTTACTCCTTACGGAACAGAAAACAATATAGACTATAATTTCTTTACTTTTTCAGGAGGGGAACCACATATTAAAATCATTTCTGAACTTGAAAATGAGTCAGAAGTTACCATTACACATCGCATTCAGTCTTTTAATGATATCGGTACACTTTTATTGGCTACTAATGCATTAAAAAACATGGGTATTACAAAGTTACACGTTGTCCTTCCCTATTTTCCAGCCGCTCGTCAAGACAGATTAATGGTATCGGGTGAACCTTTATCGGTAAAAGTATATGCAGATATTATAAATACACAAAACTTTGAGTCAGTAACTGTTTTCGATCCACATTCTGAAGTAACTCCTGCCCTATTGAATAACTGTAAAATAATCGACAACCATACATTCATAGAGCAAATAACACAGCAACTTTCAAAAGATCTGATATTGATCTCTCCTGATGGTGGTGCGTTAAAAAAGATATACAAAGTTGCTGCTTACCTTCAAAACTATGAAGTAATTGAATGTTCTAAAAGCAGAAACGTAAAAACGGGTCAGCTAACAGGTTTTAAAGTATATGCTGATAATTTACAGGGTAAAGATTGTTTAATTGTGGATGATATTTGTGATGGAGGCGGAACTTTTTTAGGGCTAGCTAAAGAATTAAAAGCTAAGAATGCTGGAAACCTCTACTTAGCCGTAAGTCACGGAATATTTAGTAAAGGTTTTGATGAACTTGAAAAACACTTCACCAAAATTTTTACAACGGATAGTTTTAAAACTATAGAAAACGATAATTGTATACAGATTGAACTGGGGAAATTGCTATAAAAACCATAAAAAATTGCTATGAAAAAAAACATTATTAAATCAACATTTATTGGATTAGCTGTAGCTGATGCTATAGGGGTACCTGTAGAGTTTACAAACAGGCAAGAGTTAAAACAAAACCCTGTAATAAACATGAGAGAGTTTGGAACACATCATCAACCCAAAGGAACTTGGTCAGATGATAGTTCTCTTACATTTTGTTTAGCTGAAAGTTTATGTCAAGGATACGATTTAGTGGATATTTCATATAAATTTATCCAATGGATGAATGCTGAGATATGGACTCCACACGGTAATGTTTTTGATATCGGAATCCAAACGCGAAAAGCGATTGAACAACTTTCAAAAATCATAAATAAAAAAGACTATAAAGAACTAGAAATTTTAAAATATTCTGATGATGAATATACAAATGGTAATGGTTCATTAATGAGAATTGTTCCTTTACTCTTTTACATAAAGGATAAAAAAATAAATGACCAGTTTAATATTATTTGGCATGTTTCATCACTAACACATCCCCACATAAGATCGGCAATTTCTTGTTTAATATATTTAAAATTAGCTGAACATATTTTAAATGGATTTTCAATTGTAGATTCATATAAAAAGATGCAAAAGGAAATTACTGTCTTTTTTTCAGAAAGAAATATTTCTTCTTACGAGCAAAATTATTTCTCTAGAATTTTAAAGCAAGATATATCTAGTTTAAAAGAAGAAGATATAAATTCCAGTGGCTATGTTCTACATACATTAGAAGCTTCACTTTGGTGTTTACTTATCACTTCTAATTATAGTGAAGCAGTTTTAAAAGCTGTAAATTTAGGGGATGATACTGATACTACAGCTACTATAGTTGGAGCTATTGCTGGTATGTACTATGGAATAGATAATATATCTCAAGAATGGGTAGATTCATTAGTAAGAAAAGATGATATTCTTCAATTAAGTCAACAATTTGCTAAAAAATACAACTATGACAATTAAAATTATAAAAGGAGATATTACAAAAGTAAGAGTTGACGTTATAGTTAATGCTGCTAATTCGAGTTTATTAGGAGGAAGTGGTGTCGATGGAGCTATACACAGAGCGAGCGGTTCTTCTATTTTAGAAGAATGCCAACAAATTAGGAACAAACAAGGTAAATGTAAAACTGGGGAAGCTGTAATTACAACTGCTGGAAATCTTCCTGCTAAAAAAGTTATACATACTGTTGGCCCTGTGTACCAAGAAGGAAAAAATAACGAGAAAGAATTATTAGCCAACTGTTATAAAAACAGCCTGTTACTTGCTAAAGAAAACAATTTGCATTCCATCGCTTTTCCTTGCATTAGTACAGGGATTTATCGCTTTCCTAAACAGGTAGCAGCTGAAGTAGCTCTTTCAACAATAAAAAGTACTCCAATATTAGATGAAGTAATTTTTGTATGTTTTGATAATGAAAGCTACACGATATATAAAAACTTATTAAGCTATGAATGAGAAAAACACAAAAAGAAATGGCGTTTGGTTAACCAACCTTGTCCCGGCTGAATTTATTGAATTTGAAGATTTATAATAGTATGAAAACATTTGTCATTGGTGATATTCATGGAGGCTTAAAAGCCTTACCCCAGGTTTTAAAAAAAGCCAAAATCACTATAGAAGATACCTTAATTTTTCTTGGTGATTATGTAGATGGCTGGAGTGAATCTGCACAAGTCATTGATTTTTTAATAGAGTTAAACAAAAAGCATGAATGTATTTTCATTAAAGGAAATCATGATTTGTGGTGTGAAGACTGGTTGAGAACTGGTGAAGGTAAAGCCATTTGGTTAGCACATGGTGGCGAAGAAACCAAAAAAAGCTACGAATCTTATTCAGAAGAACAGAAACATGAACATCTGGCATTTTTTCAAGAAATGAAACCTTACCATATCGACAGTAAAAATCGTTTGTTTATTCATGCTGGTTTTACCTCTATGCACGGAGTGGAAAAAGAAACATTCAAATTAAATTATCATTTTGATAGAACCTTATGGGAAACAGCGTTGGCTACTGATAAAAACTTATCTGAAAAATCTGAACTATACCCAGAGAGGTTTATACACTATTCAGAAATATACATTGGTCACACCCCAACTATACGCTATAATTCACCAAACCCTATAAACGCTTTAAACCTATGGAATATTGATACAGGAGCTGCATTTACAGGGTGTTTAACAATTATGGATATCGACAGCAAAGAATTTTGGCAAAGCAATCCAATAAAAACGCTATATCCAAACGAAAAAGGAAGGAATTAAAAGATATTTTAACTTATCTAAAAAGTAAACATTCAATAATTTTACGAAATATCCTTAGAAGTAACATGCTAGAACAAGATCATTATCAAAAGCTAAACTTAAAATATAATCCTTTTTCATTTCTAAATGACCAAGAATTACTAAAGGTTACAGAAGAACGAATCAACCTTAACGATTTGGCTTTAAAAATAATGTCAACCAGTTCTTGTTTTATTGAGTTTTATGGTAAAAAAGGAAAGGGAAAATCAACTCTTTTACAATCATTACACTCAAAGCACTTAGCTAACTCAACTTTCTTCAAACTAAAGAAGAAAGAACATTCATATATAAATACAATCCCTGGCATTCTCATTATAGACTCCTTTCAGCTCTTGTCCACAAAAAACAAACTGGAACTACTTACAAATCAAAACAAACTAATTATTGGTGCACACTACTCTCATAAAATTCCGTATTTCCCGAAAAGAAAATTATATAAAAAAATAAATTTTAGCAAACTAGAATTAGACATAAACCTTTTAAGAAAAATTGTACATAAAAGAATTGAACTTGCCTGTTTAGATTCTCAAAAAGAATCTATAAAAATTAAAGATGCACATCTTCAAAAATTATTGGAAGATCACGGTAATAATTTACGAGAAATTCAACTATCCTTGTATGATTTTTTCTTAAACCCCAATAACGAACTATATGAGTTATCAACAATTTGTAGATATTAAGGTTACACTTGACAAAAACGAGTTTCAAGCAAATGAGACAATTTCTGGTGAAGTTTTTATTAAAAACCATAGTCCTATTCACTTAGATATTGAAAACATTCAAATTAAATTATCTATAAAACACCAAGGTAAGGGAGAAACTGATGAAATTACTTTGGACTATTATTCCATAAACGATTGTGAAAAAATTTCTAAAGGCCAAACGATAGCTTCTACATTTACCTTTAAACCTGTTTATAACGTTTCTTTTATTGGGGAAAACATGACACAAACGGTTTTGCTAACAGCTAAAGTCGACATAAAAAAGGAAAGTGAAAAACAGTTACGAAAAGAAAAATTATCTGACTTTAAAATAGGAGGTTATTTAAAAGGGCTCATTCGTCCTGATTTTTATCATGAAATTCCCATCTTACTAATAAAAGGAAACTCCACTTATAAATTTAAAAAAACTTCAGGTAGCATCAAACCCGGTATCAAAAAAGCGCAAACAATTTTATTTTTTGGTCTTATCATAACAGGAATTATAAGTGCTATAATTTATTCACAACTAGGTAGGTTAGAGGTTTTTTATGTCTTTTTAAGCATATATGCCATACTGTGCGGAATAGTTTATTTTTATAAAATACAACCTTCACTGGCTATTGGGGCAATTAACTACAAACTAGAAGCATTAGATGAACACTACTACCAAACTAACTTCAGGTTAAAAAAAAGAACAAATACAATACAACATATAAACTGTCAGTTAATAGGAAAAGAAAAGGTTACCTATGATAACGGTAGTAGTAGATCAACCAGTATTAAAACTTTTTATGAAGGAGAAAAAACAAAAGTAACCCCTATAAATATTTCATCCTTTAAATCTAAATTCCCCGAAGAATCACTCCCTATCTCTATTAAAAATAACGATTTTGAAATTATATGGTACCTTAAAATCGTAGTGTATACAAGAAACAATAAACGCATAGAAGGAGAAGACCTAATTCTTATAGACTTCGAAAAATTACTATAATTATTTATAAAAAAAATTAAGGTTCTGTTGTGAAGTAAATTTAATTTGCGTAAATTTGACACAAACAAAATAACAAACTATGAATCCATTATTATATACAGACGGTTATAAAGTAGACCACAGAAGACAATACCCTAACAACACTACGTTAGTATATTCAAACTGGACACCAAGAAAAAGTAGAATTCAAGGAGTTGAAAAAGTAGTTTTTTTCGGACTGCAATACTTCATCAAAAAATATATCATTGAAGAATTTCAAACCAACTTCTTTAACAAACCAAAAGAAGAAATTTGCAAACAATACAGCAGAAGAATTAACAACTATTTAGGCGAAAACTCAGTAGGTATTGAACATATTGCAGCATTACACGATTTAGGGTACATTCCTATGACTTTTAAAGCATTGCCAGAGGGTGTAGAAGTTCCTATTAGAGTACCAATGTTTACTATGTATAATACATTGCCAGAATTCTTTTGGCTAACCAACTATTTTGAAACCTTATTATCAACCACTGTTTGGTTACCATGTAATTCTGCAACCATTGCAAAACAATACAGGCAACTATTAGATAAATACGCACAAGAAACCTCATCTGTTCCCGAAATGGTAGATTGGCAAGGACACGACTTTTCTATGAGAGGAATGGCTGGTTTAGAAGCTGCTGAAATGAGCGCTGCGGGTCACCTATTAAGTTTTACTGGAACAGATACTATACCAGCTGTAGACTTTTTAGAAAAGTATTACAATGCAGATTCTGATAATGAATTGATTGGTGGTTCTGTTGCGGCAACGGAACACTCTGTAATGTGTATGGGAACCAATAGCGGTGAAGAAGAGACTTTTAAAAGATTAATTACGGAAGTATATCCAAATGGCATCGTTTCTATTGTTTCTGATACGTGGGATTTATGGAAAGTACTTACCGAATATTTACCTAACTTAAAAGAAGAAGTCTTAGCCAGAGATGGTAAAGTAGTGATTAGACCTGATAGCGGTGACCCTGTGGATATTATTTGTGGAAATACAAACGGTAAGACAGAAGTAGAACAAAAAGGAGTTATACAACTGCTTTGGGAAGTTTTTGGAGGTACAACCAATGCAAAAGGATATAAAGAACTAGATAGTCATATTGGAGCTATTTATGGTGATAGCATTACCCTTGAAAGAGCCACACAAATTTGTGAACGCTTAAAACAAAAAGGATTTGCCTCTACTAATATAGTGCTAGGAATTGGTTCTTTCACTTATCAATACAACACCAGAGATACCTTTGGATTTGCCATGAAAGCTACCTACGGAGAAGTAGATGGAGAAGGAAGAGAAATTTTTAAAGATCCAATTACCGATGACGGAACAAAGAAATCTGCCAAAGGATTATTAAAAATAACACTAGAAGATGGAGAGTATACATTACACGATCAAGTAAGCTGGAAAGAAGAACAAGAAGGCGAGTTACGAGAAGTTTTTAAAGACGGAAAATTGTTAGTTGATGAAAAACTAAGTGAAATAAGACTCCGTACTAAAAACAGCGTATTAGAATTTTCAGAATAACAAAAAAGCAGGAATTTTACTCCTGCTTTTCCCATTTAAAAACCCATCAAAAACACTAAATACCAACACCTTACAAACTACTTAATTTGCTTAACTCTTGATTTTTTCATATCTTAATTGCAACTAAAAAAGAAACTTATGACAGATCAAGAACAGAAAAGACTCGATACAATGAATTCCGTTTTAGTTAAAATGGAAGACATTAAAAACACGCAAAAAAGTTTAATTGAAAAAATTGGTGTGGTTGAAGTTCAACTATTCGATATCCAGTCAAAAGATTTAGACAAAGAACTCGAAAAAGTAATGGTAAGAGCTTCTGATACCTTAAATATTATAAAACAAGCTACTGAAGCTTTTGAAATGAAACGAAACCGTTTAGAAAATGAAGCATAAACAAAAATCCGCTTAACAGCGGATTTTTTTATTCATTTATATAGAAATACTATTTAGGCCATTTCAAGCTTAATAATACATCCAGCGGGGCTTGTTTCCTCTATGGTAATTTCAGCATTAATAGTTTTATTCTTGTTTTTTACATTTAAAGCCCCTTGACTTCCATAATGCTTACCCATATCATCCAAATCATCCCAAAGGTGTTCAAATGACATGTCTTTTGTATAATATTTAGCTTTCACATAATTCGTTTTATTAACTGGTGTCGCTGCCATAACTCCAAAGTAACTATCAGAATCACCATTTAACATTATTTTTAGAACAACATTACACCCAGCTCCTACTGCATGAAAACCAAGCTCAAAAGTAGTAGCATTAACAGGTTTGCTACTATATGGGGTAATCGGTTGTAAAGTACTATTTCCTTTAGAATCGTGAAAATCTCCATGGCCAACATCGTTATTCCAAGCCACTTCCCATTGAACATTTGTTCCATTTTCAACAGCAATAGCTAAATCATTTCTCTCCGAGTTGCCTCCAAATATGTCTTTAATTAATTGTACGGGGTCAATATTGAAATTAACGGTCGTTTTCCTTTTTGTTTTTAACATTGTTTCTCTTTTTAAGTTAGTAAAAATTGCTACTAAAAATCTTGTAACACAGATTTTTTTTCGCTTTGTGGCATTTCTTAATAAGTAAAAACATAAATATTGTCTTGAGTAATAATAATTCCTCAGCTATGTTTTTACATATTTTAATGCTTCATTTATACAACCTAAAAGTAAATTAGCAGCTACTTAATCAAATAGTCAACTTTAGGTTAAACAAATACACATAATTGTATATTTATAAACCAAAAATAAAACATATATAATTGACCTACAGGTATTTACCTTTTAAACAATCATTAAAAGTTATAACCTAGTGTTATTCAGGAATAAGCGTGAAGTTTTTTCTTTATTAATTTCTTCTTTTCTTCTTGAAACCTTTGTTTTTTCTTCTAGATGGTTTTGATGGTTTGTAGGTTACAGTATCATCAAAGGTGTTTTTTGCTTTTCCTGCTTTATTTTTACGCCACGAAGTGTCTTCTGGAAGTAATTTTTTCAATAAATCAGTACGTCCAACTTTGTTTAACGTATCTTTAATCCATTGCTTATTTTCTTTTTTATACCAAAAGAAAAACTTGTGCTGATCTTCCTTATCCTTTTTAGTCTTTGGAGTTTTTACCTCTTTTAAAGTATACGGATGGTAACCACTGTAATAAATTACTGTAGCCACCGTCATCGGTGTTGGGGTAAACCCTTGTACTTGTTCTAACTGGAAGCCCATATCTTTGGTCTCAGCAGCTAAATTTGCCATATCTTCCGCCTCACAAGCTGGGTGACTAGAAATGAAATACGGTATTAATTGAAGTTTTAATTTCTTTTTTACATTGATGCGGTCAAACCTATCTTTAAATAAATGAAAATACTTAAACGAAGGCTTACGCATTAACTTTAGTACAGGATCGGAAGTGTGTTCTGGCGCTACTTTTAATCGCCCAGAAACGTGTTTTGTCATCACCTCCTCTGTATAAGCATCTAACTCTTTAGGATCCGCATTTTTATTGAACTCAGGCACTAACATATCATGTCGAATACCACTTCCAATAAATGATTTTTTCACCTTCGGATGTGCATCAACCGCTTGATATAACTCGGTTAACGGTTTGTGTGAGGTATCTAAATTACTACAAATTACAGGTGAAATACACGACGGAGCAACACACTTGTCACAAATCGCTTGTACTTTACCTTTCATCTTATACATATTCGCAGATGGCCCACCAATATCTGATAAGTACCCTTTAAAGTCATCCATTTGGGCAACTTGATCCACTTCCTTTAAAACCGATTCTTGACTCCTACTTGCAATAAACTTTCCTTGGTGTGCTGAAATAGTACAGAAACTACAGCCTCCAAAACACCCACGGTGAATATTGATAGAAAACTTAATCATTTCAAACGCAGGTATCGGTCCACGCTTGTTATACTTTGGATGTGGTAAACGTGTAAAAGGTAAATCGAATGAAGCATCAATTTCTTCCTCCGTCATTGTTGGAAACGGCGGATTAATCATCAACTTTTTATTCCCAACTTTTTGAAAAATACGACGAGCGTATAATTTGTTCGACTCCTGCTCTATCACTTTAAAGTTAGAAGCATAGGCTTTCTTATCCTTCAAACAAACTTCATGCGAACTAATTTCTACATCGTCCCAGTTCTTATTTTTCGGAGTTTTCTCATCTTCTTCTAATAAAACAGCGGTCTGCTTAATCGTTTTTAAGCTCGAAAATGGCACACCTTTTTGCAACAGCTCTACAATTTCTCTTAGTGGCTGCTCTCCCATTCCGTATACCAACATATCGGCTTTAGACGTTTCTAAAATCGTTGGTAATAATTGATCAGACCAGTAATCGTAATGAGTAACACGACGCAACGAAGCTTCAATTCCACCAATTAACACAGGAACATCTGGAAACTTCTCTTTTAAAATTTTAGAATATACTGAAGTAGCATAATCAGGTCTGAATCCTTTATCTCCATTAGGCGTATAAGCATCCTTATCACGACGGCGTTTACTCGCCGTGTAATTACTCACCATCGGATCCATACAACCACCGGTAACTGCAAAAAATAATCTTGGAGTTCCTAGCTTCTCAAAATCTTGTAAGTTGTCATGAACACTTGGTTGCGGAACAATTGCCACACGCAGGCCATAACTCTCTAAAATACGTCCAATTACTGCAGGACCAAATGATGGATGATCTACATATGCATCTCCACTGAACAGGATTACGTCTAATGCATCCCATCCTCTTAACTTCACCTCCTTATTTGTAGTCGGTAACCAATCTGAAAGTCGTCTTATTCTCATGCCGCTGCAAAGGTACGGGGTTTTATTTACACTACAATACAGTAAAAAACTGAAAACTACATTATAAACACATCTAACAAAAAAAAGAAAATCGTAATTTTTAATTAGATTTATCTCCTAAATCATTTAAATAAAATTTAAAAATGAAAAAAAACATTCTTTTTCTGCTACTAGTATTTTTATCCTTTCAAAGCTTTTCTCAACTACAAACTGAAAAAATTGTTCCTCCTGCCAAAGGTAAATCGGTAATTTATTTTCTTAGAACAAGCGGTTTAGGTGCTCTAATGAACATCAGGTATTTTGACAATGAAGAATACTTAGGAAGATTTAATGGTGTTAACTATTTACGTTATGAATGTGAGCCAGGAGAAAAAGTATTTTGGATTAAAGCGGAAAATATTGATGTGCTAGAAGCTAATTTAGAAGCAGACAAAGTTTATTTAGTTGAAACCAATGCAGTGATGGGAGCTTTTTCTGCAGGTGCGAAATTTAAATTAGTGGATTTCAACAAAAAAAATCAAGTGAAAAGAATTAATAAGCTTTTAGAAAAAAAAGAACCGAAAACTTTTACTCAAGAAACTCTACAAGAGCAACTACAGAAAATGAAAGATGTTGTAAACAAGGGCTTAAAAAAAGTACGAAAAAAAATAGAGCGTAAAAAAACGACTAAGCTAGCACCTAATATGAATTATGCAATCTAAACTACTCACATCTTTTAGTTTAACTTCCCTTTAACAATTAATTAAGATAAAACCGAAAGTAGTTTTACTAATTTCCGCCCTTATTTATTCAATTAATTTTTACAATGACTAAAAAAATACTTTCAACTATTTTAGTGGTATTTCTTGCTTTAGGAGTTTCTTTGAATGCAGAAGCACAACGAAAGAAGAAAAAAAACGCAAAAAAAGAGACTACCACTAAAAAAGACAGCCCTAAAAAGGGCGGTATACAACCT
The DNA here is from genome assembly GCF_036350695.1 of Tenacibaculum sp. FZY0031. NCBI lineage: Bacteria > Pseudomonadati > Bacteroidota > Flavobacteriia > Flavobacteriales > Flavobacteriaceae > Tenacibaculum > Tenacibaculum sp. FZY0031. Next base: position 156,210 of record NZ_JAZDVY010000003.1, read on the forward strand.
TACGAAAAGGTGGTTACCAAACAACACAAAACAGACGAAGGTTTGTTTAAAGTGCACTCAAAAGATGCTAAATATTTATTTGAAATTCCAGATTCTCTTCTGAACCGTGAAATGCTAATGGTGACTAGAATTGCCAAAACAGCTAGCGGTATTGGTTTTGGTGGTGGAAAACAAAATACACAAGTATTGCGTTGGGTAAAAAACAAGAAACAAATTTTACTAAAAGTAGTTTCTCACAATGTTGTTGCTGACACCATTTTACCGGTACATGAAGCAGTAGTTAATTCTAATTTTGAGCCCATTTTATTTGCTTTTCCTATCAAAGCATTTAGCAAAGACTCAACAGCTACTGTAATTGATGCTAGTCCACTTTTTGAAGGTGATGTAAAAGCAATTACTTTTCCACAAAGAAGCAGAAAACCTTATAAGATTTCTAAAATGGATAAAACGAGATCTTATATTGACAGAATTAGCAGTTATCCACAAAACATCGAAGTTAGAAATGTAAAAACTTACATTGCTGGAAACCCTCCATCAAATTCAAGTGTAGGTTCTGTAACTATGGAGTTGAGTAACTCTATGATTTTACTTCCTAAAACCCCTATGAAAAGACGTTATTTTGATGAGCGTGTTGGGTGGTTTACGAGTTCTCAAACAGATTATGGTTTAGATGTTCAAAAAAGTAAATCGGTTACCTATTTAGACAGATGGCGTTTAGAAGTAAAAGATGAAGACCTCGAAAAGTTTAAAAGAGGTGAATTAGTAGAACCTAAGAAACAAATTGTATACTATATTGACAGAGCTACACCAAAAAAATGGCGTAAATACATCAAACAAGGTATTGAAGATTGGCAAATTGCCTTTGAGGCTGCTGGATTTAAAAATGCCATCATCGCTAAAGATGCTCCTACTAAAGAAGAAGATCCTGATTGGAGCCCTGAAGACGTACGCTATTCTGTAGTTCGCTATTTAGCATCTCCTATTCCAAATGCAAATGGACCTCATGTTAGTGACCCTCGTTCTGGAGAAATTTTAGAATCAGATATTAACTGGTACCACAATGTAATGACTCTATTACACAACTGGTATTTTGTACAAACAGCTGCTATCAATCCAGAAGCTAGAACAAATCAGTTTAAAGATGAAATTATGGGGCGTTTAATTCGTTTTGTTTCTTCTCATGAAGTTGGACATACTTTAGGATTGCCTCATAACATGGGAAGTTCTGTTGCCTATCCTGTAGATTCTTTACGTTCTGCTGAATTTACTAAAAAGAATGGAACTGCTCCTTCTATTATGGATTATGCTCGTTTTAACTATGTGGCACAGCCAGAAGACAAAGGGGTTGCTTTAATGCCTAATATTGGTCCTTACGACAAGTATGCTATCAATTGGGGATATAGACCAATAATAGATAAATCTGCTAAGGAAGAAAAACCTGTATTAAATCAGTGGATTAAAGAAAAAGCAGGAAATCCTGTGTATAGATTCGGACATCAACAAGTTCGTAACATTATTGATCCTAGTTCACAAACAGAGGACTTAGGTGATGATGCCATGAAAGCAAGTGCTTACGGTATTAAAAACCTACAACGTATTTTACCTCGTTTAGAAGAGTGGACTACTGAAGATGGTGAAACTTACGAAGAGTTAAAAACTATGTACGGACAAGTAGTTGGGCAATTTAATAGATATATGGGACATGTGAGTTCTAATATTGGTGGTGTATATGAATACTTTAAAACTGCCGATCAAGACGGTGCTGTATATATTCACGTCCCAAAAGAACACCAAAAAAGAGCGTTACAATTTGTAAATGATGAGTTATTTAAAACTCCAAATTGGTTAATTGACGAAAATATTATTAGTAAAACACAACACTCTGGAATCATTGAGCGCATTAGAGGGCTACAAGTACAAACCTTAAACAGAGTTTTAAAAACAGGAAGGTTAACACGTATGATAGAGAATGAAACTTTAAACGGAACTAAAGCATATTCTCTTATTGAAATGATGAGTGATTTACGTAAAGGTATTTGGAGCGAAGTATACGCTAACAAAACCATTGACCCGTATCGTAGAAACTTGCAACGTGCACATTTAGACAGGTTGGACTTTTTACTAAACAAAGCAAAAGACCAAAAAGCACCAAGAAGCGACAGAGGGTATTTTAAACAAACAGCCGTTACCATCAATCAATCAGACATTAAACCCGTAGTAAGAGGAGAATTAAAGCGTTTACAAAGAGATATAAAAAGAAGTATACTCTCAGCACGTAATACGATAACTCGTTACCACTTACAAGATGCAGCGGATAGAATAGACACTATTCTAAATCCAAACAACTAATTTTTCTTAAATAACAGCAATCTAATGGGTTGCTGTTATTTTTTTATACATTTACCTTCGATCCACTAAAAAACTATAATGAAAAAAAACTTACTTCTATTATTTATACTAGCAATTTCGTTTGCTAGTTGTACTAAGAAAACAACGGCAAAAAAAGCTGAAAAGACAGCAAACACTTACGTTAAAGACCACTACACAAAAAAAGAGGTAAAAATTACAATGAGAGATGGTGTAAAACTACATGCCACCATCTATTCACCAAAAGATACTAGTAAAACCTACCCTATTTTATTACAACGTACTCCGTATAGTTGTCAACCTTATGGAGAAGATAAATTCAGAAAAAAAATTGGCCCTAATCCCGTTTTAATGAAAGAAGGAAACATTATTGTATACCAAGATGTTCGCGGACGTTGGATGAGTGAAGGAGTATACGACAACATGCGTGCTTATATTCCAAATAAAACAGCAAAACAAACTGATGAAACTACCGATACCTATGATACTATCGATTGGCTGGTGAACAATGTAGCAAATAATAATGGTAAGGTAGGTACATGGGGAATTTCATATCCAGGTCACTACGCTACTGTTTCAACCATTGATGCTCACCCTGCTTTAAAAGCTGCTTCACCGCAAGCATGTATTGGAGATTTCTTTTTTGACGATTTCCACCATAACGGAGCTTTCTTATTAAGCTATTTCAAAGCCATTTCTTTATTTGGAACATACAAAGATCAACCTACCGATTCTGCTTGGTACTCTTTCCCTGATATGAAAACTCAAGACCAATATCAGTTTTTCTTAGACAAAGGACCATTAAAAAACTTAAACGAATATTTTCAATACGATAAGTTAGACACCAAAGTTGCCGATAACAAAGAGCGTATTGATGATTTCTTTTGGAAGGAAATTGTAGAACACCCTAATTACGACTCTGTATGGCAAAGCAAAGGAATTATCCAACATTTAGATAAAGTACCATCTACTGTAGCAACGATGATTGTTGGAGGTGAATTTGATGCTGAAGACTTGTATGGCCCATTAGAAACTTACAAAAACATTGAAAAAAATCAACCAAACAACTATAATACCATTGTTTTTGGACCTTGGGATCATGGCGGATGGTCTAGAAATAAAGTGGCTAACAAAGTGGGGAACTACTACTTTGGAGATTCCATCTCTTTAAAATTCCAAAAAGAAGTAGAAACCAAATTCTTCAATCACTTCTTAAAAGGTGATGGTACTAAAAACTCAGGATTACCAGAAGCCTATGTTTTTGATACAGGTAAAAAAACGTGGAAATCATACGATGCATGGCCACCAAAAAATGCTCAAAAACAAACATTTTTCCTTTCAGAAAACCAAGAATTAACAGCAACTCAAAAAGGAAATAACAAGGTTAGTTTTATTAGTGACCTTAAGCGACCTGTACCCTATTCAGAAGATATTAAAACGGTGTTTACTCCGCGTAAATATATGACAGACGATCAGCGTTTTGCTGCTCGTAGACCTGATGTACTCGTTTATGAAACAGAGGTATTAACTGAAGATTTTACACTTGCTGGTGATATTTTAGCAAAACTACAAGTGGCTACCACAGGATCTGCAGCCGATTGGATTGTGAAGGTTGTTGATGTGCATCCTGCTGATTTAAAAAACGACAACAAAGAAATGCAAACCCATTTAAAACTCAGCAACTATCATTTAATGGTACGTAGCGAAGTAATGCGTGGACGTTTTAGAAACAGTTTTTCTAACCCAGAACCATTTACACCAAACCAGAAAACAGCCGTAAATATTAAACTACAAGATGTTTTCCATACGTTTAAAAAAGGACACAAAGTTCAACTACAAGTACAAAGCACGTGGTTTCCTTTAATCGATTTGAATCCGCAAACTTATGTAGACAATATTTACAAAGCAGACGAAAAAGATTTTAAAACACAAACACATTCGGTATTTACTGACTCTAGTATTGAGTTTACTGTGCTAAAATAACAACAAACTTTTTCTATTTAAAAAACTCACAACACTTAGGTATTGTGAGTTTTTTTTATCAAAAAAACAACTTATTTATTACTAGATTTTCTACGCAACCTTTTCACACTTTGTACATCTATTTTAAAATATACAGACTACAAAGCAAATACCCTCACCAAACTAACACATAAACAACTGAATAACAACACAAAAGAACTAAAAGCATCAATATTCACCAAGTACAAATATTAAAATAATACCCTATATTTAACATACTATAAAAAACGTACTCATGAAAAACCTTATACCAATACTACTAAGTGCTTGCTTAGTAATTTCAGCATGCTCAAATAAAAAAGAAAAGAAAACTTCTGAAGAAAAAACCATTACTACTACCGATTCAATTCCAAAAACTTCTTCTGTTACCACTAAAAACACAATAACAGATGCTTATTTCAAAGCTCATGGAGTTGAACCTTTTTGGAGTTTGACTATTTCTGATAAGATGATTAAGCTACAAACACTTCATAATTCAGATTCTATTTTAACACCACACACAGAACCTATCTATGCGCAAGACAGCAACGTAAAACTATATACTTTACATACCGAATTAGCTGCTGTTAAAATAGAAATTAACCAAATGGAATGTATCAATGCTATGTCGGGTAAATCATTTCCTTATTCGGTAACTGTTGACTACAAAAAAGGAAAGGATACAGAGTTTACTAGCTTAGAAGGATGCGGAGAATACATCACCAATTATCGATTACACGATATTTGGGCATTAGAAGAGTTAAATGGCACAAAAGTTAGTAAAGATGATTTTGGTAAAGAATTGCCATATATAGAAATAAATGCTACTAAAAACACCTTTATGGGAACTTCAGGATGTAACAGCATCACTGGTAAACTTTTTTCTGAAAGAGAGCGAATTCGATTTACCAACATGGCTTCAACAGAAATGCTATGTACTAAAGGAAATGAAAAAGAACAAGAGTTTACAAAAGCGTTGGCTAGCACCATATCTTACACAATTGCTAATAACCGATTAACACTTTTGAATCCTGATAAAACCTTATTGGTATTTAAAAAAGTTGATTAATAACTATAAAGACTCTCAATAGCGTATTGAGAGTCTTTTATTTTCAACGCTTAATAAAACCAATCATCAAAGTAATTATACAACTCTTTTGCAGATAGTATTCATAATTAAAAACTATGAAAAGCTATAAAATAACTATGCTATTACCTCCTTAATTGGTGTATTTTTCAATAGGTTTGATATGCTAACATTTTATTAATATCTAACCGATTATGAAAACCGGAATAATAACTGGGTGCAGTAGAGGAATTGGATTTGCTATTGCCAATCTGTTAACTGAAAACCCCAACTATAAAATTATTGGAACCTCTACTTCAGGAACTTCTCCAATTACAAAATCAAATTTTGAAATCCATCAACTAAACCTTTCTGAAAGTGATTCCATAGATGATTTTATCAAAAAGATTAAAAACACCAAGATTGACTTTCTTATTAATAATGCGGGAATCTTACTAGAAAACTGGAACGATGCATCCATAAACATCGAGCAATTAAAACAAACGTTTAATGTAAATTTATTTGGAACAATTGAATTAACTGAAAAATTAATTCCTAACTTTAAAAAAGATGGACAAATAGTTAACATTACATCTGATTGGGGTTCTTTTAGCGAAAAGAATTTTGATGAATTTCAACCTCATTACAAAATGTCTAAAGCTGCTTTAAATATGTACACTAAGCTAATCGCTAAAAGACTCGAGAAACAACATGTAATTGTTTCAGCTCTTGATCCTGGATGGACTCAAACCGATATGGGAGGAAATGAAGCATCTAGAAAACCTGACGATGTTGCAAAAGATGTTAGAAACTTAATAACTAACAATTCTAAAAGTGGATATTTTTGGCATCAAGGAAACATCAGAGAATGGTAAAACACTATGCTTATACCTAATTAAAGTTAAACTCTAAGCTAAAAACTACCAAGATGACACTGAACGAAATTGAACTAAAAACGACTGATATAAAACCAATCAAGGAATTTTATGCAAATGTCTTGGAGCTTCCAACTACGCAGAGTGACAATAAATCAATTCGTATTAAAATTGGTGCTTCCTACTTAAAATTCATAGAAGATTCTAAAAACCCTTCACCTGCCTACCACTTGGCTTTTAACATCCCTGAAAACAAGTTACAAGAAGCTATCGAATGGTCTGCTGACAAGTTCGAATTTGTAAAAAAAGAAAACGAGGTACTGATTACTAACTTCGAAAACTGGAACGCGAATTCAGTATATTTTTATGATGCTGACGGAAACATATTAGAGTTTATTGCTCGACACGATTTGGATAATGCTACTACAACGCAGTTCAATAGCAATCAAATTTTAAACATAAGTGAGTTTGGAATTGTGAAAGACCGTCCTGATATATACGGAAAGTATTTGATTGACACTTACGGACTCCATTTATTTGAAAAAAATCATAACAGTGAAACATTCACAGTTCTTGGTGATGATAATGGACTATTAATCATCGTTAAAACCAACCGAAATTGGTACCCAACAGAAACTCCATCTAAAGCTAGTTGGGCGACTATTAAATTAACCAACTCGGGTACTGATATTACGTTAACAATAACCCCATAAAACGGATTTGAATTCTACTTTAAAACTTCTAAAGTATCATTTATAAAAACATTATTAACTAACCTACTGCTTCTCTCATTTTTTATACTTAAAAAAAGCACTTTTATTCCTTTATATTAGGATGTAAGAACATCAATAGTACATATGCAAACTAGTTATTAGTAACTTGGAGAATGTTTTCGCTATTAAATTCACGTATTAGAAATTCACTGACAATTTAATCGCTAAAACAAATTCTTTTTCAACTTTAAAACTAACTAAAGCTATGTCTAATCAAATCACTATTAAAGGAGATGTATCGTTTAACCAATCTAATAAGGTCACTGCAATTGTAACATTGTGGGAAGCAAACAATAAAAAAGCCATTGGTGAGCATATCATTGCTCCAAAAGCAAAAGGAAGGTTCACCATAAAAGCAACTCCTAAAGCAAAAGACACTGTTCTCTACATCACTGCCGAACTACAAAATTCTAAAGTAGTGCTACTCTCTGTACTATCACCTAATTTTGAAGAAGACATTACAAAAAAAGGCATTGTTGTAAATGAGTTAACTACAGTAGCCTCTGCTTTTACCTGTGCTCAGTTTTTTAACGGACTTCAATTAACGGGGAATCTACACGGAATCAAAATTGCCGCTAAAAACACTCCCAACCTTATCAACCCTGTAACAGGAAGCTATGGAGAGGTATTAACGGATCCTTTCAACATCACACAAAACGAAACACTCGCGCGATTAAATACATTAGCCGCATTAATCACAGCCTACGGAACGGTAGAGATTGAAGAATACAATTGGAAGGAAAAATTCTTGAAGTATACAACATCACTAGGAGGTAAAAAACCACAAAATACTGCCGAAGCTATAATTGGTGTCGCCCAATCACCTTGGCTGCATCCTGCGGATTTATTTCATCTTTTTGACAAAGCCTATCCATCACCAGAAGATGGTTTCCCTGCCAAACCTAACAGCAAAGTTCCTACAAGTCGACGCAATGCTCCTTTTGTACCTTATCTAAGTTTTGCTCCAGAAGATTTCGCTATGATTTTAGCTTTTGGTCAAGGAGGAATCTGCGCTCCTGGAAAACTATCTCTTGACAAAGAAGGAAACCTATGGACGGGGTTAAACTGGATGCCAGGAGCACAAAATGGCGTGTATCAAGGTATCGGTGGCGGACTTGTAAAGTTGGACTCTACAGGAAAATTAGTATCTCCACCAGTTACAGGTTATACCGGAATGGGTGTTGATGGTGCTGGTTGGGGTACGGCTGTTACCAAAGACGGCACTTGCTGGGTAACGAGTTTTAACGGTTCTATTGGTGTGTATAAATTAGAAGACGGTTCTCCAGTCGTTGAAAAGGTTCCAGAACATATAGCGGAAGCCCTAAATGAAATTGGAGGCTTGCAAGGTATTGGAGTAGCTCCGAATAGTGATATTTGGATTGTTGGAACCTCATCCAACACCATGCTTCATTTTCCTGAGGGAGACCTTACCAGAGGTAGAGTTGTTATAAATGAAAAACTTAATGAAGCGCTTTCTGCTCCGTTTGCTGCTTCTATAGATACTAACAATCGTGTATGGATTAGTAATACCAACGGCGTATCGCTGGTGCGTTATGCTCCAAATGAAAAAAACAGACCGGTAGAACGTTTTATTCTTGCTGGTGGCGGACGCGGTGTTGCTTTAGATTCAAAAGGAAATTGTTGGGTAGCCTGCAATACGAGTCCAGACTTTCCTCATACCACTACTACAGATGGCGTTTCTATTATTGAAGGATTTGCCCTTGGATATCCACACCTACAACAAACAGTGGGACGTAAGCATAAAACAGGGTCCGTTTTTATGATTCCTGCGGATGCTACACCTATAGACACGATTGATAAAATTACCCACAAATCGAATTTAACACCTTACGGAGATGGTGAACTAAATGCTCCTTGGGGAGTATCTATTGATGGAAATGATGATGTTTGGGTTGCCAACTTTATGGGAAGAGGCGTATCGTTTATGGCAGGTGCTTCACCTAATGGACGTACCGAAGATTTTACTACAGGAGAGGTGATTCACACCATTCATTCGGGTAGTATACAAATGCTGACCGATGTAGTAGTTGACCAAGCAGGAAACCTTTGGTGTGCCAATAACTGGAACCTACCTCAAACGGTGATGGAAGCAAAACCAGACCCTGCTTATTCTACTTGGGGAGGTGGCTCTGGTATCGTAGTGGTTTACGGAATTGCCAAACCTGCTCAAACGCCACTTGCTGGTCCAGTGAGTCCTGTTTAAAATCTATAATACTAAATAAGCGTCTGTTTTAAGGACGCTTATTTAACTAACTGTATTGAATTAAACTCTTAGTACTCTTTTTATTTTTTTATATTTGGAATAAAAAGTGCTCTTATACCTCCATATCATTTGTATAAAAACACTAAAAGCACTTATATAAACAAATTAGCGATAATTGTTGAGAAGACGAAATATAAAATTAAATGGATGAAAATTTAAATGATGAAATAGGAAATGATGTTCCTTCATCTGATTCCGATAATCAAGCAGAAGAGACTGTCAGAAGCTCTTCAGAACAGGCATATTCTATTTTTGAAAGTGGAATAAAACGTGCGCAAAACTTATTAGAGATTGACATCAATTCAAATGGTGAACCATTAGAAATTCCAGAAAACAAATTACTTGATTCATATCGTGCTGTAGTTGTACTTTCTATTTCTGCATTAGATTCATATATCAAGACCTTTTTGATTGTAGAAATAAAGAAAAACCTTAATGAAAGAAGTTTATCAAGCGACCTTAAGAAATACATTAAAGAAGAATTGTTTAGTAAAGAAGAACTACACCAAGTAGTATTGGAAAACAATTTTTACGACAAAGTAATTCAAAAATTTGATGCGGATTTTGAGAAACGCTCATTTCAAGGTCAGAAGTCTATTGACAAGTTTATGAAGCTGGCAGGAATGAATCAGGTTTTTAAGCAAATATCTATTAGTGCAGATAAGAGTATTGATAATATTTTAAGTTCAATCGAAAATTTCACTCAAAGAAGACACTTAATTGTCCACTGTGGAGACCACGATTTAACGCAAACAGAACTTACAGAGATTGAAATTGATAAAGAATCTGCTTCAAAATGTATTGAGTTGGTTAAACTTATTGCAAGTGAAATCCATAAAATAAGTCAAAAGAAATGAATCAGTTAATAATAGTATTTGAATTCAAGAATCCTTCTCTCGAAAAAAAGAATACTCTGAAAAACGAGATTAGAGAATATAAGAAATTTGCTTTTCTTATGGATAATGCTTGCATAATTTGGACAGAAGATACGCCAGCTTCTGTTCGAGACAACTTAAAAAAGCACTTAATTTCAGGTGACAAAATTTATGTTGGAGTTACATCTGCACCTTCTGCTTGGTTGACTTCATTTAGTCAAAATGTCACTGATTATTTAAAGAAAAATTTAAAATAACAACTATCGCTAACATTGGCTATAAGTAATTGCTTTTTCTCGCCTACTTCTGAAAATCCTTACGGATTTTCAGCTTGTGCGTACTTGCAAAGTTTAGTCCTAAACCACACAACTACTCATACACGAAGCCGTTAGCCACAAGCAGAACCGACAAAAACCTTGCGTTTTACGTAAAAATTTTATATTTTTACACGTAAATCAAAAGTAATGGATAAAAAATTGACATTGAGCCTGAACCAGAACATTATAGAAAACGCAAAAATCTATGCTAAATCAAATAATATCAGCTTATCAAAGTTGATTGAATCTTATTTGGCTACTTTGACAGGAAAGTCAAAAAAAACATCTGAAATAACTCCGTTGGTAAAAAGTTTAAGTGGAGTGATTGAAATTCCATCTGATTTCAATGAAAAGGAAGCCTATTCAGAGTATCTAATGGAAAAATATAAATGAAAAAGATTTTGATTGACACAAATATTGTGATTGACCTTTTGGCAAAACGAGAGAATTTTTACAATGAAGCGGCGGAACTTTTTTCACTTTCCGATAAAAAGGAAATTAAATTGACTATTTCGTCACTGACATTTGCAAGTACCAATTATATCTTATCTAAGCAAAAATCAGCTAAAGAAGCGAGAGAAATTCTAAGAAAATTTAAAGTATTAGTTGAAATTCTAAACTTAGATGATAAAATAATAGAATTAGCATTGAGCGATGAAGAGTTTTTTGATTTTGAAGACGGACTTCAATATTATTCGGCAATAGAAAATGGAGTCGAAATAATCCTGACAAGAAACAAGAAAGACTTTAAAAATTCAAAAATTCCAGTATTAACGGCAAAAGAATATTTAGCAGCGGAATAAAATGCCAGTGGCTAACAATGGCTATAAACAATTGTGTCGCAAACATAAAACAGGGTCCGTTTTTATGATTCCTGTGGATGCTACACCTATAGACACGATTGATAAAATTACCCACGAATCTAATTTAACACCTTACGGAGATGGTGAACTGAATGCTCCTTGGGGAGTATCTATTGATAGGAACGATGATGTTTGGGTTGCCAACTTTATGGGAAGAGGCGTATCGTTTATGGCAGGTGCTTCACCAACTGAACGTCCCGAAGATTTTACTATAGGAGATTTAATTCACACCATTCATTCGGGTAGTATACAAATGTTGACCGATGTAGTAGTTGACCAAGTAGGAAACCTTTGGTGTGCCAATAACTGGAACTTATCTCAAACGGTGATGGAAGCAAAACCTGCCCCTGCCTACTCTACTTGGGGTGGCGGCTCTGGAGTTGTAGTGGTTTACGGAATTGCCAAACCTGCTCAAACTCCACTTACAGGTCCAGTGAGTCCTGTTTAAAATCTATACTACTAAATAAGCGTCTGTTTTAAGGACGCTTATTTAACTGACCCTATTAAATTAAACTCTTAGTACTCTTTTTATTTTTTTATATTTGGATAAAAAAATGCTATTATACCTCCATATCATTCGTAAAAAAAACACTAAAGGTGCTTATATAAACAAGTTGCCAACAAGCTAAAAATCCTGCCGCATAAAAGCAAAGTGTGCTATTGTACACATTGCTTTTTTTTCACTTCTGACTGATAATGCTAACTATAGTCTGTTGTTCAAGTTGAATACTAAAGTTAGCTTTGAGTACTTTAATTAGCAATGAATTCGAAACAAAACATACTAATAAAATTCGGAGAAAGAGTTCGAGAAATCCGAAAAGAGAAAAGTCTTTCTCAAGAAGAATTAGCTCATAAAGCTGATTTACATAGAACTTATATTGGTATGATTGAAAGAGCGGAGAAAAATATAACTCTAATAAATATTCAAAAAATTGCTAATGCATTAGAAGTAAAAGTAACTGACCTATTTGAATAGATGGAAATAAAAAAATACGAAGACAATTTAATAAGTGAATTAGAATTAGTTGTAAAAGGAATAATTTCTGAAAACCCTAAATTAAATATTGCTGTAAAAAAAGGAGAAAGAGTTGGCGATGCAATAAGCAAGTTTTTTGAAAATAATTTTGTAGCCCAAACTCAAAAACACAAATATTTCTCTAATTCTGAAGCATCGCCTAGAGGTAAAACTAAAAATCCTTGGGATGCAAGAACGGATTATACAGTTCAAGGGTTTAAACAAGATGTTTGGATAGATTTCAAAGCAGTTAATATTGATAATGATGATACGAATCCAGACAGTGGGACACCAGACAAAATCATAAAACATATTTTAGAAAACAATTTCTATTTAGTCTTCATATATGTATTCTATAGAGGAACCGACAAAGGTCTTGAATTCGTTCAAGCTAACGATAAATATGTTAAACCATATTTTTTAAAAGATATTAGTCCTACATTTAGAATAACACCAGCGAATCAAATGCAAGTAAATGGTTCGGCTGAACCTGAATATCGTACAAGAGAAGAATTCCTTAAATTACTACTCACAAAGAAGATTGAATCTAATAAGAGAAAGCTAAAGAAAGCTACAGAGGAATTAGAAAACTTAAAAGGAGGCTTCTTTAAAAAGACTAGATCAATGGAAATAAAACTATCAGATTTGTTGACAGAGAATAAAAATCAAGAGGATTCTATTAAAAATCTAAAATAGACTTTTTAATTATGTCTATTTCATCATTTGTAATTCCAAACAACTTATAAACGAAGGAATCAATTTGACTTTTTATTTCTTCATTATTATCTAAATCGGAATAAATAACATCAACCAATTTAGCTATTTTAGCTTGGGCAGTAATGTCAGTAGGAATTGGGATTGTATATAAATCAGAAACTTTAATTTGAGGTTGTTTGCCTTTTGAAAAACGGATTATTTTGCGTTGTTGAGCATAAAATGTGATAAGTTCAGAGTTAAAAAGACCACATAAAAACTTCAAAAACTGGATAGTAGAATCCGAGTTATTTCTTAAAGAAAATACATAAAGACTATTGTTTGCAGAACTTGGCTTTTCATCAAAGGATGCAATGATTTCTTTTGCGGATTGTCTTATGTAGACTTTAGGGTTATCATAAATAACAGTTTCACCTAATCCTAACCTCTTTTTATTTTTTATTCCTTTGGCAGTTAGTTCAGCTTTTAATTTATCATTTATATTGTCTTGCAATACTTTATCATAATGGAAAAACTTCGAGTTTTCCATTTGAGCATACTTATCTTTTAATCCTTTAGAACCTTGATGGTATGGATATATGCTAACATCCTTTTTTGGCTTTTGTTCATCAAAAACAAATCTATCTTCCATATTTAAAAGCATTACACAAGTGCGTAAATTCTTTTTCGGATAGAGTTCTTTAAGAGTAGGATATTTTTTAGCAATGACCTTTTCTACAATTTCAGCACTTCTTGAACAAGAATTAAATCTATACTTGTATTGGTCGCTTGGATTATTCCAAAGTTTTTGATTTACTTCTATAAAAGTATCATCCTCTGCATTAATAATGTTGACAAAGTTATCTTCTACTTTAGTTTTTTGAACAGTTAAAATTACTTGACCACTTGCAACTTCAAAATCTTTAATATTATATTTTATGGACAATATTTTAGTATTCTCAAGCAAGTATTTTCTTGTATGCTCATAAGCGGTTTCAAAAAATGCTAAATCGATAATAAAACTTAACTTCCCATTCTCTTTTAAGAAATCAATTGAATGTTCAATAAATAGCATAACATAATTGATTTTTCCATTCTTGAGTGAATCGGGAAATTGCGAATACCTATTTAAATAATAAACTCTTTGATTCTCATCTTTTTTTCTGTCTCTTCTTCCATATAAAGAAACGTAAGGAGGGTTTCCTATTACATAGTCAATGCTTTGCAAAAATTTTGCAAGAGGCACATCTAAAGTTGTATCTAATAACGAGTTATTATATTTAGGTTTAATTCTTTTTGTAAAATCATATACAAAAGCATTGAAACTGCCAACATAGACTTCATTAAATCTTATTTCACAATATTCTTTTATATTCTGCTTGGTTTTTTCAACCATTTTCTCATCAACATCTACGAAACAAATGTTTGATTCTACAAAATTTTGAAATTGGGAAGGATTACCCTTTTCTTTAAAAATCCTTTCTAGTAATCGAATAACAAAAACACCATTACCACAAGATGGTTCAAGGAATTTCTTATGCAAGATTTCTTTATCATTAAAATCAACAACATCTAAAATCTCATCAACAGTTAGAATATTATTCGTCAAGAAAACACCAAAATCCTTTCTATAAGAAACTTTTAGAGTTTTTTCGTGAATACTTTGTCTATCGACAACAGATGATGATTGATTATTAAACATATATTTTGCTAATTATAGTATGCAAATCTAAAACTAAAAATTGTATTAAACAAATAACGGACTAAATTAACTAGTCAATTTTCAAGCACATTTAATCTTCGTTCCTGCGGTTGTAAAGAGCTTTAAAAGCTACACATGGAAAAAGTCAGTATACAACTTTATCTATAAGTGATATGACAAAAATATAAAATAAAGGTTTTCTCTAAAGAAAAAAATTAACCCGTAGAAATCCACCAATTCCCATACACAAAACCGTTCACAACCACTTTAAAAACTCCTCTCTAGGAATTTCTCTCGCACCTAAACTTGCTAAATGGTCGTTATATACTTGGCAATCGATGAGCTTGTAACCTCCTTTTTGTGCTAAATGGATAAAAGCTACTTTGCTCATATTACTTACTTTGCTAAACATACTCTCGCCACAAAACACCCCGTTTCCTAAATCTACTCCGTACAAACCTGCCACCAATTTATCGTCCACCCATACCTCAATAGATTTTGCATAGCCTTTATCGTGTAGGTTTATGTAAGCATCTTCCATTTCATCGGTAATCCAAGTACCTAATTGGTCAAAACGATTGATGTGTCGGCAATTAAAAATCACCTCATCAAAAGCTTTGTTTTCCGTTATCGTAAAACCACCTTTTCGCAATACCTGTTTCATCGATTTAGAAATCTTCACTTCCTCAGGAAATAACACCATACGCTCCCATGGAGAATACCAAACAATCGGTTCCCCTTCATTAAACCACGGAAAAATACCATGCTGGTAGGCATACACCAATCGTTCAGCCGATAAATCACCACCCAAAGCCAGTAAACCATCATCAGTAGCCAACTCATACGGAGGAAACTCTATTTTTTCAGAAAGCCAAATCATTCGTTACATTCTTTTTTACAAAAATACTATATCCGTGAATTCAACATCAACGTTTTATCAATAAAACAAAGTATAGTCACCATCAGCGAAGTTCGTTGGCATTTCCTCAATAAACTCTTAAAACAAGGTAAGTCCTAACAAATAAATTACGCTACCTACCACCATTGCAATTAACGTGTAGGGTAAAATTTCTTTTGCTTTTAGTTTCGTAATTCCTAATAAGGGTAATGCCCAAAAAGGCTGTAACATATTCGTTATTTGGTCTCCGTATGCTAGTGCCATAATTGCCTTAGGTAACGGAACCCCTAATTTTAATGCACTCTCTACCACAATAGGACCTTGTACAACCCATTGTCCTCCTCCACTCGGCACAAAAATATTGACCAAACCAGCACTAAAAAAAGTAAATATGGGTAAGGTAGTTGCGGTTGCTATCGACACGAAAAAATCAGAAATTAAAGTAACCATTCCCGTACTTTTCATCACGCCCATAATACCAAAATACAACGGAAACTGAATTAAAATTCCAGATACATCACTAATCGATTCCCCTACAGCGTTGGTAAACTTTTTAAAACTTCCGTGTAGCATAATTCCCAACCCTAACATAAAAAAGTTAATTAAGTTAGGCGTAATTTTTAACTGCTGAATGTCTGCCCAATAACGATAACCAAACGCCACTAAAATCAACACACCAAAAGCAATGGCTAACCATTGAGAACTATCTAATTTTTCTGCTTGGGCACTAACCTTTTCATCGGTATGCATTTTATATTCTGGTAAATTAATTGCTGTAGGAGCTGCTTTCTTTCCTAAAAAATAAAAGGTTGCCGATACCGTCGCTACTACCACGAAAAAAATCAGCAAATTCCACCAACTAAAAATCGTTTGAGAATAATCAATCACATCAGGTATTTGAGCTAAAACCTCTTCCGAAGAAACCGATTGCATCATGCTTTTAATATGTCCGCTTTCGTTAATTTTTATCGGTGCCGATCCAGAAATTCCACCATGCCAAACCATCAATCCCATATAACCAGCCGCTCCAATAATTGGATAGTTTAATTTGATATTATGTTGTTGCGCATGTTCTGCTACTTTACGTGCCAACAAAGCACCAAAGATGAGCCCTAATCCCCAATTAAAGAAAGCTACCAACATAGTAGTACAACTTACAATAGCTGCACTGTTTGCTGTGTTGGTACAGAATTTTGTTACTTTTAAAATTAAATTACTCACAGGCTTACTCAACACCAATACATGCCCTAGCACCAAAATCAACATCATTTGGTAAGCAAAAACGAGTAATCCGTTAGACCAAATTCCGTTTTCCCAAAATTGTAACACCTCTAAAGAATAGTTTACTACTGAGCTTTCTGCTGGTTTTGTAAAAAGCAGTGCTAATAAAAGAGTTACTAGTGTTAATAATATGGCGATGGTAAAAGGTGAGGGTACATATTTTTTAAAAACATTTTCTATAACCTGCGTAATTTTCATAGTGTAGGGTTTGATTTGCTAAAATAATTAAATAGCAATAGACTTTAGACAAAAGTAGAAAATACTAAATTCAACCAACGGATTACTTAAATTGATATGAGCAGATTGTTTTTTTAACTAGTTTTGCAGTATGGTAAAAGAACTTCAATTACGTGTTAATCTAGTAGAAGAACGCAAAGACAATATATTACAGCTAAAAGCTGCTAAGAAGCTAGGTATTCCTATTGCTGATATTACGAGCGTAAAGGTGTTACGTAAATCGATTGATGCACGTAAAAAAGAAGTTATTTTTAACTATAAGGTAGCGGTATACGTTAACGAACCGCAACCTGATACTCCTGATTATATTTTTGAATATCAAGACGTATCGAATGCGAAAGAAATTCATATTGTAGGTTTTGGTCCTGCGGGAATGTATGCAGCGCTTCGTTGTATTGAGTTAGGATACAAACCTATAGTGTTAGAGCGTGGTAAAAATGTACAAGACCGTCGTAGAGATTTACGTGCTATTAACCAATTTCATGAGGTAAATCCAGATTCTAACTATTGTTTTGGTGAAGGTGGTGCAGGAACCTATTCGGATGGAAAGTTATACACCCGTAGTTTAAAGCGTGGTGATGTTCGTAAAATATTTGAAAACTTAGTATATCACGGTGCTACCGATCAAATTTTAGTCGATGCACATCCGCACATAGGAACGAACAAACTTCCGAAGATTATTCAAAATATTCGCGAAACGATTTTAAAACACGGTGGAGAAGTACATTTTGAAACCCGTGTGACCGATTTTATCGTTAAAAACAATAAACTACAAGCTATACAACTCCAAAACGGGACTGAAATGGCTGTAAATGCTGTTGTTTTGGCTACTGGGCATTCTGCAAGAGATATATACGAACTATTGCATAAAAAAGACATTTTGCTAAAAGCGAAGTCGTTTGCGATGGGAGTTCGTGTAGAACATCCGCAAGAAATTATTGATCAAATTCAGTATAGTTGTTCGGGTCAACGTGATGAGTTATTGCCTGCTGCTGCGTATAGTTTAGTACACCAAGTTGGAAACCGTGGAGTGTATTCATTCTGTATGTGTCCGGGTGGATTCATTGTTCCTGCGGCAACTGCCAATGGTGAAGTGGTGGTAAACGGAATGTCGCCTTCGCGTCGTAATAACAAGTTTGCAAATTCGGGAATCGTAGTTGAAATTAATGTAGATAAAGATTTACCGAAGTATGAAAAATACGGAGTTTTAAAAGGCTTACAATATCAAAAAGATTTAGAAAAGTTAGCCTTTAACGCAGGCGGAAAAAGTCAAGTTGCCCCAGCACAACGTTTAACCGATTTTGTGGAAGGTAGATTGTCTTCTTCTTTAAATGATTGTTCGTATCAACCCGGATTGAACTCTTCTCCGCTACACTCATTACTTCCTAAATTGATTGGAAGCAGATTACGTAAGGGTTTTGCAGCTTTCGGACAAAAAATGCATGGCTATTATACTGCGGAAGCAAACATTGTTGGAGTGGAGTCTAGAACCTCATCACCCGTAAATATTCCCAGAAAAGAAAACCTTGAACATCCACAAATTGAAGGACTCTTTCCTTGTGGTGAAGGGGGTGGTTATGCGGGTGGTATTATTTCGGCCGCAATGGACGGTGAACGTTGTGCTGAGGCTGCCATTGCAAACCTGTAATAATTAACAAATATTTGTTGGTGTAATTTCCAATTACCTCGTACTTTTGCTATTCCTAAAAATTAGAGGCTTTTTTAGCGATGAGTAAAAAGAATAAAAAAAATAACAAAAAGAAAATAGATAAGCCGCATTATAAACGTTTACACAACTATTATAATCGCACTGGTTTTTACATGTTCATTTGGATTAGCTTGAAGAAAGCTTTTTGGCCAATTGTTGGAGCTGTTGTAGGGATATTATTATTTAACAAGTATGTTTATAATATTAACGATGGTTTACAACATATGACCGAAACTTTTTCTAGAACAGGAGTTTTAGTTACTTTTTTTATTTCGGAAACAATTTTAGGATTAATTCCGCCAGAGATTTTCATCGCATGGTCTAAGAAAACAGCCGACCCTATTGTAAATATTTCTTTGTTAGCTACCTTATCTTATGTAGGAGGTTTGTGTGCTTATTTTATAGGTAGAGCTTCTTTAAAGATAGATTCTGTAAAAAATTACTTAGAAGTTAAAATGGCTAAAAACCTTAAAAACACTAGTAAATGGGGTGGATTTTTAATTTTAGTAGGTGCACTATTACCACTACCTTTTGCCATTAGCTGTTTAACTGCTGGTATGATTAAATACCCTTTTAAGAATGTAGTTTTTGTAGGCTTATTTCGTTTTGCTCGTTTTGCTATTTATGCATGGGCTATTTTTTCGGTAGTAAATTAACTTAAAACAATTATGGGACTAACTAACAACGATATTTTTAAAAAGCTACGAGTAGCACATAAATTAAGAGATACTGATATTATTGACATCTGCGCTTTGGTAGATTTTAAAGTTTCTAAATCGGAAATCAACGCAATCTTTAGAAAAGAAGACCATCCTAAGTATGTGGAGTGCGGAGATCAGTTTTTACGTAACTTTTTAAACGGATTAGTTATTCATTTAAGAGGTCCGATGCCAGAGAAAAAGCCAAACAAAAAGTAACCACACCACTAACACTCATATAAGTAAAAAACCTTCTGATTGAATCAGAAGGTTTTTATTTTCCCCTTAAATTTCTCAATCAATAATTATTTATTGAATGATTATGATACAAATATATGACCGTCTTTTGATACATTAAAAGGGATATCCGTAAGGATATATGTAGTTTTCCGCAAAACAAAAAAAAGAGCGCTAAATTAGCGCTCTTTTTGTATTCATAGTCTTCTAAATATTCTTTTAGAAAGGTAAATCATCTGGTTCGTTTGCAGATAAATCTGGAGCTGGCTCAAATTGGTCAGCTGGTGGAATGTTTTGAGAAGCAGCTTGTGCTAAGTTTTCAATTCTCCATCCTTGAACAGAGTTGAAGTATTTTGCTTCTCCTTGTGGATTGATCCACTCTCTACCTCTTAAATTAATAGAAACTTTTACGTCTTGCCCTACTTGATAAGTATTTAATAAATCACATTTATCTTGAATAAATTCAATCATTATCATTTGTGGGTACTGCTCATCAGTAGTTACGACCATTTCACGCTTTCTAAATCCGTTAGATCCGAATGTTTGCGTTTCGTTAATTAATTTGATTTTCCCTATTACTTCCATTTCTAATCTATTTAATTAAAAGTACCTTCCAAGCACTTTCTACATCATTATTTTGTAAATACTCTTGTGCAAAAGTATGTTTTTTTTCAGTTGAAACCCCCACAAATTGTAAATGTTCTTTCGCAAAGTTATTAACAGCTTCCTCCGTAGGTAGCTGTTCTACATTACCTAACATCCCTAAATTATTTCCTGTTAACACGCTACTATTTCTTATTTCTGTAGGTATTTGGTCTACTCCAATTCCTAAGGTAGTTAATGGTTTGGGTATTTCAAAAAAGCCATCTCTAGCCCTACTGTAATAATTTCCTCCTGCTCTGGCTACTAAATCTATTTTATGTTGATCTATGCTACCATCTTCTGCTAACACATCTTCATTTACATGTAGTTTTACTACCTCACACACAATTAAGTTTCCTGCTCCACCTTCTTCACCCGTATAAATGATGTCTTTTACTTTACATTCAAATTGTACAGGAGACTCCGCTACTCTAAACGGTTTTACCTCATCTGATGGTAACATTGTAAAACCAGCTTTTACAAACTCGTTTACTCCTTTAGGATACATGGTGCTACTCAACGACATTTGCTGAACAATATCGTAATTTACAATATTAATAACTACTTCTCTGGTTGCTTCAGCATTGTCTAACGTATGTTTGGTTTTATTTCCTCGTACACTACGTGCTGGAGAAAAAATCATAATTGGCGGGTTTGCCCCAAATACATTAAAAAAGCTAAATGGTGATAAATTGGGGTTTCCATCTGCATCTACAGTACTTGCAAAAGCAATAGGTCTTGGAGCTACAGCTCCTAATAAATATCCATGCAGTTTAGAAGTTGGTATATCTTTAGGATTTATTGATAACATTCTGTATAATTTTAGTGTAAATATACTACAGTTTTACTTAATTCTATTTTTACTATTTTTACTTTATGAAAAACAGATATGATCAACTTAATATTGAATATGTAGAAACAAAAAGTGTTTCTCCTTTTATTAAATATACATGTATTCTTTTTATTCTGATTTTTGCTTTTATTCCTTTAGCAGAATTAATTGATGTATTAGATTATAATTACGCAGCACCAAATAAAGTAAACACCTGTATCATTGGATGCTCATATGAACCTTTACAGTTTAAACCTCTTCCGCAACCAAATTAACTATATAGTTTTATTTTAATTGAACTAAAATTTCAATTATCAAGTTATTCTAGAGAATAGTTTATATTTGATAGATGGCTTTTTTTACAAATACTTATTGGATTAAGCGAATAGCGATTAGTATTTCTTTACTTATCGTTTTATTTATTTTATGGAATACCTATGTGTTTTTTCAAAAATTTAAAAAGGATGAACGCGCTAAAATGGAGATTTATGCTACTGCAATTAAGGAAGTAGCTTCAAACCCTGACTCTAATGGTAATTTTAATTTAGTAAACAAAGTTTACGAAACCATAGAGAATATTCCGTCTATTTTAGTTGGTAAAGATGGACAGATAAAGCAGTTCCACAACTTAGATTCTATAAAATCTACAGACCCAAAGTATCTTCAACAGCAATTGAACATTATGAAACACCAAAATGAACCAATTGCTATAGAATACCTAGGTATTAAAGAACATATCTACTATAGAAATTCTGATCTTTTATACAAACTCAAATACTACCCGCTTGCCTTAGTACTAATTTTAGGTTTGTTTCTCACCATTATTTACATGGTATACAAATCTAACAAAGTAGCCGAACAAAATAAGCTGTGGACAGGTATGGCCAAAGAAACTGCGCATCAAATAGGAACCCCACTTTCTTCCTTATTGGGTTGGATTGCTATTTTACGTACTGAAAATGTTAGCAGTGATTATGTTGATGAAATTGAAAAAGATGTGCGACGCTTAAACACCATCGCAAATCGTTTTTCTAAAATTGGATCTCTTCCAGAGTTAAAACCTTTCAACATTGTATTGATTACTAAAGCTGCTTATGACTACTTAGAAAATAGAAGCTCCAAACAAATTTCTTTTTCTTTTACTACTGAAGCTGAAGAAATCCGCACCAACTTAAATACCGAATTGTATGGTTGGGTAATAGAAAACTTAATTAAAAACGCTATTGATGCTATGCAAGGTAAAGGAAGTTTATCTGTTAGCATTAGCAAAAACGCTAAAAATGTAAAAATTCTAATTACTGATACTGGTAAAGGAATTCCTAAAACACAGTTTTCACAAATATTCAACCCAGGGTTTACCACAAAAAAACGTGGTTGGGGTCTGGGTTTATCACTCTCTAAACGTATTATTGAAGATTACCACAACGGAAGAATACACGTATTAAAATCTGAAATAGGAAAAGGAACTACTTTTGAAATCTTATTGAATAAGGTTTAACTATCTGCCTTTACTTTACTCATTAAAAAACCGTAAAACAATCCTCCAGCTCCCCATATAAGCGCCCCTACAAGCATTCTTTTTAAAGTTATTTCTTCTCCTTCAATCCAAGGGAAAATAATCATCATCATTATAAACATAATTACTCCCCAGACTATCCCCTCTTTTATCCACTTTTTCATAGCTTTTTTTTATTTATTCAAAATTCTTAGCAATCCCTTCAGCAACTGCTAAAAACTCTTCATTTGTTAATTTTTCTTTCTTTACAAATCGGATGTCCTCCATGGTTTGTAACGGAATTAAATGCACATGCACATGAGGTACTTCTAGGCCAATTACACTCATTCCCACACGCTCACAAGGAATAGTTTTCTCAATCGCTTTGGCTACTCTGTAAGAAAAAGACATTAATCCGTCGTACTCTTCTTTCGATAAGTCAAATAATTTATTTTCCTCTCGTTTAGGAATTACCAACGTATGTCCTTTTGCATTTGGATTGATATCTAAAAAAGCAAAATAGTTATCATCTTCTGCTATTTTATACGATGGAATTTCTCCGTTTATAATCTTTGTAAAAATACTTGCCATTTTTTTAAATTTAATTTTACAGTAAAAATAAAAAAGAAATCGGGTTCTAGCGAAGCTAAAACCCGAATAAATCTTTACTCTTTTGTATTTGTTTTTTCTCTTATCGAGAAATCTCCATTACTTCAAACTTCATAATTCCGTTAGGTACTTGTATTTCGGCAACATCCCCTACTTTTTTACCTAACAATCCTTTACCAATTGGTGAATTAACAGATAACTTTCCATTTCTAACATCACTTTCGCTATCTGCTACCAGCGTATACGTAAACTCCATTCCGTTAACTGAATTTTTAATCTTCACTATTGAGTGGATTAAAATTTTAGACATGTCTAACTGACTTTCATCAATAATACGAGCGTTTGCTACTACGTTTTTTAATTTTGCAATTTTTGTTTCTAACAACGATTGCTCTTCTTTTGCAGCGTGGTATTCTGCATTCTCACTCAAATCTCCTTTATCACGAGCATCTGCAATTTCTTGAGAAACACGTGGTCTTTCTACTTGCTCTAAATGCGCTAATTCTTCTTTAAGTTTCTTTAATCCTTCTTCCGTATAATATGATACATTACTCATCTCTTCTCTCTTTTTAAAATCAACAAACTTTTATACGCTTTGCTTAACGTTTATATAAAGCGTATAACTTTTCTTCCTAGAACCCTGTGGGTTAAATTTAAAAATCTCACGCCGTTAGGAATGAGATTGTCTTACAAATGTACAAAATATTTGTAACTTCGTTGCGTTACAATAACAACTTCTATACTAAAAAATGAAAAAAATATTTTATTTATTTCTCGTGATAATTTGTTTTAACTGTAGTGATAACACTCCTATTAATAATTGTTTTTCGGGAATAAAAATGAATGCCATTATTGATTTATCGCTTCCAGAATTTAGTGGTTTATTAGTTCCTGGAGGAGAATCACAAAATGTGATACAGGGAAGAAATGTTTTTATTTTTAGAACAGGAACTTCTGGTTACAGAGCTTTTGACCAACAATGCCCAGAGCAAAACTGTAACTCTTTAATGACTTTCAACGGAGTAGAAATTACCTGTCCTTGTGATGATAAAAAATACAACTACCTTTCTGGTGGTGCTCCTTTAGACGGTGAAGGCTGCAGTGCTTTAATGTATTTTGTGACTCCTATTAGTAGCAATCAGTTAAGAATATCTCGTTAATACTATTTGTACTAACAATTAGATTCTTATTTTTGCAGCAACAACAACACAATTAACACATTTATCGTGAAAAACTACTTTTCTTCAAACTTTAAATTGGGTGTTCTAGGAGGCGGTCAATTAGGAAGAATGTTACTTACCGAAACGCAAAAATTCGATATCTATACTGTTATTTTAGACGGAAATGCTGACGCTCCTTGCGCCCAGCTATGTAACGAATTCCATCAAGGAGATTTATTAGACTATGATACTGTTTACAATTTTGGAAAACAAGTAGATTTGTTAACCATAGAAATTGAAAACGTAAATATTGAGGCCTTAGATGCTTTAGAAGCTGAAGGATTAACCATTTTTCCGAAGCCTAAAAACTTAAGAACTATTCAAAATAAAGCACATCAAAAGGTGTTTTATCACGATAATAACGTCCCTACTGCTGATTTTTCTAGATTTACTTCTTTAGAAGAGTTGAAACACGCCATAAGTAACGAAGCAGTTACGTATCCTTTTGTATGGAAATCAGCTCGATTTGGATACGATGGTAACGGAGTAAAAATAGTTCGTACTTTTAACGATTTAGCAAACCTCCCTACTGGGGAATGTATTTCTGAAAAACTAGTTCCTTTTAAAAATGAATTAGCTGTTATTGTTGCTAGAAATGCCAGTGGAGAAACTAAGACCTACCCTGTAGTTGAAATGGAGTTTCACCCAGAAGCAAATCAGGTAGAATATGTAATTTGTCCTGCAAGAATTGAAGAAGCAGTTGCCAAAAAAGCACGCGAAGTTGCTTTAAAAGTTGCGGATGCTTTTGATTTTGTTGGATTGTTAGCTGTAGAAATGTTTCAAACTGAAAATGACGAAATTTTAGTCAATGAAGCTGCCCCAAGAACTCATAATTCAGGACATTATTCTATTGAAGCAAGTTATACTAGTCAATTTGAACAGCATTTACGCAGTATCTTAAACCTTCCGTTAGGAAATACCGATAGTAAAGTAGCCGGTATTATGGTAAACTTAGTGGGTGCTGAAGGCTATACTGGAGATGTCGTATACGAAAACATTGAGGAGATTTTAAAAATTGACGGAGTTACTCCTCATATCTACGGAAAAAAGACAACCAAGCCTTTCCGTAAAATGGGACACGTAACTATTGTGAACGAAGATATAAATGAGGCGAGAAAAGTCGCTCAACAAGTAAAAGAAACTATTAAGGTAATAGCAAAATAACCTCTCGATACGCTCGAGATGACAAAAACATAAATTTATGGTAGGAATTATCATGGGAAGCGATTCAGATCTTCCAATTATGCAAGAAGCAATTGATATTTTAGAGAGTTTTGATATTCAAGTTGAAGTAGATATCGTATCTGCGCATAGAACTCCTGAAAAATTATTCGATTATGCTAATAATGCACACAAGCGTGGCGTACAAGTTATTGTTGCTGGTGCTGGGGGGGCTGCTCATTTACCTGGAATGGTAGCCAGTATGAGTCCGCTACCTGTAATTGGAGTTCCTGTAAAAAGTAGAAACTCTATTGACGGTTGGGATTCTGTTTTATCTATTCTTCAAATGCCAGGGGGCGTTCCTGTGGCTACTGTAGCTTTAGATGGAGCTAAAAATGCAGGAATCTTAGCTGCACAAATTATTGGAGCTTCAGACAAATGTGTATTAGATAAAATAATCGCTTATAAAGAAGGCTTAAAACTGAAAGTTGAAAAAGCTTCTGAAAGCGTAAAAAAATAAGTACCTTAGTACTCTATTTAACTTGAAGACCTCATAAATTTTTTATTTGTGAGGTTTCTTCAATTATTAAAACGAATTTTTCATGACTAAAAACCCACTTTTACAAGACTTTAATACTCCTCTTTTTTCTCAAATTAAAGAAGAACACTACATCCCTGCTATAAAAGAAGCCATACGCATAGCCAAAGACGAAATTAATGCAATTGTAGAGAACCCTGAAACTCCAACGTTTGAAAATACTACAGTTGCTTTAGACAATACAGGTAATACGCTTGATAGAGCTGCTGCTATCTTTTTCAATTTAAATTCTGCGGAAACTAACACTAAAATCCAAAAAATAGCAAAAGATATTTCGCCTTGGTTGAGTGAATTTGAAAATGATAAAATTCTGAATGAAAAGCTATTTAAACGTGTAAAATCCGTGTACGATCAATTGGCAGATTTAAACCTGACTCCTGAACAAGAAATGTTGTTAGATAAGCAATACAAAAGCTTTGCACGTAACGGAGCGAATTTAAAGGAAACTGACAAAATTGAGCTTCGCAAAATTGATACTGAGTTAGCAAAATTATCGTTACAGTTTGGAGAGCATGTATTGGCTGAAACCAATGCTTTTGAATTATTAATTACCAATGAAGATGATTTAGCTGGCTTACCAGAAAGCACTAAAGAAGCTGCTAAAGAACTAGCGAACTCAAAAGATAAAGAGGGTTGGATGATTACCTTAGCTTATCCAAGTTATATTCCTTTTATGACCTATGCTGATAATAGAGAATTGAGAAAAAAATTAGCAATCGCTTTTGGTAAAAAAGGATTTCAGCAAAATGAATACAACAACGAGCAAATTGTAAAAGACATAGTAACCTTGCGCCACAAACGAGCAAATCTTTTAGGATATAAAACCCATGCTCATTTTGTATTAGAAGAGCGTATGGCTGAAACTCCTGAAAAAGTGATGGCGTTTTTACATGAACTCTTAGCAAAAGCAAAACCTGCTGCACAACGTGAATTTACTAATTTAGAAGCCTATGCTAAAAAACTCGACGGAATAGACCAGTTGCAAAAATGGGATGGTGCTTACTATTCAGAAAAGCTAAAAAAAGAATTATTTAACTTAGATCAAGAGTTATTGAAACCTTACTTTAAGTTAGAGAATGTAATTGACGGGGTGTTTACTGTTGCTAACAAATTGTATAATTTACAGTTTGAAGAAATTGACACTATTGACAAGTATCATGAAGATGTTAAAACCTATGCTGTAACAGATACAGAGGGTACTTTTGTTTCCTATTTATACGCTGATTTTCATCCAAGACCAGGAAAACGTAACGGGGCATGGATGACTTCTTATAAATCACAATACATGAGTAACGATACTAACGAAAGACCTCAAGTATCTATCGTTTGTAACTTTACCAAACCAACACAAACTAAACCTTCTTTATTAACTTTTAACGAGGTTACTACCTTATTCCACGAATTTGGTCACGCCTTACACGGAATGCTTGCTAATACGACTTACAAAAGCTTATCAGGGACTTCTGTTTCTTGGGATTTTGTAGAGTTACCTAGCCAAGTTTTAGAAAACTGGTGTTACGAAAAAGAAGCATTAGAACTGTTTGCTAAACATTTTGAGACTGGTGAGGTTATTCCTATGGAATATGTTGAAAAAATTAAAGAATCTGCAAGTTTTCATGAAGGAATGCAAACCTTACGTCAATTAAGCTTCGGGTTATTAGATATGTCTTGGCACTCTGGAGATGCTCCTGAAACGATTACTAATGTTAAAGAATTTGAAGCCAATGCTTTTGCTGAAACTAAATTATACCCTGATGTAGCAGAAAACTGTATGAGTACTTCTTTTTCTCATATTTTTCAAGGCGGATACTCCGCTGGATATTACTCTTACAAATGGGCAGAAGTGTTAGATGCCGATGCTTTTGAATATTTTAAAGAGGAAGGTATTTTTAACAAAGAGGTTGCCGATAAATTTAAAAACAACGTATTATCTAAAGGAGGAACAGAAGAGCCTATGGAATTATACAAACGTTTTAGAGGAAGAGCGCCAAAACCAGATGCTTTATTAAGGCGTGCTGGATTGATTGATGAGAATTAATACATAAAATTTTATCACTTTAAATAAGTCCCTATTTTTATGGAAAATAATTTTCATGAAAAAGGGACTTTTTCTTTTCTTACTCTTCGTAAACGCAATTTCATTTTCTCAAATCTTAATTAAAGGAAATGTTTTCTCAAAAACCAATGAACCTCTAGAAGGAGCTTCTGTTTACTTTAACAACACTACTACTGGTACAATAACAAATTCTCAAGGAGAATTTGAGTTAAAAATCAAAGAAGGAAACTATACATTAGTTATTTCTTTTTTAGGCTATAAAACAAAACAGCTTTTAATTACTCCTCAAAAAAAAGATGTAAATATTAACATTAAACTTGAAGAAGACAGTAGTATTTTAAACGAAGTTGTAATCAAGAAAACTGTTTACGATAAAAACTGGGAATATAATTTAGCTCGTTTTAAACAAGCCTTTTTAGGAAGAACAAAACTCGCAGAAACGTGTAAAATTATAAATGAAAAAGACATCTATTTTGAATATAGCCCCAAAAAAAACACACTTACAGCCTTTGCTAAAAAACCTCTTAGAATTAAACATCAAGGCTTGGGTTATATAATTACTTATGATTTAGTTGATTTTACCCTAAAAGGACAACAGTTATTTTTTAGTGGATTGGCTCGCTACAAAAACCTTAAAAAAAAGGTAACAAGGAGATGGAAACAAAACAGGCTTGAAGCATACAACGGCTCTCAAATGCATTTTTTAAGAAGTCTAACTTCAAAGAACCTAGAAGAAACTGGTTTTGTAGTCAATCAGTTTAAAAGAGTTCTTAATCCCGATAGACCCTTCGAAGAGAAAATTAACTTTGCCAGAGAATTTATTAAGCTTTATAACAAACCCATTCATTTATCTAGAAACATATCCTATCCAAAAACGACCTTAGATAGTATGATTGTGACTCTTCAAAAAGCAAAACTTCCTAAATATCAAGATTATCTTTACAAAACAAATCTTTCTTATCACAATATGATTACGTACAATAACAATATCCCCTATTTAAATTTTAAAAATTACTTAATGGTTATTTACACTAAAGAACCTGAAGAAGAAAATTATTTAATCGGTATGTTTGGAAAGCGAAAAAAAGCGAGTGGTGTACAAACCTCAAATATTGTGTTATTAGAAGGAAATGCTCAAATAGATAAATCGGGAATTCTTATAAATCCTAATGCGGTGTTTAACGAAGGCTACTGGGGCTTTGAAGCTTTTGCTAATATGCTGCCTTTGGATTACAAAATTTCAGGAAAAGAATAACTTTTTAATCAACCAATACCCTCCTTCTTTTTTAGAAAAAATTAACACATTTTCACACATAAAAAGTTTGTCAAGCCCTTATTTTTGCTTCCCTACAGTTACAAAAAAATGAGCTTAAAGAAACATAGCATATTTAGTAAAATCGCCTCTTTGTCTTTGGTGATTCTTCTTATGCTTCCTATTCTTATCAAAGCTACGCATCATCATGAAAATGAAGCACACCATCATAACTGTAAAGAAAAATCTACTCACTTACACGAATCGGTAAACGACCATTGTGACATTTGTTATTTTTCTTTTACTTCTTTCGATGTACCTATACAAAATTCATCGCAAGTTGTTACTATTCTTCCTGGTAAGACAATAGTAGATAATTACAAATCGGTTCTCTTACCTTCTTGCTATTCACTGAATAGAAAACTTAGGGGGCCTCCTACAAATTCCTAACATATTAATTTCAGAACATTTTCACCCTTTGTCGGAGTGTAAGATATGTATTTATGCAAACTTAATATTAGGTTTCACATCGTAATTACATTCATTTACTCCTACTATTCTGGGGGTTCTAAATTATATAATCAACGGTCGATTTTTTCATATCGGCTATCACAATTCGTTTTTTAAATACCGTTTACAATGACAAAACAAAGCTTAGGTGCTTTATTTTGTGCATTGTTTCATACCATTCTTTTTAGTCAGAACACTCATTCTGTTACTATTAAGGTAATTGATGGAACAACACAAAATGCGTTACCCAATGCTCACGTAAGTATTGGTGCAAAGCACGCGTACACAAATACGAAAGGCAATCGTACTTTTCACAAACTTTTAAACAAAGAGTACCTCTTAACTATTACTCATGTTGGATATGTTACTTATAAAGCAAGTATTTCTCCAGCTAATTCTGTAATGGTCATCCCTATACTCCAAGACAACTCGGTTTTAAATGAGGTGATAATTACGCAAAACCCTAAAAAAACACTAACAAAGTTCTCTAGTAATACACAAAAGATTGATGGTAACTTCTTGGAAAAAAACAGAGATAATAGTTTAATGCAAACTCTTAAAGATATTCCCGGAGTTAGCACAATAACTATTGGTTCTGGTCAGTCCAAACCTACCATTAGAGGTTTAGGGTTTAATAGGGTTGTAATGGTTGAAAACGGTATCAAACACGAAGCGCAACAATGGGGAGCCGACCATGGTTTGGAAATAGATCAATATAATATTGACAATATAGAGGTTACCAAAGGAGCTGCTTCTCTACGCTACGGTTCTGATGCAATTTCAGGTGTAATTAGTCTGAAAAACAACCTTCTGCCTGATGCGAATTCTTTTTCGGGAGAGCTCAACCTCACCAATAGAAGTAATAACGATTTTTATGGAATTTCTTTAGGTGTTAAACACCGTTACAATCACTGGTATTACAAAGCTAGAATTACTCATGAAGAGTATGGAGACTATAAAGTTCCTACCAAAAAAATCACATACGATAATTACATTTTTGACTTGCATAAAAACTACTTGCGTAACACAGCGGGGTACAATCATAATGTTGGAATCTCAGTTGGCTATGTATCGGACAATTTTAGTTCAACAACTTCATTTAGCAATGTAAATTCTAAAAATGGTTTTTTTGCTAATGCACATGGTCTTGAAGTGAGAACTTCTAAAATAGCGTACGATGCTGACCATAGAGATATTGATTTACCCCATCATAAAGTCAATCATTTTAAAATAACGAATAATACCAGTTTTCTATTCCCTAATTATACGTTAGATGTTGAGCTTGGGCTTCAGAATAATCATCGCGAAGAACACTCAGAACCTGTTCCGCATGGCTACATGCCCAAGCCACCATCTACAATGGAACGTTTATTTAAAAAGAACACCTATAGTCTTAATCTAAAAAATCAATTGCATCATTTTGAAAAGCATAAAGTTACCACAGGTATAAACTTAGAATACCAAGACAATGCGATTGATGGTTGGGGATTTCTTATTCCTGAATATACTCGTTTTACCGTTGGAGCATTTGTATACGATCAAATAAAACTCAATAGCAATTTATATTTAGATGGTGGTGTGCGTTACGATTATGGTATCGTAAAAACACAACCCTATTACGAATGGTTTTTATCTCCAGTTACCGACGAAAACGGAAATACTACTCAACAACAACTTCAGCGTTCGGAAAGAAAGGACTTGACTTTTGGAAGTTTCAGTGCTTCTGCTGGATTGAGTTATGGATTTAAAAACACATCGTATAAAATAAATATAGGTAAGAGTTTTAGAATTCCGTTAGCAAACGAATTGGCTTCAGATGGGGTAAACTATCACATGTATCGTTATGAAGAAGGAAACCTTGATTTAGAACCCGAAAGTTCTTATCAAATAGATGGAGAATTTAAAGCCAACGTTAACAATGCTTTTATTCAAATTACACCTTTTGTTAATTATTTTGATAATTATATTTACTTAAGTCCAACTTCAGAGTATTACGAAACACTTCAAAAGTATCAATACAGTCAGAGCCGTGTTTTTAGATATGGTGGGGAAGTAATGGCTCAATATGAACCTATTGATAAATTATCAATTACAGGCTCTTTAGAGTATGTAAACGCAAGGCAATTGAGCGGGAAAAAGAAAAACTTCACCCTTCCTTTTGCCCCTCCATTGACAGGAGTTGTCTCACTTGAATACACATTGAATCCTTGGTTGACTTTCGGAGACACTAAACTATTCTCAAGTGTACGATTGGTTTCAGATCAAAACAATATTGTTCCTCCAGAAAAAACTACCCAAGGATATTCTTTAATAAATGTTGGCTTGCATACGAGTGTAGCTCTTTTCTCTAAAAAACAACCGCTAAAAATTCAAGGAAAAATAAATAACCTTTTAAACAACAAAGTATTCGACCATACGAGCTTTTATAGACTTATAGAAGTTCCTGAACCTGGAAGAAACTTTTCAATAACCATTATACAAACATTTTAATCATTTAATTTTTTTAATCATGAAAAACACATTTAAATCCGCAATCTTATTCTTTGTAAGTCTTTTAATCATTTCTTGTAGTGATGAAGACAACATCCCGGAAACTTTTGATGAAAATATCAATGCAGAACGCTTTAAAGGTATAGAATTAGGCAATTCTGATTTTGTTTTACCCCAATCAAACGTAGATGTTCATATTGAATTTGATTATGAAGGAACTAGTAAAGTTTCTAAAATTTATTTTGACGTTGAAGCTTTCGATGTTCCAAAAGTCAAGACAGGTGAGCTAATTTGGGAATTAAATAAGCATTTAGTTCCTGTTGATCGTTATGAAGGTCAATTAAATCCTCACATACATTACCATGTATATTTTGATGAAGAGAACAAGTACACTCCTTCTTTTACACCTGCTGAAGGAATTTATAAGTTCAAAATTACAGTTGAGCATGAAGACGGAACTAAAAGTGCCATCACTAAAAAGTTACATATCATTCAAAAATTTAAAGACTTAGAAATTGGTGATAATAACGCTATTGCCTTTGGAAAAGATGAGTTACACACAGAATTTGAATACGTTTCTGGTAATAATACTGTTACTGAAATTAAATATGAGTTTTGGTTCGAAGAATGGAGAGAAGGACAAAGTGTTGAAGTCGGAAAGTGGGACAAAGTAATTACTGTTTTACCAAAAGAATTGTATGAAGGAGTTAAAAATCCACACATACATTATCACTACGATTTAATTCCTGGAGCTCCTGTAGGAAGCTACTGGTTAAACATCTACGCTAAAGAAAGCGGTGAAAATGAAACGGTAAAATTATCTATTCCAATCGAAATAAAGTAATCATACTCCAAAAGACTACTTGAAAAATCAAGTAGTCTTTTGTAACAACAAACTATTATGAAATTATTAAAAATTACAAGTGCTTTTTTACTATTAATCTTATTAAATACAAGTTGTAGTAGTGAGTCAGAAGAGCCAGACACTGAAAAACCAACCATTACCATAAATTACAACGAAGGTTTTCCCAAGTCGTGTACTGTATTAGAAAAAGGGAAAGAATACACGATACGCGTAAAAGTATCTGACAACATTGCATTGGCTACTTATGCTATCGATATCCATCATAATTTTGACCATCATACACACGATGATCAGGGTTCAAGTTGTGAATTATCTCCTGTAAAAGACCCTATTTCTCCTTTAATTTTTATGGAAAACTATGCTATTGATAACAATCCTAAAGCATATGAAATAGTGCGTAATATTACAATTCCAACGAATATTGATTCGGGTGATTATCATTGTCAGATCTCTGTAATTGACGTTACAGGGTGGCAAAATAGAACCTCGGTAGATATTAAAATTGAATAAACTTTATTTTTTATTCTTTTCTTCAATCCACTTACTTATAAGTTTTGTAGACAGTAAGATTTGATGCTGTGACAAACTTCCAAGAAAATTTTGTGTACGATGTGCATCAGGGTTTTCTTGGATTTCTTTTAATTGTTTTAAAAAAAAAATTACAAACTGTACACTCTTTTCTATTTTAGAGTAGCAAATGTAACCTTCATTTTCTAAAGCTACTTTTACTATAAAAGTTGTCGAGAGCACTCAACTCCATCTTGATGCAACTCAAATAGACTGCTTTCTCTTATACTCTTTAAGGGTTTGTTGAGAACCTATAAAACCCCACATTTTTTTTAGTGATAGAGTACCTAAAACTGTAGTTTTATTGAAGCATGCTAATTGATCTAATTTATTTACTTTAGCTTTTTTAAAAAAAATAAATCACATGAAAAAATTTATGTATACCTTAATTGGTTTGTTCATTATTGGCTGTAGTAGTGACTCTATTAGCGAATACTACATCAACATTCAGTTACCTGCAATACCGCAGGAATATACTGATCAATATAGTTTTGCTGATTTTAACATCGCTATTTATGCTAGCAAGGAAGACTATTTCAACGAAACTAACCCAATACATGTTGGTAATTTTGATAGTTCAGGAAAATTCTCAATATCGAAAAATATCCAGCCAAACAGCTATTATATAGATATTTTTACTCCTGATTTTGTGCTCAGTAATTGGCAGCCTAGTGATTTAAATGTTGACTCTTCTAACATTATTGTATTCTTAGGGAATGATGTTAAAGATTTTTATGCACCAGTAGGTATAAACAATCAAAGAGCTTTAGTTGGTGAATGGAATTTTATGAAGTACGATGGTCATTATAATCATGGTAGCCATGATAGAACTGAAAGAAGTAAGTTAATCATCAGTAAAGATTTTTCTATAACTTCGTATGAAAAATACAATGGTATAGATTTTACAGTAGCCTATCAATATGCGAATGGTATAAAACACATTTCAACTACTCCAGAACCCTATGAAAACAACTATCCTTATTGGGGAGTAGACAAGACTACAGGAAACGGCGGACTTCAAAACTATGATAATATTATGCTATACTTTACCCCTAATACCAATAACACAACTATAACATTTATTGATGTTGCAGATGAATGGGCTATGTATTATAAATAAAAAAAGAGCTTTCAAATTTGAAAGCTCTTTTTTTATTTATTCTTTTCCTCAATCCACTTGCTCATGAATTTTGTAGCCTGTAAGGTTTGATGTTGTAACAAACTTCCCAAAAAATTTTGTGTTCGATGTGTTTCAAGATTTTCTTGGGTTTTTCTAACTCTCTTCATAAAAGATACCTCTAACACTTCTTTATCATACAGTGAATTTATAATCACTACACCTTTTTGTTGAGCCTTTTTCCAAAGAATATCATAAGTATACAGTTCTATAGCTTTGTTGGCCAGCTTCTCAAAATCATCTTCTATAAATCCGTTCCAAGGCAAATTCCCATGCATCCCTTCTGCGCCTATTGAAGTAGTAACACTTGGTGTTCCACATTCCATTGCTTCAGTTAACTTTCCTTTAATTCCCGCCCCAAAACGAATGGGAGCCAACACGACCCTAGCATTTTTAACTACTTCGAGCGCATCTTCTGCAAAACCTTTAATGATAAACCCTTCTTTTGGTTTATGCAATTGTTGAATTTGCTGCGTAATATAGGCTCCGTAAATATGTACTTCTACTTTGGGTAGTTGTTTTCTGATCTGCTTCCATATTATTTTTAATTGTAAAACAGCATCGACATTTGGAGCATGGAAAAAATTCCCTACAAATACAAAATGTTCTCGTTCTTCAAAAGATTTCCAACTCTGAATAGTTTTAGCAGTTATTGTATCTAACAAAAAAGGTAAATGATACAACAAAACTTCATCTATCTTAAAAACGTCTTTCAACAACTGGATTTCATAAGCTGAAATAATCAGACTCATATCACAACGTAAAATAGCAGCAATTTCTCTCTTTGCTTCCTCCGACTTCAATAAAACTTCTGTTGAAAATTGCTCTCCTTTCTTTAATTGTTGATGACGTGTTTTGCGTAAAAAATGTAAATCTTCTGTATCTAAAACTCGTAAAGCTTTCGGGCAATGTTCTGCTACACGCCAACCAAATTGTTCTTCCATCATAAAACGATCGAACAACACAACATCAGGTTGCAATTCTTTGATAAAATCATCAAAAGAACTTGAATTTAATTCAATCGATTGCTCTTGAACTCCTAACTCTATTAAGTTTAAAGAATTTTCAGTTTTTTGAGCAGGAGTTGCAAAAGTGATGGTATAGTTTTGATTTTTAAAAACATTCACCAACTGTAACATTCGGTTACCAGCTCCTGTAGTTTTTTCTATCCAAACATACCCAATTATTAAAAGTTGTTGCATTAATTTAGTTCGCTAACTGCATTTTGTAATCACTTTGTACACCTTTAGCCCAGTTAATTACTTGCTCTACTTCTTCTTTAGTTAAACGAGCATCGGCATGGGTCCAAGTATATGAATCTAACGGCATTTTCCCTTTTTCTACTTCCTCCCAAACTTCTTCCATCTTATGTTCTTTTCTTTTTAAAGAATAAGTAGCCCACTCAGAAAAATTCAATTCTTCTTTTCCGTGGTTTACATGGTCAGCTAACCAATAATTTACTGGTGTAATGCTACTATACCAAGGGTAACGTGTTGAATTACTATGGCAATCAAAACATGCTGTTTTTAATATTTTGTGCACCTGATCATTTGGCTTGGTTTCTTTTATAAAAGCTTCAACTGTAGTTATTTCTCCTTGATTTTTTTCTGGTTGAAAAAACTGCGCTATTACCAATAGTATCAGTAATAATCCTATAATTTTTTTGAAAATTTTCATACAATAGATTTAAGTTTTAAAGATATGAAAACTAATTTTATCGACAAATAATTGTATTTTTGTGCTTCATTATTTATGAAAAAATAAAACACAACTCATGAAATACGATTTAATCGTTATTGGTTCTGGTCCAGGAGGGTACATTGCTGCTATCAGAGCTGCTCAATTAGGTTCTAAAGTTGCTATCATTGAAAAATACTCAACTTTAGGTGGAACTTGTTTAAATGTTGGATGTATTCCTTCAAAAGCTTTATTAGATTCTTCTCATCATTACTATGATGCAGTAAATCATTTCGAAGAGCATGGTATCTCTGTTGAGAAACCTTCTTTTGACTTCGGAAAAATGGTAGCTCGTAAAGCAAATGTAGTAGAAACTACTACAGGAGGTATCAAATATTTAATGGATAAAAATAATATTGAAGTTTACGAAGGTTTAGGATCTTTTGAAGATGCTACTCACGTAAAAATCACTAAAAATGATGGTACTGAAGAAGTAATTGAAGGTGCCAACATTATAATAGCTACAGGTTCTAAACCATCTTCTTTACCTTTTATTACGATTGATAAAGAGCGTGTAATAACTTCTACTGAAGCGTTAAAACTTCCTGAAGTTCCTAAGCACTTATTAGTTATTGGTGGTGGTGTTATTGGTTTAGAGTTAGGTTCAGTTTATAAGCGTTTAGGTGCTGATGTAACTGTTATCGAGTATGCTCCAACGATTACTCCAACGATGGATAAAGATGTTTCTAAAGAATTGACTAAAGTTTTAAAGAAACAAGGAATGAAAATTAATGCTAGCCACGGTGTGACTTCTGTTGAAAGAAATGGTGACGAAGTTGTGGTAAAAGCTACCAATAAAAAAGGTGAAGAGGTTACTTTTACTGGTGATTACTGTTTAGTTTCAGTGGGTCGTCGTCCGTATACTGAAGGATTAGCTTTGGAAAAAGCAGGGGTAAAAGTTACGGAAAGAGGCATGGTTGAAGTAAATGATCATTTACAAACCAACGTTTCTAACATTTATGCCATTGGTGATGTAGTACGTGGCGCTATGTTAGCACATAAAGCAGAAGAAGAAGGTGTTGTGGTTGCTGAATATTTAGCAGGACAAAAACCTCATATTGACTATAACTTAATTCCTGGAATTGTTTATACATGGCCAGAAGTAGCGGCTGTAGGTAAAACAGAAGATGAATTAAAAGAAGCTAAAGTTGATTACAAAGTTGGAAAATTCTCTATGCGTGCATTAGGACGTTCTCGTGCAAGTGGAGATTTAGATGGATTTGTAAAAGTATTGGCTGATAAAAATACTGATGAAGTATTAGGAGTTCACATGGTAGGTGCTCGTGTAGCTGACTTAATTATGGAAGCAGCCGTAGCAATGGAATACAGAGCTTCTGCGGAAGATTTAGCTCGTATTTGTCATGGACACCCAACGTATTCTGAAGCTGTAAAAGAAGCAGCGAAAGCAGCTTGGGATGGACAACCATTAAACGCTTAATAAAAAGCTTTAAAACATATTTTAAAAGGCGATCTCGTTTGAGGTTGCTTTTTTGTTTTAATTAAGTTAGTTTAGTTATCGATAAATACAACCCTTAAATGAAAAAAGAATAAACCTTTTATTTTCTGTATTTCTCTTATTTAATCTAGCTTCTTGTAAAACTGATAGAAAAGATTTCGAAAAAGAATTTTATTATCCCAATTCCTCTGATTTTTCATTAAGTAAAAATTATCAATATATAGAACTGAATGGATTTAATGACTTTAACCAATTAGTCGATAGCCTTGAAAACTTCAACTATGACGAAAAAAGAGCTTATTTAAAAATTGATAGTAATAAAAGAAGATATAACGTTCTAGTATCAACAACTTTTGGCAAATGTTATCCTGTATTCATAAAGCTTAAAAACATCTTAAGTATTTCAAGAGATAGCCTAAGAAAAGGAAAAAACTATCCCATCCAAAATTTAAAAAATGTTCTTAAAAAGGACTTTTCAAATTTCGGAAAAGATTATAACTATTCAGACTCTCCAGAGAAACTTATTATTTCTTTGACCTGTGAAATAGATGAATTAGAAAACTTAATTATAAAAGTATGTGAAGTTTTTAACGAAATTCAACAAGAATCATCTGACTCTCTTAAGTTAAATATATTTGTAAACAGAAGAATAGAAATACTTCCTCCACCACCAATAATTAAGGACTTAGAAATATTTATAGACAACAACTAAATAAAAAATCCCAAACTAAATGGTTCGGGATTTTTTATTGGTATGACGTTATTTCTTATTGAATTCCGTAGAAAGAACTCATGTTATCTTCAATATCAGACGCTTTTTTAACCGCCTCATACATCTGGAACGTTTTGTTCTGTCTTTCGTTAGCAATACGCTTTCTGTACGTGTCGTAATTAGGTAATGCTGTTGGTAATTCTTTCTTTTCAACAACAAAAGCAAACACCCCTTTATCTCCTACTACATTTTTAACTACTTCGTTCTCTTTTGCATTGATCATTGCTCCTACTACTTTTGGTTCGAAACCTACACCTGAAATAGTTGGTGATTGTAAGTTTACATCGGTAGCAACTCTTACTGTTTGACTTACAGACTTAGCGATTTCATCTAATGTTGAACCACTAATTTTATCTTCAATCATTTTTGCTTTGCGCTCGTTTGTTAAGATAGGACGTACACTTGCAGTTGCTTTATTAACTGGCATTAATCCTTTTTCTGTTTTTGCAGTTAATACAGCTACTACATAACCACCTTCTACATCAAAACGTTTAAAGTCTCCTTCGTTTACTTCTTTTTCAAATGCCCAAGTAATAATTTGTCTTTCGTTACCAATACCCGGTACATTTTCATCTAACGACTTTAATCCTACTGCTGGCAATGATGTTAAATCTTTTTCTTTTACAGCTTCTTCAAAAGCTTTTCCATTGGCTAATTCTAATGCTAATGTTTCAGCATTTTGGAATACTGTATTTTCTGTTTCTTCTGAAGCCTCTATCTTACGTCCGAAAGTAGCTAGTTTAACTACCGGTTGGAAATTCTTTTGCCCATCAATTTTAATTACGTGGAATCCGAATTGAGATTTTACAACTCCCATATCTCCTTCTTTCCCTTCAAAAACAAAGTCTCTGAATGATGGTACCATTCTGTTATAAGCAAACCAATCATAGAATCCTCCTTTTTCAGCAGAACCTTGATCTGATGACATTTCTTTTGCTAAATCTGCAAACTTAGATTTATCTCCTTTTACAACTGCTAATAAACTATCTGCTGTTTTCTTAGCTTCCTCTTCATTTTGAACCACAGTAGCATCAGCACTAGCAGAACCAACAAAAGGAATTAAAATATGACTTGCTTGTGCAGAGTCTGGTAATTGTTTTACTTCAGTAATTTTAGATAGTTTAAAGAATCCAGCATCTTTGTATGGACCGAAAACATCTCCTTCTTTACCGTTGAAAACCTCTTCAGCAATTACTTGAGGAACTTGCACCTTAAACTTATAGTTGCTATCTAATCTTAAATCAGAATCGTTTTCTTCTAAAAACTCACTATAGTTTGTAGTGTTTTTCAATCCTTTTACCGGTGTATTGTTTACTTCAGAATCTTCAATTAATTTAGCTATGTTAGCTTTAATTGCTTCTTCATCTCCTTCAGTAGGCTCTATATTAAACTTTACAAAGTTAATATCTCTTGAAGCTTCAACCTGAAAAGCATCTTGATGTTGGTTAATGTAATTTTGAACGTCGCTTTTCTTTAACGTTACTAAGCTATCTGCAATTGTTGTATAAGGTACATATACATACTTCCCAGATACTTTTGTGTTTTCAGTTAAGTATTTAGATTCTCCCTCTTTTAAAGAAGCTCCCAAACCTGCGGCTACTAAGTTATCGTATGTTGTTTTTTCGATATTGCTTTTTATAGAAGCCATATAGTTTTGCCAAGCACCCCACTCTTGCCCTTTTTCTTCCTTAATGGTAGCCAAATGCTCTTTTAACTTGTTTTTATCGAAAATTCCTGAAGTTTGGAATCTAGCATCGTTTTGAATTACTGGAGTTTCATATAAAGCGTTTAAGATATCTGCATCTCCAACAGTAATTCCAGCTTCTTCTAATTGCTTTTTATATATTTTTTGACGGATTAAATTATTCCATACTGCTTTTGCAGCTTGCATCTCAGACATGTTATTTCCTGTTTGTGCTTTGTAAGCTTCTAGCGCTTCAGCAAACTCTTGACGAGAAATGGCTTCGCCATTAACTTCACCTATTTCGTTTACTTTACTTGCGCTGAAAAAGTCTGATATTGTAGAAGGGTCTAATACAAAAGCAAAAAGTGCTAAACCAATTACAAGAATTAAGAACATTGAACGTTCTCTAATTTTCGATAAAATTGCCATACGTCATTTATTTTATTAACAGTGTGCGAAAATACAATTTCACATTAAATAATGCAATGTTTTTTTACGCTGTTTTTGAGGGAGTTCTAAGCAAAAGAGGGAAACTTAATCTTCTTTACCAATTACTTTAAAATAAATTTCATCAATCTTAGTGGCGCTTACTTTTAAGATTTTAATTTGGAAGTTTTCGATATCTAATACCTCATCTTGTAGTGGTATTGTTTCAGTGTGGTTTAAAATAAAGCCTCCTATGGTTTCATAAGCCTCTTCTTTGGGGATTCCTAAACCGTATTCTTCATTTAAATAATCTACCTCTAAACGCGCTGAGAAATTAAACTCGTACTCACTAATTCGTTCTTCTAGTAGTAGCTGCGTATCGTGTTCATCTTCTATTTCTCCGAACAATTCTTCTACAATATCTTCAACTGTAATAATCCCTGAAGTTCCTCCATATTCATCAACAACAACTGCTATGCTCTTTCGTTTTTTAATTAAATTATTAAGCACATCATTGATAATCATAGATTCAGGCACAAACTCTACAGGTAATAAAATTGCCTTAATAGTTCGTGGTTTTTTAAAAAGCTCAAAGGCATTTACATAGCCTAAAATATCATCCAATGAATTTTTATAAACCAAGATTTTTGACAATCCTGTTGTGATGAACATCTTTTTGAGGTTGCTTACCGTTTCGTGTAAATCAACCGCAACAATTTCTGTTCTAGGTACCATAATTTCACGAGATTTTACCTTGTGAAACTCTAATGCATTTTGAAATATTTGAATTTCAGAATCAACTTCTTCTTCATCATTTCCTGCATCTAATTGTTCTAAAATATAATTTCCTAATTCTTCTTTACTAAATTCGGTTTGAATTTCATCTTCTTTTGTACTGAAAAATACCTGTAGGAAAAAATCTGAAATTTTAGTAATTACCCATGTAACCCCATAAAAAATAACGTAAAAAATATAAGCAGGTATTGCAAAGAACTTTAACATTTCGTTTGCATAAATTCTAAAGATAGCTTTGGGTAAAAACTCTGCTGTTACCAGAATAATTACTGTCGAAATAAGTGTTTGCGTTAATAAACTTACATCTGATAACACATAGTTTACAACCGTATAATCTGATGGTATAAAAGATTGAAACCAGTTCATTAACAACTCTCCCATAAAGTAACTATAAACTACTAAAGCCACATTATTACCTACAAGCATAGTGGTAATAAACTTAGAAGATTTCTCTGTTAATCTAGTTAGTATTTTAGAAAGTATTCCTTCCCCTTTTTTCTCAAGCTCTATATGAAGTTTATTTGCCGAAATAAAGGCTATTTCCATCCCAGAGAAAAAGGCTGAAAATAAAATAGAAGTAAGAATAATTAAGAGTTCGGGTTGCATTAACGTTCTTTGTTTCTTTTTTCTACTTTTCTTCTAAAGTGTCGTTTGAAGAAGAAAATTAATATGATAAAGATAGCAAATCCAAACATAATAAATGCTTCTTGTCTATCGGAATTCCATTTCAAGATTCCCTCAACAAAAAAGATTACTCCTATAATCAAGTATCCGTATTGTAAATATTTCCAAAGTGCGTTCATTATATATCTTTTTGTGTGGTTTCTATATCTCCTGTAATATCTTTAGCTATCCATTTAGACAAGTCTTCACTCGATTCGAATCCAAAGCCATTGATTTCTGATTCAGGAGTTGAAAATCGGAAACCATCCTCAGTAAAAAAATAATGTTCATTTTGATCCCAAAACAACTGATTGGTTTCTAATATTGTTTGATTGGTATGATTCGTAATCACCACATTTCCTCTAATTTCAGATATTTTTGTCTTATTATAAGTTAGTGCATAATTACCTGAGATTGTGGTAGAGTCTATTCCGTTTTTATCAATAGTTACAATTTCGATTCCTTTAGGAAACTCACTATATGGGTGATCTTTTCTGTTTGAATAGTCATAAAAAACAGGGGCTTTTGTTTTTGAACTTATTCTTCCAGAATCTTTATGAACATGATAAATATTTACTGCCGAACCTACTGGTAAATTTTTATCTGCCAAAAAATCTCGCACCTCTTTCTTTGAATTGGTACAAGAAAAAAACATTGCCACCAAACAAATGGTAGCAATGCTATTGTATATATGTTTTGCTCTTTTAAGCATTAACTTCTATTAAGGTACACGAACAGTTTCTCCAATCCAACACCCTACTCTATAACTTGCTCCTGAAGACATTCCTTTTTGGAAAATTAACTTTTTAGATGGTACATTCTTTTTATAACTAGAAATATATCTTCCTGCTCCACAACCTGGGTCTACTTTATTCGCTTTTAAAGCTTTGTTTAAGGCTGCTACATATACCATTCTTTTTTCAAACTCATCGCTACCACAAGAGTTTGCACTTCTTTGGTATAAACTTGCAATGAATAAGTAAGCTTTCCCCATATTAGGGTTATACTTTAAAGCTTCATAAGCCAAAGCTCTTGCTCTACTTCCTCCTGCACTTTGAGCTTCTCTTAACTTATATTTCGCCTTTTTAAATGGATCCGTTTCTAAATCGAATGCTTTTTTTCTCATTTCAGCAGCTCCGCTGTTGTCTCCATTCTTAGCTAAAACCCCTGCTAAGAAGTTATAAGCATCAGCTGATTGTGTTACTTTAGCGTACTCATTTGCTAATTTCTCAAACAAAGGATCTGTTTGACACTCTTTATTATACATTCTTGATACCGCTCTTTTTAACCAAACTCCGTTTGTTTTGTTTTCTTCGAAATCTCTAGAGTAAATCGGTATTAATCTTTCACAAGTTGCTATCTTAGAAATTTTAGCGTCTAAACCACCCTCTACTTGACCTAATGAAGAAGAGTTGATTGTGTATGCTCTTAAAAGGCTCTTTTCTCTAGAAGTAATCGTTCCTACAGAATCTTTTTCTTGTAATTGTGCTATTTTCTTGCTGTAATCTTCTAATTTTTCACCTACAGACTCCATTACATCATCGTATGTATCAAATACTTTTTGAGGATTGGCATCTTGGTATTTATCAGCAATCATTTGGAAATATCTAAAGATATTTTTAACCCCCATATCCTTAGGAGAAATATTGTAAGACTTCTTTAAGATTTCAAAAACCTCTGCATCTGATGCTAA
Organism: Tenacibaculum sp. FZY0031; assembly: GCF_036350695.1. Lineage (NCBI taxonomy): Bacteria > Pseudomonadati > Bacteroidota > Flavobacteriia > Flavobacteriales > Flavobacteriaceae > Tenacibaculum > Tenacibaculum sp. FZY0031. Next base: position 200,800 of record NZ_JAZDVY010000003.1, read on the forward strand.
TTTATTGTCTATTAAAAACTCTGCATAATCACTATGCGCTTTAGCTGTACCATTGTCTGGAAAGTTAGCTAATCTCGTTTCATATACTTTCTTAGCTAAAACCGGATCTTTTAAGCTTTCAGCAACTTTAGCTCCATACTTATAAATGTTAATAGATAATGTAGCACAGTTATCTAATAAATATTCTAAATTAGGTTTTGCTTGAGCATATTTCTTCGTAGTAGCATCTCCTTTAAAAAGATTATACTTGATATGACACTCTTGGCTTGCTTGCGCTTTCGCTCCATTTACGGCTACAAACAAAAATAATCCTGTTAGTAAATACGTAATTTTTTTCATCGTTCTCAGTTTTTGTTAATCTATTCGTCTTTTTTCGAACCAGTTAATACTGTTCAAAGATAAACTTAATCTTAGGTTAAAATAGTTTTCTTTTATTAAGTTATTGTTAGTCGTTCCTCGTTGTCCGTACTCAAATCCTACATTTACGTTTGATAATTGTCTCGGTAATGGCAATCCTAATCCAACATTTATGCCAAAGTCTTTTATTGCAGTAAAATTATCCGTTGTCTTTACTAACAATCCAGTATCTTCAAAACGCAATCCTGCTCTGTAGGTTACTCTATCCCAATAACTTGAAATAGAATTAATTTTAGGAATATAATACCCTCCTATGGCAAACTTACTTGAATCATCATACTTATGTGATGAACCATCAGCTATAAAAACACTGTTACTTCCAAGTGCACTTTGGAATTCTTGATTCACTTCTACATACCATTTATTTTCTTTTCCTAAACCAAAACCATAAGTACTTTTTAAAGGTACATTTATGTTTCCATCAAGTGTTCTGTTAAATAACTCATCTCTTGGAACCTCTTGTCCAGAGCCATTAAACGATAATGAGTACATTTTTTCAGACCCTTTAGCAGACAAATCGGTAGACATCGTAAATGAGGCACCAGTAGATAGTTGTAATTTATTTTTCAGCTCGGTTTTATACTGTAAACCTAATTTAAACTGTCCGCCTCTAACATTGAATGATTCTTCGTGTTTAGTTGCCAACGTTACATCCGATCTTTTATTTAAAATACTGTTGTCAACATTTCCAAAAATAAAGCCCGCTTCTGCACCTACCGACAATCCTTTGTATACATACATACCAAAGCTTGCGTAGATTTTATTAGCTCCTCCTTCTCCTGTGAACAAAGTAATATCATCAGTATTTTCTCCATCTAATAAAGAATACCCTACAGAAGAGAATGGTTGTAACCCTAGAGATAACCCGGCTTTTTTTCCTATTGGAAAACCTAATGAAATATACCTTAAACTTGTTGAGTTTGCTGTTTGAGAAGCGTCTTGTTCTTTTATTGTTAAAAAGGTTAAACTACCTCCTAAAGCATAAGTTGCCGCTCTTAAGTCAGCATTTGACGCTGGGTTTGTAAAATTTAGGTGGTGATAATCTTTCATTGCAACACCAATACCTCCCATAGAAGCTTGTTCTACTGTTACTGCCTCAAAATTTTCACCTATTCCAAAATAAGAATACGGTGAAGCACTATTTCTTTGTGCTAATATTGCTGACGTAGTTAGTACAAAAACTCCTAATATAAATCTCTTAATCATTCGCTAAATTGTGTATCAAAATAGTATGTAACCCCTCCAAAACAAAATTTGGATGGGCAAATATGACACTTTTTAATTGTTTTGACAAAAAATATGTATCTCCACCTGTTAAAACTACTGTTAAATCTGGATATTTTTTTTGATATTGTGCTATAATTCCGTCTATTTCATTACAAATTCCATTGATTACTCCAGAATGCATTGAACTTTGAGTATCTACACCAATAAAATTTTCTACTTCATTAGCTTCTAGTAACGGTAATTTAGAGGTAAAAGTATGTAATGCCTTATACCTCATAGCAATCCCTGGTGAAATTGCTCCTCCTAAATACTCCCCTTTTTCATTAATAAAGTCATAGGTTATACAAGTACCAGCATCTAATACCAGTACATTTCGGTTGGGGTATTTTTTTATTGCTGCCGACGCTAAAGCGATTCTATCGACTCCTAATGTTTTTGGGGTCTTGTATAAGTTTTTAAATGGAACCTTTGTATTTGAATCTAAAAAAAAGGGATGTAAGAGTTTTTCCATTTCTTGCATCTCTTTCTCTGAAAAATTGGCTACAGATGACACAATACTCTTCGAAATTGGAAAACTTGAAATTATTTTTTTTAGCGCAGAAATTATATTTTCTTTTTCAAAAACAACGACTTCTTTAACAGTATCTATTTCAAAAACAGCGACTTTAACTCTTGTATTGCCTACGTCTATAATTAGGTACATATTTCTTTTTTTAGAACGTGTAAATTTACGTCACATTTTTTTAAAGTTTTTACTTTGTATAATTAAAAAACGATTGTATATTTGCATCCGCTTAACGAAAGTAGCAACTGGTGCCTTAGCTCAGTTGGTAGAGCAAAGGACTGAAAATCCTTGTGTCCCTGGTTCGATTCCTGGAGGCACCACAATAAAACTCGTAGCGCTTGTTACGAGTTTTATTTTAAAGATGTTACTTTTTAAGCTATGACTGGTGCCTTAGCTCAGTTGGTAGAGCAAAGGACTGAAAATCCTTGTGTCCCTGGTTCGATTCCTGGAGGCACCACGATAAAAACCCGAACAAATTTGTTCGGGTTTTTTAGTTAAAATTTAAATCTCCAACATTAACTCTTAACGATTTCATTACTCCAAAAAAAATATAACTTGTTTTTATTTCTCTCTCCTTTATTGTTTTACTCTCTAAAATCATTTTTATGATCTTCTGAAAACATAACTCTTCTGGAATACTTTTCTTATTTGGTAAAAGAGCTAATTTCAGATCAAATAACCAGTCATGAAAACCCAAGATGCTTATTTTATAACCTTCTTTTGTTAATTCTTCTATACTTTTAAGGATAAGCACACTCTTAAGCGACTCTACAATTACCTTGTCTAATTTAATTTTTACAAAATCATTAAATATTGAAAGTAATATTTCAATTCTTTCTTTTATTGAAGAATTAAAGTACTTCTTAGATAAAAAAACTACAACTTTAGTATACACCTCTATTTCTTTTTTAGATAAGAAAGGAATAATATCAACCATTTTTTCTAGCTTTAAGTTATTATCTAGAATATCTTTTTCTAATAAGAAAATGACTATTTTTTCTAAAACAAGTTCATTACAACCAAAATAATAAGTATTTATTTTATTGTTAGAAATCGCTTCCTTAATTTTCTCATCATAAAAAACACATCTAAAATTCGATTTTAAAACAGGACAAAACATTGAAATATTTGACTCTATCAATGCTTTATCTAAAACTTTCTCTTTAGAATTACTGTTATGAAACCCCTCTAAATACTTCCCGATAACTTTACCTCTATATGAACCGCTAGTCTGAAAAGGATAAACTAAGTAAGATATATAATTAAAAAGATGTTCCGAAAGCCTATGTAAAGCAAAAAAAGACTCTTCTTTATTTCTTTTTTTCAAATCTCTCTCATTTACCAAAATATTATGTAATAAAACATCAGAAACCTTATAGTTTGGCAAACAAGAATTTGTAAACAATTCATAAAGATTCTTGACTACACTTATGAATGTAAAACCAACATTATTAGTATCTTTTATGATTTTATATTGACTTATAGAAGAAAAAACCTTTCCATAAAAAGAAGATCCGTTCACTGCTCCCAATACCAAACTTATAACATCATTTTGGTTCAGAAAGGACACATCAAAGTTTACGTTATTATACTCTTGATTGATAGAAAAATTTTCGGAGTCCGTTAAGATTATAACATCGATATCTGACTCTAGACTATCTAAATTTTCTTTTTTACAACAATCATAATTACTTCCAACAATGATTATAGAATTTAGTTTAACTTCTTTATTGAAGGTCAAACTAGTTAGCTCCTCAAGCAACTTTAAAATATTACTTTTTGTATTCATTTAATATTTCATTATACAAAAAAGAGGGTTTTAAAAACCCTCTTTATAACTATTTTTTATTTTTTTAACTATCATAACAATCCCAAACACCTGGAGAATCCTCATGACAAGTACCTGTACCAGTTGGTCCCCCGTGCCCTGTATGCCAATGTCCACATTCCTTTTTACATTCTTCTTCTGAAGAATACTGTCCTCCCATTATACTTTTTTTCTCTTCCACAGTAAGAACACTCATGTTATCAATTTTAGATAACAATTCTTTTTTCATACTTTTAAGATTTTTCATAATTCATTGAATTTTAAAATTATTTTTTTCATTTATTAAGTAACAAATAAATTTAGAATTTATTTATCACATTTAATCCAAATATAAAGAATAAGTAATTAATAAACTATCTTAATGCTTTTTTTAACTTAAATTTCATTTCAACAGGCAAATGGTCTGATGCTTTCCCGAACTCTTTTAACACAGCACCCCCTACATATTCTATAAAATCTTCAGTATAAAAAATATAATCAATACGCTCTACTGGTTTTTTTGTGTCAAATGTATTTTCAGGATTTTCACTTAAGAAAGCAGCATTGCCTACTCCATCCATTGCAAACATTTTTTGAATAACAGCTTCACTATCTCTTGCTTTTGAATTAAAATCTCCTAATAAAATTGTAGCAGATGTCTTTCTATACTTGTTAAAAAGATTCAATACGTACTCAAACTGCCTTGCTCTGGTTGTTTTATCAAATGCTTCTAAATGCAAATTTATTACTACTACCTCTTTTCCTTCTATCATAATTTTTACCACTTGTACCAGTCTGTCTAAATACAACGCATCTCTATAAAAAGGATTATCCGCTACTCGCTCTAAAACTATACGTTCATAATCTTTTAGCTCGTACTTACTTAAAATTGATTGCCCTGAAACTATTTTACCAAAATGCATGCTTGGTGGCCAATATGGAAAAGGCACGTAATGCTCATCCCAATTTACACCTCTAGCCACATAATTGTAACCTAATTCTGCTAATTTTTCTTCTTGGTTCACCTCATATGATCTCGCCGCATTATAATCAACTTCTTGAAGCGCTATTATGTCTGGATTCACTTTTTTAACCTCTGTAAGCACTTTTTTTAAGTTTGATTCAAATAGTTCTTTAGGTTTAGCTATTGCTCGATTATTTGTCATCCCGCTCAAATATCCAATATTGTATGTTACAATACTATATATGGAATCATTATCTACTGTACTTGTGTAGTTGTGCGTAATGATTTTTGCGTATTCTGCTTCATTCATTGTTGGAGACGATGCCCAGAAAAAAAATACCGCAAATCCCCCAACAACTAATAATAAAAACCTTAATGCAATTCTAAAAATAGACTTCATAAAAAATTAAAAAAATGTTAAAAAATGCTTTCAAATTTAAACTTTTTTAAGCTCCTGTGGTCTTAGAGATGTAAAATAATTAAAACCTTAAAATTTAATAACATGAAGAAATTACTAACACTCTTGATTTTAGCAGTTGGTTTTACTGCTACCACTCAAGCACAAAAAAGAAATAAAGCTGAGCATGAAAAATTAACCGTAGCACAAAAAACGGAACTAGCGATAAAAAAAATGACCTTACAACTCGATTTAACTGAGGCTCAACAAAAACAAATTACTCCTTTAATAGCTAAACAGGTTGCTGAGAGACAGAATATGTGGGCTAAGAAAAAAGCAATGAAAGAAAGCGGTAAAAAAGCTACAGCAGACGAACGTTATGCAATGAAAACTAAAATGCTTGATAAACAAATTGCATACAAATCTGAAATGAAGCGCATTTTGAATGAACAGCAATATGAGCGTTATGAAAAAATGACTGCAAGAAAAATGAAAAGGCATAAAAAGAAAGCAGCTCACAAAAAATCAAAAAAAGGTAAGCCTACAAAAACACATCAGGAAGAAAAATAAATTTAACTTATTAGTAGATTAGTTTTTGATTGAAAAAAGCTCGGTTTTGGAAACAGAACCGGGCTTTTTACTATTCAATTACTCTTTAAACCAGCTTGAGTATTTTACATAATTATTGGCAATCCTGTCAATTTCTCCTGAAATAAGTTCTTTAGAAATATCTTTTACTTTTTTTGCAGGTACTCCTGCATAAATACTTCCGCTTTCAATATGCGTATTTTTAGTTACAACTGCTCCTGCTGCTATTATAGAATTTGACTCTACTATACAATCATCCATAATAATACTTCCCATACCTATCAATACATTATCGTGAATAGTACATCCATGCACTAACGCATTATGACCTATCGATACATTATTTCCTATAGTAGTTGGCGATTGTTGATACGTTGCATGTATAACTGCGCCATCTTGCACATTTACTTTGTTGCCCATTTTTATATAATGTACATCTCCTCGAATAACTGCATTGAACCATATACTACATTCTTTTCCCATTACTACATCTCCTACAATAGTTGCATTTTCAGCAATGTAACAATCCTTTGGAATTTGAGGCTGTTTCCCTCTTACTGCTTTTATAATTGGCATAATTTTATTTAAAATATGATAATAAATTTGCTTTTTTAGATGCTGAGACCATAATTTCTTTTCCGTTTGACAGCACAACACTTCCTCCTTTTCCTTTTTTATACTTTGTTATTTCATTAACATTGACTAAAAACGATTTGTGTACTCTAACAAAAGAACTATCTTTTAAAGCTTTTTCAAAATATTTTAGTGTTTTACTGACTAATTTTTTAGAATTCTCAAAATAGATTTCGGTATAATTATCATCTGCTTTACAAAACAAAATTTCATTCACCGCAACTACTTCAAATCCATCTTGTTGAGGAATCGTAATTTTACCATTTACTTGATGTGTTATTTTTGGAGTTAACACAGCTGCTTCTAACTCATTTTCTCTCTCTTTTATTTCAGTTACAATGCCTACTGCTTTAATCAATTCGTCTATTGAAATTGGCTTTAACAAATAATAAGTTGCCTGATTGTTTAACGCCTCAATAGCGTAATGATCATAAGCAGTTACAAAAACCGTTTCAAAAGTTTGGTGTGTTACTTTTTCTAACAAATCAAAAGCATTTCCAAAAGGCATTTCTACATCTAAGAACACCAAATCTAATTCGTATTTTTCAATTAGTTTTTGCGCTTCTTCAATATTACTTGCTTCCCCTAACAACTCAACATTGGGACAATATTTAGCTACATAATTTCGTAGTATATCTCTACTTATTTGCTCATCTTCAACTATAATTGCTTTTATGTTCATCGCTACTTTTCGTCTTTTTTTAGTGTCAATTCAACCTTAGTTCCGCTTCCGTCTTCAAAAGCATCTGAAACCACCACTGATATTTTATCTTGATACATATCATTTAAAATAGCAATTCTATTTTTAATGGTACTCATTCCTTTTGATTTCTGTTTGAGTTGGTTCTTCGTCTTCATTTCTATTGACTTCTCTCTACCAATCCCATCATCTTTAATTAAAATAGTAATAGAATCATTGTTTTTGGGAAGCATTGAAATTTGAAGTTTTCCTTTTTCTTTTTTGTATCGAAGCCCATGCCAAATGGCATTTTCTATATACGGTTGCAATAACATTGGTGGAATTGAGTATTGTTCTAGCGGTATACTTTCTTCAATATGAATGTTATAATCGAACTTGTCTTTAAACCGGTTGTGCTCTAACCTTACATACAATTCTAATAACTCTATTTCTTTCGTTAATGAGATAAAATCTTCATCTGAATTTTCTAACACCGAACGCATCAATGCTGAAAATTCTGACAGATATCGATTAGCGCTTCGCTCATCATTTACTGCGATAAAGCTATTCACAGAGTTCAGTGCATTAAAAATAAAGTGCGGATTCATTTGTGAACGCATCGACTTCAATGCCAGTAAATTATTCGCTAACTTTTGTTGTTTATTCGTTCTAAACATAAAATACACTAACAAAATCATTAATAAAAAACTCCCGATTAATGAATAAATAATCCATTTTTGACGCCTGTTACTTTCCGCTACTAATTGCTGATCTTTATAGGCTAAATTAATTTTACTGTCAGCTAATTTTTTATCCTTCTCTAGACTTACTATTCTATTTTGATTATCTAAAATACGTTTACTAAAACGTTTTACTTGTTGGATTTCTTGTTCTTTTCGTGAATATAAAGTATCTACTAATTGTACATAGCTTTGATAAGCTTCAAGCGCTTCTATATAATTACCTACCTTTTCATATGCTTCAGAAAGCCTACGAGTAGCATCTTTTCCTATAATTAAATCCTTATTTTTATCAGCATCCTCAATACTTTTTTTCAAATATGGAATTGCTTCTTCATATTCAGATTTTTGTAAGTATGCACTCCCTATTTTATAGTTAATCTTTTGCGAGGTAATTGAATCGACCAAAGATTCGTTATTTTCCGCTTCTATAACTATGTCATCTGCTTCTTTTAAACTTTCTTTTCGCAACTGAATTTCTTCATCATATCGTTGAGATCTATTATAAAAATCAGCCACTTTTTGTTGCTCTTTTAACGATCGTTTTTTGTTTTCTTCGGATGCTAATTTTAACGAGTTTTTAAAATAACCATCTGCTTTTTGAGTGTTTCCTTCTGCCGCAAAAACTTCTGCTAACTTAGAGTTTAGATCTGTTATTTTTGGAGTAATTAAATTCTTTTTCGCAATTTCTAGTGCTTTTTCGTAATTGGACTTTGCTTGATTGTAATTCTGCTGTGCTAAGTGTACATCTCCCAATCCTTGATAAGCAGTTAAACGCAAATAATTATTAAGCACTCCGCTTTGTAAGCTTTGTAAAAAATTTTGTTCACTTTTGTTATAATCTTCTGATAAAAACGCTGCTTTTGCCAGTTTCAAACGAACCCTAGGTGAATTTACTTCTTGCAAAGAAATTTGATAATTCTCTATTGCCAAATCGTATTGCTTCCAATAAAGGTATACATCTGCTAATTCTTTGAATACATTAGCTCTTTGACTTTTACTTGGATTCGTTAACAAAGTCTTTTCAACAAAAGACAAGCTTTTATCAATATCTTTCTTTTTATAAAACTGAACAGAATCTAAATATTGTAAATATAAGCTTGTTTGTTTTCTTGCACTATAAGAACTTCGTTTTGATTTTCTTTTAGCTGTAAAGCCTTCTACTTCCACCTTTATATCTTCATCATCTTTAATCGTATAAAAAACACGATTAAAATTAGGGTGCGACACTTCTAATTGGCTTCCTGCTGTAGCTTTTACAGTATAATTTCCTGTTATTTCAGAAAACTGAAAAGTTCGTCCGTTTACTTCTACTATTGCATCTTTAATAGGCTGGCGCGTTTCTCTACTCACCACTTGAACTTTTACTGAAAATTCTTTCGGCAATTCTTTATCTACTTGAGAGAAGACTCCCAAAGACAGAAAAAGAAATAATATGTATATTTTTTTAATCATTTACAGGATAATATTCAATGGCTTTAAATCTTTCATCTGTCAAATCAATATAAAAATAGTGTATTTTCTCTTCATTTTTTTCTGACTTTACATTATGTAGTGTTTTAAAATACAACCTATTATTTACCTCTACTAACTGTGTGTTTAACAGCTTTTGATTTGGTCGTGAGATCTTCTTAAATCCAGAACCATTAATTTTACTAATATACAAACTAGTATCATCCTCTAAACCTAACTTCTTATCATCATTTGTATCAGCATCAATAACTTTATATAAAAGAATTTGCTGTTTTGTTTTATCAAAAATAGTTCTTAAAAACTCTACAGAAGAAATTTTAATATTCTCTCTAGTTAAAGAGGTTAATACATCTGAACCTATTTTTTGAAACTTTAGATTTGTCATCATTCCATTAAGCTGATTTTCATAGGAATTAGTCAAATGATAAACTCCTTCACTACTTGAAGACTTTAAGAAATAACTTTTATCCATATTACTTTTTACATATCCTATTGGATGAATAAGATACAATGTGCTATCAATATGAAATGGTAAATCGGCCACTCTTATTAGAGTTGTATCAATTTTAATCTCTTTTCTGTTTTTATCTAAAACGGTTACTTCTTTAATTTCATTTTTAGCATTCTGCTTACAACTAACAAGTAAGACCCCCAAAAAAAGGAATCCCAAAATCGTTTCTTTTTTCATACTTATTAACTTTTATTTCTGTAAACATACTTACTAAAAACCACACAAAAAAACGACTATCACACCAGAACATTATAAAAAGTAGTCAAAAAATGGAGCTTACTCATTTAGTTAACCTTTTTCCTAAATGAAATAACCCGTTCACTCATTTTCGATTTTTTAAGAAGAAAGTTGGAAGTAGTTTTGAGTAGAAATTAACACCAATCAAACTTTTACCCAATTAATAACTAAAAACAAAAATCATGAAAACGCACACATTAAAAGTATTTTTCTTTTGCTTAGTACTACTAACGACAACTACGTTTGCCAATGAAAATCAACCTGCAAAAAAAGCTAAAAAGCAAACTGTAAAAGTTGCTTTATTACTGGATACAAGTAATAGTATGGACGGACTTATCAATCAGGCAAAAGCACAATTATGGGAGATTGTAAATGAATTATCGTTTGCTAAATGCAGCGGTATTACTCCTAACTTAGAAATTGCTTTGTACGAATACGGAAACTCTAACTTATCTTCTAAAGAGGGGTATATCCGACAAGTTTTACAATTTACTAGCGATTTAGATGAAATTTCTGAACATCTTTTTTCTTTAAATACTAATGGTGGAAGTGAATATTGCGGGCAAGTAATACAAACTTCTTTAAACGAATTAGATTGGGGAGCTAATAAACGTGATTTAAAAATGATTTTTATTGCGGGAAACGAACCTTTTACACAAGGAAAAATTAATTATAAAGATGCTATTACCAATGCCAAAGAAAAAGATATTACTATAAATACTATTTTTTGTGGTGATTATAACCAAGGGATTACTGGAAGATGGCAAGATGGAGCTATTTACGGAGGTGGTGATTATATGACTATTAATCAAAACAAACACATTGTACATATTGTAACACCTTATGATAACGATATTATTATTTTAAACAAGCGTTTAAATGACACTTACATTCACTATGGTTCTTACGGATATTCTAAATACAGTAACCAAGCAAAACAAGATATGAATGCTGAAAGTTTAGATGAAGCTGTAGTAGTAAAACGTGCCGTAACTAAAAGTTCTAAACTATATAAAAATGCTGAATGGGATTTGGTGGATGCTTCAGAAGAAAAAGAAATTGATTACAGCGCATTAAAAAAGAAACAACTTCCTAAACAGTTACAAAACAAATCTACCAAAGAAATTAAAGTGTATGTTGAAAAGAAACGTAAAGAACGTGCTGAAATTCAGCAAAAAATTCAAGAGTTAAATAAAAAAAGAAAGGCTTATGTAGCTAAAAAACAACAGGAAAGTTCTAAAAAAAATGAGTTAGAAAGTGTTATGATTAAAGCCATCAAAAAACAAGCAAAAAAGAAAAATTACTCTTGGTAGTTTTGATTGGGGTTTGGTTAGTTGAAGCGGAGTAAAACTCCGCTTTTTTTATATCATCATTCCGACCAACGAGAGGAATCTCCTTCAAAGAAACAGCAAATATTTTTAATAAATAGCATCAAAGCCCTTCAAATTTCTCACTTTCGTTACGCTACAGTTCGAAATGACATTTCGTTTATTTTACTAGCAAATCTTGACCAATACTAATGTTATTATCACTTAGTCCATTTACTTCTTTTAATCGTTGTACCGAAATATTGTATCGTCTCGATATAGAATACAACGTATCGCCTTTTTGAACTTTATGAGAACTTGTTTTATAAGTTGGTGTTTTCGCTGCTAGAGAACCGTCTCGTCTTACTCTATCGTATTTATCTAGATTATACTTTCTTATAATAGAAATTAATTTTTGAGGATATTTTTTGTCCGTTGCATATCCTGCTCTTTTTAATCCATAGGCCCAACCTTTATAGTCTGTATGTCTTAATCTAAACAGGCTTGCATATCGTTTACGGGTTAATAAAAACTGCGAGTGGTCTTCATACGAAGTTTCCGGATATTTGTATTTTCTAAAACACTCTCCTTTTTCATCATCATCATGAGTTACACTATGTCCTTGCCAACCTCTATGGCATTTAATTCCGAAATGATTATTAGATCTAAGGGCTAATGGACTTCTTCCACTACCTGATTCTAACACTCCTTGCGCCAAAGTTATACTAGCTGGTATACCGTGTTCGTGCATTTTCTTAACTGCAATTGGAGCAAACTTTTGAATATATGCCTCGGTATGATTCGTTGTAGTTTTTAATGGTTTCTGTATTTGTTCTAACTGAGGTAACTCAGGCACTTTTTCTTCTCTGGGCTCTAAAACCACCTCATTCGGTGTATTTTTTACTACATTTTTACCTGATCCACAACTTGTCAATATTACAGCACATACTGCTAAAAAAACTACCTTTATTCTCATTAAACCTTTATTAACTCTTGTTTTTTATTTTTTAATTTCTGATTTACTCCTGCAATACCTTGTACCCCCCCTGTATGTATTGCTAATAATTTACTACTTATAGGAAATGTACCTTTTGCTACTAAATCCAAAATTCCAAACAACATTTTTCCTGTGTAAATAGGATCTAGCAAAATACTTGTTTGTTCATTAAATTTATTTATAAAACGGATTAGCTCCTCATTATATTTTCCGTAGCCTCCAAAATGATACTCATTTTGTATACTCCAATGCTCATTTTGATTTATAAAAGGTTTGATTTCATTTACTAAAAAATCGCCTTTTAACACAGGAAACCCAATTACTTTTTGATGTTTTTTTGCGGTATTTATCAATCCAGAAATGGTTCCTCCAGTACCTACTGCACAACAAATATAATCGAATTTTTCATCTTCATTTGTTAAAATCTCTTCACAACCTTTTACCGCTAATGCATTCGTTCCTCCTTCTGGAACTAGATAAAAATCACCAAACTCTTTTTTTAACTGATTGATGAATTCTTCAGAAGTTTTGTTTCGGTAGCTTTCTCTTGTAATAAACTTAAACTGCATACCATTCTCAGATGCATTTCTCAAAGTTTCATTTTTGGAAAGCGTCTTTGCTACATCTTTTCCCAGTTCATCACCTCTGATAACTCCAATAGTTTTAAATCCCGCTATTTTCCCTGCAGCAGCAGTAGCTGCAATATGATTTGAAAAAGCGCCTCCAAAAGTCAGCAAGGTTTCTTTCCCCTGTCGTTTTGCTTCTTCAATATTGTATTTCAGTTTTCTGAACTTATTCCCTGAAACAAATGGATGGATGGTGTCTTCCCTTTTTACAAAAAGCTCAATTCTTTTTGTTTTTAAAATAGGCAAATCAATTTGTTGATTCTCAGGAATAGGAATTTCTAGTTGAAACAGCATTTTTAAAAAATTATCAACGCAAAAATAAGTCTTTAATCTATTTCTAGCTTATACCCTACTCCGTGAATATTAGTTATTTTTATAGAAGTATCGTCTTGTAACTTTTTACGAAGTTTAGAGATATAGGTATCTAAGCTTCTTCCAACAACCACTCCGTTATCTTCCCAAACTCTTTTGGTTAATTCTTCTCGTTTTATAATCTCGTTAGGTCTGCTGATAAAAATTTCTAACAACTCGCATTCTTTTTTAGATAAACTGATTTCTACAGCTTGTTTTACTAACTTGTGTTGCTCTGGGTAAAACTCAAAAATCCCTAAACTTACTACATTCGTTAGGTTATTAGTTGTCGCTGTTTTATTTTTCCTCTTTTTTTGATATACAACACCTACAAGTACAATTATTAAAAACAGTAATCCATAAAAAATAAACTGATTATTATTTGACGTGCTTGTTTTAAGAAATTGAACTTCTATAAAATAACAGTTAGTAGGCAACGTTCTTCCTTTGCAAGGGATGATTGCTTTTTCTTCTTTTTTTTGCATTTCGTAGCTATACACTACTTCCTCATCATCACAATTTTTAACCTCTAAAATGTAATTTGTTGGAAAACTTGACTTTTTAAAACTCCTATTCACTAAAGTTACCAAACCACCTGGTTCAATCTCCAAATTGTTCTGAAAACTTAGCTTAAAGGTTGATTTACTCAACTGTTGCACAGGTAAAACTAATGAGGTAGTATCTTCATTGCTTAGCAATAACTGGTGTCCTACATTTCGAAGTGAAACTTTTACACGTTCTGAAAAATTTTTGTTAACAGTACACGAAGTAAACAGTGTTATTACAACAAATAAGGAGACACTTATTTTGTTAGTTATTAAATTAGAATTCTTACTCATACTGTTTACAAATATCCTACTTTTCAATCGCTTTAAGCAATAGTTGACATTTCTTTTACACTTTTTTGACATTTTTTACCCCTAGTAGTACAAAAGGAAACAACTGAAATAACATTTTTATTTATTATATTTAAACTTAAAAAATTTAAATGAAATAGAATTACTAAAACTTCCCTTTATAATAATTAACAAAGAGGATAAGTGTTATTTAATTTCTTACTTAATTTACCAGTTAACAGAGAACTATAAAATTTAGTGTTTTACTAAAACAGAGAAGAACCCTATTGAACAAACAAAATATTGAACCAAAAATATAACATATCAGATTTTGCTAAATATCTAAATATAAGCAACTCAAAAGACGAAGATATTTTAATGATTTTATATGATGATAAAAGTAAAATCCCTCTTAAGTCAAAACCAATAAAAATAGACTTTTATCTTTTAGCCATAAAATTGGATTTTGATAAAAACATCAATTATGGACAAACAGCCTTTGACGATCCTGAATCTCTTCTTTATTTTGATGCTCCAAACAACAATATAGAGTGGGATTTAGAAAAGCCTATGACTGGTTATAACATCTTAATCAGTTCAACCTTTTTTGATAAGTATGCAAAACAATATAGTTTTATGCATTATAACAATCATGAGGCACTATTTGTAAAAGGTGAAGAAAAAACAATTTTATTAGACTTATTCGAAAAAGCCTACTCCGAATATAATTCGAAACAGTTTTCAAAAGAAATTGTAACGTCGTATGCTAATTTAATTTTAACATATATTGAAAAATATTATAAACGTCAGTTTGATACCAGAAGTTCACTTTACAACAAAGTCGTAGTAGATTTTCGCAAGAATTTAGATGACTTTTTTAATGATAACACAGAAATCAAAAAACTACCAACGGTAGGTTATTTTGCAAAAAAATCTAATCTCTCTTCAAATTATTTTGGTGATTTAATTAAGCATTTCACAGGAGAATCAGCTCAAAGCTATATTCAACAATATGTTTTACAAATTGCTAAATCAAAATTAAAACAATCATCACTTTCAATAAGTGAAATTGCTTATAGCTTAGGCTTCGATTATCCAACTTATTTTACCCGTTTTTTTAAAAAAGAAGTTGGTGTAACTCCAACTGTTTTTCGCAATCAGTAATTTGTTTCAGTCTTCAAGTAATCTGTTTTAGTACTAAACAGACTTCTCACTATAATTTTGTTGTATTATTAATTTAAAAGTTAAATACAATGGAAAATCAAGTAAACCTTGCGGGAAGTGAAAGAGCTTCAACTCATAAATCAAGAATGTCTACAAAAAGAATGGAAAACGCTGTTAAGCAGTTAAATGAAATTTCAGAAGCTGACTATGAAAAAGTGCTTGGGTTAGCTAATGTATGTAAACCCTTTAGAAGTGTTATTCATAAAACACCAGATGATTATGGTATGGCTGATTGGAAAGATGTTTTTCTTCACGGTATTGATAATGTACCTTTAGATGGTTGGTATATTCCAGCAAAAGGAGGAGAAAGTGACAAGCTAGTAATCTTTAATCATGCATTACCTATGTGTCGTTCAGGGTTTCAAGGGCACTTTGGCCTACCTTTTAGTGGATATGACAATGTAGAAATTGATTTTGTAATTCAAATGAAACATTTAACTGATGCTGGTTATAATGTTTTGGCATATGATATAAGAAATCACGGAAGAAGTGGTTCTTCTAACAATGGAGTAAGCGGAATAGGTCAATTAGAATGGAGAGATTGTGCTGGAGTAAAACAATATGTAGATAATCATCCTAGATTGAGTAAAATGAAAGTTGCTCTCTACAGCCAATGTATGGGTGGTAACTCACAATACGAAGCGATTAGTCGCTATCCTGAATTATTTAAAAATGTAAAATGTATGGTAAGCCCAATGGTTGTATCTATGAGAGCTATTTATGAGGCTTTTTCTGAATTACAAGGTGTAAGTCAATATTTAGATTTAGTTGATTTTGAACTATTAAAAATGGGTGGGTGGTTAATGGATGAAATGACTCCACACACAGCTGCGCCAAATGTAAAAATGCCCGTATTTATGATACAAGTTAAAGATGACGCTTGGACTAAAAATCCTGAGGATGGGCAAAAAACTTTTGACCTTCTTGGTAGTAAAGAAAAAGAAATTCATTGGATTGAAAACACTCCATTACGATTTAAAGATGGTTACAATTATTTTGGTAGACATCCAGAAAAAATTCTTGCTTTTTTGGATAGGTATATGAGCTAGGTGAATAAGTAAAAAAACACCTCCAATAACTCTTACAAGTAGTAACGGTTTGAATTAACAATCAAACCGTTATTTTCATAAAAAACGGTATAATGTAGTCTGAAAAGTAATTCTATTAAACCCGATACTACTCATACATAAACCCGTTACCAGTATAAGCTATACAAAACAAAACACAGTACTTATTTCTTAGAATATTACAACTAACAAACCTTGAATAATAAAAACAAAATATATTAGCACGTACAATAAAAACATCTTTAACAACAGTTTGTAATATTTTGACAACACCTGAGAATATATTAAAAAATGGTTGGATGTAACAGCAGCAGACTGGACAGTTAACAGTAACTTGCTCTTTAAATTTTCTTGGGATGGAAAACAATTTGTAGATAAAGGAAATATTATAACGCTTGATGAAAATATCTTTTTCCCTATACCTATTAGAGTCACTTTTCAGGACTAACCGATAAACCTGAAAATTATTCAAAAATTAGATTTGAACTAGAAGAAAAAATTTATAGACCTCATTAAAACTAATGTATTCTGAAATTAAAAATCAAACAATGTACAAACACTCCAATTAAAACCGGGAAGAAACATTAAACCTAATAAAAAGTATTGCTGAATCGATACCATAAATATCAATACTTAACCGTCAATTTCAGAAGATCAAGAATACTCAATTTTTCTAATAGTGATTCTTCTCTATCAAAAAAATAAGTTAAACAGTTAACTGACGGTTATATGAACTGTTAAAAACCAGACACCTGTTCTTCTACTTGCTCCCACTCTTCCATTAACTCATCTACTTTCGCTTTTTTAGCTTTGTAGTTTTCAAAAAAGTTAGGTCGTGAAGATACTTCGTCGTAATTCTGAGCTAGTTCTAAATCTATTTTTTCAATTTCAGCTTCTAAATCCGCTATTTTATTTTCTATTTTATTGAGTCGGTTTTTTAACTTTTTCAGCTCTTTTTCTTGCTCTCTCGATAATTGATAGGCTACTTTTTTAGACGTATCTTTTTCTTTAGTTACTACGGTTCTTTTTTCAGCATCACGTAAACTTTCCATTTTGTGTTGCTCTAAGAAATAATCGATATCCCCTAAATATTCTTTTATTTCTTGGTCTTTAAATCCGTAAACCGTAGTGGTTAATCCTTGTAAGAAATCACGGTCGTGAGATACTACGATTAAGGTTCCGTCAAAATTTTGCAAGGCTCTTTTTAGTACATTTTTAGAAGTTATGTCTAAGTGGTTGGTAGGCTCATCCATTATCAACACATTGAACGGTGATAGCAATAACTTGCACAATGCCAAGCGGTTTCGTTCCCCTCCTGATAGTACTTTTGCTTTTTTATCTACCGCTTCTCCGCCAAACAAGAAGGCTCCTAACATATCTCTCACTTTTACTCGGTTGGCATCGTTAGCCGCATCTTCCATGATTTCCAATACGGTCTTCTCTGGTGGCAATTCTTCAGACTGGTTCTGAGCAAAATATCCTATCTCAACATTATGTCCTAATTTTAGGTTTCCTTCAAACGGAATTTCCCCTACCATCATTTTCGCTAAAGTAGATTTTCCTTGCCCATTTTGTCCGACAAAGGCAATTCTACTATTACGCTCAATCAATAAATCAACCCCCTTTAACACTTCTTTTTCGCCATAACTCTTAGATAGATTTTCAGCTTCTACAATAATTTTACCTGGCTCTTTCGAAATAGCAAAACGAACATTCATTACCGCGTTATCATCTTGATCAACTTCAATGCGCTCAACCTTATCAAGCTTTTTAATTAATGATTGTGCCATCGAAGCTTTGTTGGCTTTCGCTCTAAACTTTTCAATCAGCTTCTCTGTGTGTTCTATTTCTTTTTGCTGATTTTTTTGTGCTTGTAGTTGCTTTTCTTTGATTTCGGTTCGCAACTTTAAAAACTCTGTATACGGTTTTTTATAATCGTAAATTTGTCCTAACGAAATTTCTATCGTACGGTTCGTTACGTTATCTAAAAACATCTTATCGTGCGATACTAGCACGATGGCGCCTGCATAATTTTTTAAGAAATTTTCTAACCAAATAATCGATTCGATATCTAAGTGGTTGGTAGGCTCGTCGAGCAATAATATATCATTATTCTGTAACAGTAGTTTTGCTAATTCGATACGCATACGCCAACCTCCAGAAAACGTATCTGTCAGTTTATCAAAATCTTCTCGTTGAAACCCTAATCCTTGTAAGATTTTTTCGGTTTCTCCTTGATAATTATACCCTCCTAATAATTCGTAACGTTCAGTTTTTTCATTTAAATCGATAATTAACTGATTGTAAGCTTCACTTTCATAATCGGTTCTTTCTGCTAACTGTTGGTTTATTTCGTCTAACTCTAACTCAATTTCTTTTATTTCAGTAAATGCTTGGTAGGCTTCTTCTAGAATAGTTCTTCCTTGCACAAAATCGATATCCTGACGTAAAAAACCAATGCGTACGTCTTTATCAAACGCTAAGGTTCCTCCACTACTTTCAACATCTTTAGAAAGTACTTTTAATAAAGTTGATTTTCCAGCTCCATTTTTTCCAATCAATCCTATTCGGTCTCCTTTTGTTAATTTAAAGGTGATTCCTGAAAACAAATCTGTTCCCATAAATGAAACTGATACATCGTGTACGTTTAACATATTTTTAGCAAATTACTATGGTTTTGTAACTAGAGTTACAAACGAGAGTTTTATTTTTGTTGAAATTTGTGCAAACTTACAAAAAGCAAATAGTTAATCGAACTTAATACCCAGAAGAAATGTTTGGAAAAGGAAGTAAATTATATAGTATTTTTAACAGTAAATGCCCTCGTTGCCATGAAGGTGAGTTTTTTAAATACAAACTTAACTTCAATCCTAAAAAGGTAACTACTTTGCACGAAAACTGCCCTAAATGTAATTTAAAATACATGATGGAACCTTCTTTTTTCTTTGGTGCCATGTATGTAAATTATGCTCTTGCTGTGGCTCTTTTCGTTGCTATTTTTATTATTGCTAAGGTATTTATTGGCCTCTCTATTTTACATAGTTTTATAGCAATTGTGGTCGTTTCTCTAATTTTAACACCTATCACATTACGCCTTTCAAGGATTATATGGATTAACCTTTTTGTAAGTTACAAAAAGGATGCTAAAGTGTTACAATCGGAAAAGTAAGCTTTTTAAGAAATCGAACTATACTTTCTTAAAAGTACAACTATATAAAAAGGTTCGTTATTCAACAAACCTTTTTATATTTATTTCTTTATCTAATTCTTCATTATTTTCAAGGTGATTGAACAAGTTTTCAGCAACGGTTGGTGCAATCATTACACCTCGTGTTCCTAAACCATTTAAAATAGCTAATCTGGAATGTTCTGGATGTACTCCTACCAAAGGTCTCCTGTCTTTTACAGTAGGACGTATTCCTGCTGATTGTTCAATCACGGTATAGGGAACTGCTATTATTTTTTGTAGCTTTTCTTCTAGTTCTTTTTTACCTTGTTCTGTTGGAATCGATGTTTTGTCTGTCCAATTAAAAGTAGCTCCTACTTTGTATGTATCGTTCCCTAAAGGCATTACAAAAACACTTCCTTTTAATAAAAAATTGATTTGTAATTGAGGGGCGTGAATTGTTATCGTTTCTCCTTTGGTGCCATTTAACGGTAAGTAGTTAAAAAATGGATTTTTCTTTAAACCAAACCCTTCACTAAACACTATTCTTTTTGCATTGATCTCTTTGTATATAACTTTATCTTCTAAAATCTCTACTTTCGAATGGTCAAAAGCTTGTTCTACGAGACTTTTTAATGACTTGATATATTCTTTATAGGATTTCACTAACAAAGGCGTATCAATCCTTCCTGTACCCTTAAGCTCTCCAAATCCATAATCCCCTATAATTCCTTTGATTTTTTCTTTTGCTATCTTTGGATTCATATAGTAAGACAACATCGGTTTATCTGAGGCTATAAACCAATTATTTTCGTCTCCTACACTGGTAAATACTTTTTTAGTGGTAAATTTATAATCTAAGGTAAGTTGTAACTTCTTCTCTAGTTCTTGATAAAAAGGGATGGCTTTTTCTAGTTGTTCATGCCCATTCCAAACCGGTGTAAATCGTTTTAAAATGACAGGGTTGTATACTCCACCAGCCACAACTGAAGATACTTGTGAATCATCTTCAAAAACGATAAAGCTTTTATTATTTTTAATTAGCTGTTCTGCAAAAGCTATCCCCGATAAGCCTAAACCGACAATGATGTAATCTACCTCTGTATTCATGCTTCAAAAATACTATTTATTACAATAAAAAAGAGCTTGCAATGCAAGCTCTTTTTTATTGTATTTGAAAGGGAATATTAATAATTCCACATATCCATTTCTCTATTACGAATACCTTCTTTAATTCTATTTGCTTCTAACAACTGAAATAAAGAGTTCCCTCTGATATAGTCAGATATTGCTCTGTCTCCGTAAATATTTTCTTCTCTTAATATTGTAGAATTGAAGCGTCGAGCGTTTAACAAGTTGTCATAAGAAAGTGGTTGCGCTGAATTTTCAGGATTGAATACTTTAGAGTTGTGTAAAGTTTCTCTTGCATCGGGAAAAAATACCCAAAAGAGCTCATATACATTTTCTTTGTCATCAATCTCCTCAACTCCCATAACCTGTACATCTGGTCCCATAGGAGCTAATGCTAATAAACGATACTTTAATTCGCCTTGGCGTTTGTCAAAATACCACAGTCCTTTTAACATATAACCTCTAATATCTTGAGATTGTACATAATAAGGATCTACGTAGTCACCGTTTTGACGCTCGTTATAGGTCATCAACTTAACTTCGTCCATTCCTATTTTTGTGGTAAAATAAGAGTCGTTATACACTTCTTTTATTTCTCCATTTTTAATACCTTTTAGCAACGTATCAAATAAAGAACGTCTTGTTAACCCAGCATTGGTAGTATCAATTGGGAAATAGTAAGGCAGATTAATTTTTTGGTTTAAATCTACATACTCCCACACCACTTTAGACCACAACACATCTCTATCACTAATATAGCCATAAGGAAGTGGTTTGTCATCTTCTGAAGCAATTTGAGCTTCAGATTTAACTCCAATTTCATCTACCTTTTTAGCATTTAAAAGGTTAGCCTGTGCATTTGCATAGCTTGTTGCTGCAAACGCGAATAAAACCATATAAAAACGCTTCCAATTCATACTTTCTTGTTTTTACTTATTAATTTGTAATTTCTATAGCAACAGGCAGTACCTTTTTTATGCTATAATTAGAGCCAGATACGGATGCTTTGATATCAAAAATAGTCACTACATCGTTTCTCCTTGCTTTAGTAATAGCTGCTTTTGCTCTTGCATTTAAGGTTCTTCCGTTCACAGGAATTGCAACTTGACCTGGTACTTTAATTTTAAAACTAGATACATTTAATTTTAAATCAAATAAGAAATCAGGTAGTCCGGCAGCAACACTAATTCTTCCTAAACTTGCTTTTGGCATTTTTACGGTACCATATTGACCTCTTACCATACCTACCGCTGGTGGTATGTCTTTAATTCTAAATTTCTTTACAGAACGTACCCCTTTTGATGCACCTGTTGGAGTTCCTGTAACGACGATATTTACTTCGCTTCCTTTACCTGGACTCATTACATATTTGTCTCCTTTAACTCTTCTTAATCCTGGTGCTTTTGCAGTAACTTTGTTTCCTGGTACTCCTGGAATAGAGATTGTCATTGGGTTAGATAAACCACGGTATACAACATTCATTTTATCTGCAGCTACTAATGCCTCATTAGGTCTAGGAATAACGGCATAAGCTCCTTTGATATCTATCTTTACAATAGAATCTCCTTCTTTAAATTGGAACTCACCTTTTAACTCCTTATCTCCTACATTTCCAGCTGGACCGTCTAAAATAACCTGACCTGCTTGAATTTTCTCTTGTTCAACTTCTTTATCGTTAATAATAACTTTCTCTGCAGTTAAATTAGGATCTTTTTTACCTAATACAATTCTACCAGATAAGTTTTCTCCTGGATAGTAAGCACTTTTATCAAATACAACCATAGCTTCATACTTGGTCATAGACACAGCACTTTGTAACTCTCCTTGTAATAAAGCGGTTAAAGCATCAGATTCAGTAGCTTTAATGTCTGCTTGAATTTGTGTTAACTTAGTTAAAGATGCGATTAAAGGAAATCCTTCAAAGTGATATTTTAACCAGTCAATTTTCTTACCATCTTTGTTCTCTTCTTTATCTGTACTAAAGCGAGCAGCGATTACACCTGCAACCTCTGTACCTTCCAAAGCGGCTACAGCATCATTTCTAAAGGCATCAATTTTAGCAACAAACTCTTGTCCTTTTTTTGATATTTTACCTCCTTTAAAGAATAACTCATCTAAAAACTTAGACTTATCCATTGTTTCATATGCTTGCTTGTCTTCTAAATCACCTGTCATTTGGCTCTTTAATTCTCCAACATATGCATATAATTCATCCGCAGCTACTTTTAACTTGTCTGTTTTCTCCTTAGCTTCACCATATTGTTTAGCTTGTTCTGCTGCTTTTTGAGCTAACGTTTCGTAAGCTATTTTATTTTTTTCAGTTGCCTTTTCGTTTGCTACTGTTAACTTTTCATTCATTAATCCAAAGGCTGATAATACCTCTTTACTCATGTTCATTGCTAACATTGCAATAAACACTAAGTACATAAGGTTAATCATCTTCTGCCTTGGTGATAGTTGTCCTCCTGCCATATTAATTAGTTTGTTTAGTTAATAAATTAGATAAACTAATTAATTATTTGTTAGACATTGCAGTTAACATTCCTCCATATACTCCATTTAATGAAGATAAGTTTGTTGCTAACGACTGCATTTGCTCTTGTAAACGTTGAGAATTTTCTACCATAGCAGAATTTAAATCAGCTTGTTTACTAGCATTTTCTACTTGTGTTTGATATAAACTATTTAAAGACTCCATTTGAGCCGCTGCTCTAGACATTTGCTCATTGTAGCTATTGGTAGCTGAAATTGACTGAGATGCTGAAGCTAAAGGCTCTACTGCTCCTTGGAAGTTTTTAATACTATCCCCTAAACGAGATACTAATTGAGCATCTAATTTAGCCTCACTTAAAATGTTATCTAACTTTTGAGACAACATACTTTGTGCTTCTTCTGGAGATGCTTCTTTACCTTTTTTATTACCTAATGATTGACCATCTGCTAGCTCTGGGTATACTTTTGTCCAATCTAAATCGTCTTCAACTGCTTCAAACGCTGACAATGCGAAAACTGCTGCTTCAACAATCATACCTACCATTAATACTTCATTTCCAAAAGGCCAGTGTAAAATTTTAAATAATGCTCCAATGATAACTACTGCGGCTCCTAAACCGTAAGCCATATTGAACATTTTCTTAGTTGATTTTGATTGTGCCATAATTCTTGATTTTTAAATTTTGGGGATTAATATTTATTCTTGTTTTCTTATTTAATTACTTTTATTAGTACCTAAGTAGTCTTGTACAGTTCTAAATCCGATATAACTTCTTGCTGTGTCTGCATATTCCCAATCACGAGAACTTACTTCTAAGAAATATGCTACGTCTTTCCAAGACCCTCCACGGATAATTTTTCTTCTATTTTCTTTAATCTCAACGTTAGGGTTCATTGTAGATCCCATGTAATAAGACATTTGGTTGTAAGCTGTATTGGTCCATTCAGAAACATTTCCTGCCATATTAAACAATCCGTACTCATTAGGATTGTAAGACATCGCCTCTACAGTGTATAAAGCTCCATCTGCTGCATAGTCTCCACGAACTGGTTTAAAGTTTGCTAAAAAACATCCTCTATCACTCGTAGTACTAGGACCACCCCAAGGATACTTTCCATAATCTAAACCTCCTCGAGCTGCATATTCCCATTCCGCTTCTGTTGGCAATCTAAAAGCGGGAACCAATCCTAACTTCTTTCTTGATCTTTGATAATTATTTTTTGTTTGAGTTCTCCAGTGACAAAAAGCTTTTGCTTGATTCCACGTTACACCTACAACTGGGTAATTTTCGTAAGCTTTGTGCGCAAAGTACTCTTGGTGCATTGGATCATTGTACGAATAATTAAAATCCTTAATCCATACAGTAGTATCTGGATATACATTGATTACCTCGTCTTTTAAGAAATCCTTTCTATTCTTTCCTATTCTTGCTGCAGCCTCATTATCAAACCAATAATACCTATAGTTTAATAATTTCGTATTAAATGTTCTTATTCCGTTTAAAGCCTCTTCTTTTCTTAAATATAAAGAGTCCATTACTTCCACATAATCAGCATCTGGATACTCTTGAGAATCCCAAATAATTTCTTCTCTCCAATTCAAAGGTTTTAAAGAGTCTAGCCCTTCTCCTAACTCGTAGTAATTTTCACGCATGTATTTTTCATACGGCGTCTCATTTACAGTATCTTTTGACGCAAAAGCATATAATTGAATTCCTTGTGCATTTTTGCCTACATTTACTGCATCATCTCCACCTAAAGAGGCAAATTCAGCTTGGTAAGCTAATTTAGTTCTTGTAATAGAATCTCTTACCCAATAAACAAATGCTTTGTACTCACTATTTGTTATCTCTGTCTCATCCATATAAAATGGTTGTACTGTAACAGTTTTTGTTGGAGCATTCATAGCTCCCATAGGGTCTTCATCTTGTTTACCCATTGTGAAAGATCCTCCTGGGATTTTAGCCATACCATATGGTTTTTCAGCAAACCATTTTCTTTTTGACTTAACTCCTACCAATTCTCCTCTATCTCCACTTGAACCACAAGAGTAGATGATAGATGCTAACAATGCAAGTACTGTTATTTTTTTCATATTATATCTTTCTTATAAAAGAGGCGTAAACCTATTATTTTTTTTATTAAAAAACAATTACGAGTTATTATTTTTTACAGAACACACAACTTTCTTTTAAACAAGCTTTTGTAATGCTTTGTACCACCTCTCTGGTGTTTTTTGCTGCAACGCCTGTTCATAATCTCTATAGTTACATGGTATTAACGCATGTCTTTTGTGTTTATTATTCGATATTAAATTTATTTCCATCCACCAACGCCCACTTTTATCGCTCTTGTAAAAGTTAATTGGGTCATCATCATTCAAAAGCACCGTAAACTTTTGGTAGCTTTCTTTTGTAACAAATGGGTAATCTTTGGCTCTAGAATTTACTCCTTCTATGAAATACCAAATTACTTGAGCAATTAAATTGGCCGTTTGACTATTAGAGTCTAACTTACTGTTATATTCATATATTCCAAAGGATGTTACTTTATCACTAATTCCAGCGTAACGGGCTATTGCACATATTTCTTCTCCGTAAAAGCCATTTGGCGAGGCATTTCTATTTGCCGGTGCTTCACTTTGTCGAATACAACCAATATCTATACTTACTACATCTGCATCACGCATTATAGGCTCTACTAAAGTTACATCTTTCACCTGTCCTAACCGGTAAGCATCAAAATATAGTTTATCTAATAAGCTTATCTCTTCTTGAGAATTAAAATACGTTTGATAGCCTATATTACTAAAATTGAAAAGGTTGTTAGGTTGCTCCATAACAATTCTACTCATATAGGATCTAGAGCTCAGCTCATCTTCTAGTGTTCCCAAATCAAAACGGCTATCCACAGCTACTAAGTTAACTGTTTGTTCTAATTCGTCATAAGCTCTGTAGTTTGCATAAGTTAAATCTTGTCCTCCTCCAATTATTACTGGAAGTATATTTTTTTTCAGTAAAAATGCTACTGATGATTTAACAGCAAAATAGGTATCTTCTAATGTATTTCCTTTTTCTATGTTTCCTAGATCTGCAATATGGGTATGCCAATTCCCAGGGAATAATTGGTACAAGTGCTTACGAATTTCGTGCAACTCTATACCACTACCAAAATTACCTACTGCACCTCTATCATCTTTAACCCCTAGAATTGCGATAGTCACTTCTGTTAACTCTGGAAAACCATCTTGAACAGTATGAAGCTGAATAGTTCTTCCCAATACAGAAGAAGGCTGTAAAACCACATGAGCAGCTACAGCATCTTCAATAGGTGTAAAGAAGTCTATATTCATTATAAGGGGGAATTTAAGAGTCGCAATATACTAAACTATTTTTTTTCTGAAAGCTTCTTTATTTTTTTTTGGTTGCTTTCTTTTTAGCTGCTTTCTTCTTAGGTGTTTTTGCCTCTATCATTTTAACAGCCTCTTCTTGTGTTAGTTTTTCTATTTCTGTTGTTTTAGGAAGCTCAACTTTTATTTTTCCTTTTATTACATTAAAACGTCCCCAACGTGCTTTTTCTACACGAATCCCTACTTCTTCAAAGTTGTGAAG
Source organism: Tenacibaculum sp. FZY0031 (assembly GCF_036350695.1). Taxonomy (NCBI): domain Bacteria; kingdom Pseudomonadati; phylum Bacteroidota; class Flavobacteriia; order Flavobacteriales; family Flavobacteriaceae; genus Tenacibaculum; species Tenacibaculum sp. FZY0031. Next base: position 227,847 of record NZ_JAZDVY010000003.1, read on the forward strand.
TAACTTTTCACGTTCTTTTCGTTTTTTATCTTCTATTAATTCTTCTAAATCTGCTTGACTTAAATTATCAAAATCGTACTTTTTATTTACGTTAATAAAAATAGCATTCCATTTAATAAACGGACCAAAACGTCCTACTCCTTTTTGAATTGGCATACCTTCGTATTCTCCAATAGGAGCATCTGCTTTTCTTTTTGCTTCTATCAACTCAATAGCTCTATCCATATCTACCGACATTGGATTTTCTCCTGTATCTAACGAAACATATTTACCGTCGAACTTAATATAAGGACCAAATCTTCCATTGGCTACAACCACTTCTTTATCTTCATAATCTCCTAAGGTTTTTGGCAACTTAAATAAGTCCATTGCTTCTTCATAGGTAATTGAGTTCATTGTTTGGTCTCCTTGTAAGCTTGCAAAGCGAGGCTTCTCTTCATCAGTTGCCTCTCCAATCTGAACCATCGCTCCGTAACGTCCTAAACGCACATACACATTCTTTCCGCTTTCTGGATCAACTCCTAACAAACGTTCTCCTTTTGCTCTTTCTGCATTGGCTGCTACATCTTCTACAACAACATGAAAATTGTTATAAAAATCTTTAATCATCGCTATCCAGTCTTCTTTACCTTCTGCAATATCATCAAATTCATTCTCTACTTTGGCTGTAAATCCATAATCTAGAATAGTATCGAAATTAGCTACTAAGAAATCGTTTACTATATTTCCTATATCTGTTGGCACTAATTTTCCTTTATCTGAGCCTACTCTTTCAGTCAAAACTTGCTCTGATACTTCTTGATTTGCCAAACTTAACTGTGTATAATTTCTTTCTTTCCCTTCAACAGTTCCCTTTTCAACATACTCTCTTCTTTGTATTGTTGAAATTGTTGGCGCATACGTAGAAGGACGACCAATTCCTAGCTCTTCTAATTGTTTTACTAACGATGCTTCTGAATACCTTGCTGGTGGACGCGTATAGCGTTCAGTTGCTGTAATTAATTCGTTTGTCAAGTGCTCTTTTACTTCCATTTTAGGCAACATTCCTGCTTGCTCTTCCTCTTCATTATCAGTACCTTCTAAGTATACTTTTAGAAAACCTTCAAAAGTAATTACCTCTCCATTTGCAGTAAACTGCTTTTTGTTTTTATCGTTATCAATTTTTACAACGGTACGTTCTAGCTGAGCTTCACTCATTTGTGAGGCTAATGTACGTTTCCAAATTAAGCTATATAATCTTGTTTGGTCATACTCTCCTGTAATCTCATGATGCTCCATATTCGTCGGACGAATCGCCTCGTGTGCCTCTTGTGCTCCTTTTGATTTAGTCGCATAATTACGTGGCTTGCTATACTCTTCTCCATAAGAAGCTATAATTTCTGCTTGGGCAGCATTTTTTGCGTCATCAGATAAATTTACGCTATCTGTTCTCATATAGGTTATCAACCCTGCTTCATACAAACGTTGTGCAACCATCATGGTTTTGGCAACAGGAAACCCTAATTTTCTTGATGCTTCTTGCTGCAAAGTAGAGGTTGTAAAGGGAGGCGCTGGAGATTTTTTTGCTGGTTTTTTTTGTAAATCAGCCACAGAAAATACCGCTCCTAAACAAGAGTTCAAAAAATCTTCTGCCTCTTTTTTGGTTGAAAAATTCTTTGCTAGCTTTGCTTTAAACTTTTTCCCTTCTGCATTTACAAACTCTGCATCAACTCGGTAAGAAGCCACTGCTGTAAACCCTTCTATTTCTCTTTCACGTTCTACGATTAAACGTACAGCCACCGATTGCACTCTACCTGCTGACAATCCTGGTTTTACTTTTCTCCATAAGACAGGAGATAATTCATATCCAACAATTCTATCTAACACTCGTCTTGCTTGCTGCGCATCAACAAGATTATAATTAATGGTACGTGGATTTTCTATTGCTTTTAAAATTGCTTTTTTAGTAATAGAGTTAAAAACAATACGTTTGGTATTTTCTTCTTTTAACTTTAACTGCTCCGCTAAGTGCCATGCGATAGCCTCTCCCTCGCGGTCTTCATCGGATGCTAACCAAACAGTCTCTGCTTTCTTTGCTAAGTCTTTCAGCTTTTTTACCACCGCTTTTTTATCGGTAGAAACTATGTATTTCGGTTTAAAATCTCCTTCTACATTTACCCCTAACTCTTTAGATGGTAAATCTGCAATGTGTCCAAAACTCGATTCAACCTGAAAGTCTTTTCCTAAAAACTTTTCTATTGTTTTCGCCTTAGCAGGTGACTCAACTATTACTAAATTTTTTGCCATACGTCTTATATCTCTTATCTCATTTTACACCTTAATAATATAGGTATAATTCAGTTTGCAAAAGTATATAGTTTTTTTTTAATGGGTCGTTTTTAACAAAATTTTACTTTTTCTTAAAAAAACTATCCATGTCAATTTGTCACAAATTACACTTTTTGGTTGTATCTTTGCAGCCTATTTTAGTACGATTTAAGGATTTATGGAACACGTAGAGAAAGTAATTGATGAGAACAAACAAGGAAAAGCCCTTGTTACAGAACACAAAGAAGGAAACAACAAAAAACTTTTTATAGAAAGTTATGGTTGTCAAATGAATATGAACGATAGCGAAATTGTGGCGTCAATTTTAGCTGAACAAGGTTTTAATACTACACAAAGTCTGGAAGAAGCTGATTTAGTATTGGTAAATACCTGCTCCATTCGTGAAAAAGCAGAAACTACGGTTCGTAACAGACTTCAAAAATACAACGCCGTAAAAAAAACAAATCCAACGATGAAAGTTGGAGTATTGGGTTGTATGGCTGAACGATTGAAAGAGAAATTTTTAGAAGAAGAAAAAATCGTTGATTTAGTTGTAGGTCCTGATGCTTATCGTGATTTACCTAATTTAATCGAAGAAGTTGATGCGGGTCGAGATGCTGTAAATGTAATTTTATCAAAGGAAGAAACGTATGCTGATGTTTCTCCTGTTCGTTTAAACTCTAACGGAGTTTCTGCTTTTGTTTCAATTACTCGTGGCTGCGATAACATGTGTACATTCTGTGTGGTTCCTTTTACTCGTGGTCGTGAGCGTAGCCGTGACCCTAAGAGTATTATCGAAGAAATTCGCAGTATGCAAGAAAAGAACTTCAAAGAAATTACTTTACTAGGTCAGAATGTAGATTCTTACTTATGGTATGGTGGCGGATTGAAAAAAGATTTTAAAAAGGCTTCAGAATTGGCACAAGCAACCGCTGTAGATTTTGCACAATTATTAGATATGTGTGCTACTGAATTCCCAAAAATGCGTTTTCGCTTTTCTACCTCGAATCCGCAGGATATGACTTTGGATGTGATTCACGTGATGGCAAAACACCAAAACATTTGTAAATACATTCACCTACCTGTTCAAAGTGGAAGTAACAATATGTTAAAAGCCATGAATCGTCAACATACACGCGAAGAGTACATGGCTTTAATAGACAATATTTACAAGATTGTTCCTGAAATGGCTTTAAGTCAAGATATGATTGCTGGTTTCTGTGGAGAAACTGAAGAAGACCATCTTGATACTTTAGATATGATGAACTATGTAAAATATAGCTTCGGATTTATGTTTGCCTACTCGGAAAGACCAGGAACCTTAGCCGCTAAAAAGATGGAAGATGATGTTCCTTTAGAAACGAAGAAACGTCGTTTACAAGAAATCATTAACCTACAACAAGAACATAGCTTATATAGAGCTATAGAACATGTAGGTAAAATTCAAGAAGTTTTAATTGAAGGAACTTCAAAGAGAAACGAAAACGAATGGAAAGGTCGTAACACACAAAACACCGTTGTTGTTTTCCCTAAGGAACACTATCAAATGGGTGATTTTGTAAATGTAAAAATTGAAGATTGTACTTCTACTACCTTAAAAGGTACGGCTGTTGGATATTCTGACAATAATTAATTTATAGAGAAGAGAGTCAAGAGAAAAGACTGTGTCTTTTCTCTCTATTCTTTTTTCGCTATTCTAAAAAAGAAATGGAAAATTTACAAGCTATAAAACAACGCTTTGGCATTATTGGTAACGATGTGCAACTAAATCGCGCCATTGAAAAAGCGATTCGTGTTGCTCCTACCGATATTTCAGTACTCGTTACTGGTGAAAGTGGTGTTGGAAAAGAAAATATCCCTAAAATAATTCATCAATTATCCCATAGAAAACACGCAAAATATATTGCAGTAAACTGTGGGGCGATTCCTGAAGGAACTATTGACAGTGAGTTATTCGGGCATGAAAAAGGAGCTTTTACAGGAGCCACGCAAACCCGTAAAGGATATTTTGAAGTAGCAGATGGAGGTACCATTTTTTTAGACGAAGTTGGTGAATTACCCCTAACAACTCAAGTACGTTTACTACGTGTACTCGAAAATGGAGAATTTATAAAAGTTGGTTCGTCTCAAGTGCAAAAAACAAATGTTCGTATTGTAGCTGCAACCAATGTAAATATGCATGAAGCTATTGCTAAAGAGAAATTCCGTGAAGATTTATATTATCGTTTAAGTACTATCGAAATTCCGCTACCTCCTTTAAGAGAACGTGGAGAAGACATACATTTACTATTTAGAAAGTTTGCTGCTGATTTTGCACAAAAATACAGAATGCCAACTATCAGATTAGATGAAAATGCTGTAAAAGTTTTATTAAATTATCATTTTCCGGGCAATATTCGTCAATTAAAAAATATTGCCGAACAAGTATCAATAGTTGAAGAAGACAGGGTGATTACTCCTGAAAAACTAGTTCAATATTTACCTGAAAACCGCAGTAATTTACCCGCAATTGTTGGAGGTAAAACTACTGCTCAATCCGATTTTGCTAACGAACGCGATATTATGTATAAAATCTTGTTTGATATGCGTAACGACATTAACGACTTGAAAAAACTAACGTTAGATTTAATGCAAAACGGCGATTCTGAACAAGTTCAAGAAGATAACCATCGCTTGATTGAGCGCATCTATCAAGACCAAGATTTATCGGAAGCGTCAAATATTGAAGTTGTACAAATTCCGAAATCACCTTCTCTCCAAAGTGCTTATGATTATGCTGAGACCATTGAAGAGGATGAAAGTTTATCATTACAAGAAAAAGAAATTGAAATGATAAAAAAGTCTCTTGAAAAAAATAACGGCAAGCGCAAATTAGCCGCTAAAGAGTTAGGAATATCTGAAAGAACTTTATATCGAAAAATAAAACAATACGACTTATAACACCCTTAACACACTATTAAACCTTGAATTGATTACATTTGACTTTATGAAAAAACTAATTTACATTGTTATTTTTATTACTTCCACGCTCGTAATGTTAGGCTGTGGGGTATATTCTTTTACCGGGGGAAACACAGGAGATGCTAAAACAATTCAAGTTGATTTTTTCTCTAACCAAGCACCTTTGGTTGAACCAATACTCAGTCAAAGATTTACACAAGACTTACAAGATTTATTCACACGTCAAACTAATTTAACCTTGGTGAATTCTGGCGGTGATTTACATTTTTATGGTGAAATAGTTGACTACCGTATTACTCCAATGAGTGCAACAGCACAACAAACTGCTGCTCAAAACCGATTAACAATTGTTATAAATGTAAACTTCATAAACACTCTTAAAGAGAAAGATAATTTTGAAAAACGTTTTTCTTTTTACGCCGATTATGGAGCCAATCAACAATTAACAGGAGAAGTTTTAGAAGTAGCTTTAAATAAAATTCTAGGTCAGATTACGCAAGATATTTTTAATGCCTCAGTGGCAAAATGGTAATTTTTTGAATACGAATTCTTACATACAATTATTAGAAAAACCTGAATTGATTTCGCAAGAACATCTTTCAGACATTGCTGCTATTATTCAAGAGTACCCCTATTTTCAATCTGCTAGGGCACTTCGTTTAAAAATTTTAAAAAACCAAGAAAGCTACAAATACAACAACGAGTTAAAAACAACAGCAGCTCACACGAGTGACAGAACTGTTTTATTTGACTTTATTACTTCTAAAGCATTTAAAAAAACGCCTAAAAAAGAAGAAAAAACTAGCTTAAAAAACAAAATTCTTTCCAAAAGAAAACAGCCTAAAGCTTCAACAGTAGAGGAAGAGTTAGCTATTGGAAAGCCATTTTCTTTCACACAAAACGAAACTTTTTCTTTCAATCAATGGTTACAGCTATCGTCAAAAAAAGCCATTGTTAGAACTTCGGATAGTGAAATTTCAGAAGAACAAACAAAAAAAAACCCAGTTAAATCTGAACACGAAGCTATTATTAATCGTTTTATTGAAACGGCTCCTAAAATTTCTCGTCCTAGCAAAGCAAATACTTTGGATATAAAAATATCCGAAAACCAACAAAATAATCAATTAGCTACCGAAACCTTGGCTAAGGTATATTTAGAACAAAAGAAATATGACAGTGCAATTCAAGCATATAAAATATTAAGTTTGAAATATCCAGAAAAAAGTAGTTTCTTTGCAGACCAAATTAAAAGAATACAAATTTTACAAAACAATAAATAGATGACAACGTATACTTTACTTTTAGTTTTAATATTGATTGTTGCAATAGCATTAATCTTAATTGTAATGGTTCAAAATCCTAAAGGTGGAGGATTATCTTCATCATTTGGAGGCGGTGGAGCTCAAAATATTGGAGGTGTACAAAATACAAATAGCTTTTTAGACAGAACTACTTGGACATTAGCTATTACTATGTTTGCTTTAATTTTATTAGCAAACTTCGCTATTCCAAGAGGTAATGCCGCAGATGCTCCTCAATTAAATGAAACATTAAACAATATTGAAACTACGACAACAACTCCTGCTACTCCAGCAGCGACAGATACTGCAAAAGACAGCGCACAGTAGTTTTTAAAAAATAGAATATAAAATGCCAACGTTAATGACACGTTGGCATTTTTTTTATTTACTATCCTAATCTATTAGAAAAATTGTCAGCAAAAATCTAATGGCATAATTTCTGACAAAACTTAACCAGTAAATATTAATTTAATTAATCAAAATATATAAAATGGGATTAAACATTAAACCTTTAGCAGACAGAGTTCTTGTTGAACCAGCTGCAGCAGAAACGACTACAGCATCAGGAATCATCATCCCTGACAACGCAAAGGAAAAACCACAAAAAGGTACTGTCGTTGCTGTAGGTAACGGAACAAAAGATGAGCCTTTAACTGTAAAAGTTGGTGATACTGTTTTATACGGAAAGTACGCTGGTACTGAGCTTAAACTAGAAGGAAATGATTATTTAATTATGAGAGAAAGCGACATCTTCGCTATTATCTAAAACTTCTTTGCTTTTAGCTTTTTGCTATTAGCCCACTAAATAAAAACTAAAAAACCAAGCCAACAGCAATAAGCTAACGGCTAAAAAACGAAAACAAACATGGCAAAAGATATAAAATTTGATGTAGACGCTCGCGACGGATTAAAGCGCGGGGTAGATGCATTAGCAAATGCAGTAAAAGTAACTTTAGGACCTAAAGGACGTAACGTAATTATTTCTAAATCTTTCGGAGCTCCTCATGTAACCAAAGATGGAGTTTCTGTAGCTAAAGAAGTAGAATTAGAAGATGAGCTAGAAAATATGGGAGCTCAAATGGTAAAAGAAGTAGCTTCTAAAACTAACGATTTAGCGGGTGATGGTACCACAACTGCAACAGTATTAGCGCAAGCTATCGTAAAAGAAGGATTAAAAAACGTAGCTGCGGGTGCAAACCCAATGGATTTAAAACGCGGTATAGATAAAGCTGTTACTGCTATTACTGAAGATTTGAAGAAACAAGCTAAAGAAGTTGGCGATTCTTCTGAAAAAATTCAACAAGTTGCTTCCATCTCTTCTAATAATGATGCCGTAATTGGTAACTTAATTGCTGAAGCATTTGGTAAAGTTGGCAAAGAAGGTGTTATTACCGTTGAAGAAGCAAAAGGAACAGATACCTATGTTGATGTTGTTGAAGGAATGCAATTCGATCGTGGATACCTATCTCCATACTTTGTTACAGATGCCGATAAAATGATTGCTGATTTAGAAAACCCATACATTTTACTATTCGATAAAAAGATCTCTAACCTACAAGAAATCTTACCTATTTTAGAACCAGTAGCTCAATCTGGGAGACCTTTATTAATTATTGCTGAAGATGTAGACGGACAAGCTTTAGCTACTTTGGTAGTAAACAAATTACGTGGTGGGTTAAAAATCGCTGCTGTAAAAGCTCCTGGATTTGGTGATCGTAGAAAAGCAATGCTAGAAGACATTGCTATTTTAACTGGTGGTACTGTAATTTCAGAAGAAAGAGGTTTCTCTTTAGAAAATGCCACTTTAGACTTATTAGGAACTGCTGAAACAGTTACTATCGACAAAGACAATACTACCATCGTTAATGGTTCTGGTGACGAAGCACAAATCAAGGCACGTGTAAATCAAATCAAAGCACAAATTGAGACGACTACTTCTGACTACGATCGTGAGAAATTACAAGAGCGTTTAGCTAAATTAGCGGGTGGAGTTGCTGTACTATACGTTGGTGCCGCTTCTGAAGTAGAAATGAAAGAAAAGAAAGATCGCGTAGATGATGCTTTGCACGCAACAAGAGCCGCTGTAGAAGAAGGTATCGTAGCAGGTGGTGGTGTTGCCTTAGTACGTGCTAAAAAAGTATTAGAAACTATCACTACAGAAAACTTGGATGAAACTACAGGTATTCAAATTGTAAACAGAGCAATTGAAGCTCCTTTGCGTACGATTGTTGAAAACGCTGGTGGAGAAGGTTCTGTAGTTATCAATAAGGTATTAGAAGGTAATCAGAACTTTGGTTATGACGCTAAATCTGAAACATATGTAGACATGCTTGAAGCTGGTATTATCGATCCTAAGAAAGTAACTCGTGTAGCTTTAGAAAATGCTGCATCGGTTGCTGGTATGATCTTAACTACCGAGTGTGCTTTAGTTGACATTAAAGAAGATAACCCAGGTGGTGGAATGCCTCCAATGGGTGGTGGAATGCCAGGAATGATGTAGTCGATAAGCTCGACACCTAAATATTTAAAAGCCTCGAGACAAGTCTCGAGGTTTTTTATTATCAAAAGTCTCACTTTATCAATAATATCTTCAAAAGCCTGAAAATACAACAGAGAAAAACCTAATTAAAACAACAACAAATACACAAAACATAATAGTCTGATTTATAATTTCTTACATTTTAAAATTTACAATACGCTTCTTGTGTAAATTGTGCATGTAAAAACCTCAAAAACGAATTAATTATGTTAAAAAAGTATGGTTTTATTGTTTTTATTTTTTCTGTTTTTTTAGTGGCGTGTTCTAATGAAAATGAAGACGAATTAATAGAAGGTAATAGTTCTTATGAAACTCAATCAATATTAAGTAAAAGTGCTGGTACATTCCAAATTACTAGTCACTTTGATAATTGGCTTCAACAAAACGGGTATGGCTCTTATAATTTTAAGGGAAGTGCAGGGTATAGTTATGGAGGTAAAACTTCAAATTCTAGCACGTTAAATAATCAACCTGTAATTTTTATACATGGTAATAGTGACAAAGCTGATGGTTGGGAAGATTCCATCAACTATTTTTTAAATAACGGATACAACACTAACGAGCTTTATGCTTTTACCTGGGGAGATGCAAATCCTTACAACGCTTCTTCGAACTATCATAGCAAAGATTTTTTACAAAGAGTTAGAGCTTTTATACAAGCTGTAAAAAGCTATACAGGAGCTCAAAAAGTGGACGTAATAGGCCACTCAATGGGAGTTACATTAGGTAGAAAGGCAATAAAAGGAGGTAGTGCTTACGACCAAAATTATGGCTCTTATAACTTGGGCAGTTCATTAAGCTATGTAGATACTTTTGTAGGAATTGCTGGTGCGAACCGAGGTTTAACTTCATGCTATTATTCTGGTACGGGAATACCAACTTGTAATGATGTTAACGGTTTTTATCCTGGATATCTTTTTTGGGGAGCTGGTCCTTATGGTGTTTCCGACTTTTTAACTGAATTAAATAACAACCCTGCAAAGGAAGCCAATAATGTGTATTCTATATGGAGTTCTGCTGATCAAGTTGTTGGTTATGGTTGTATTGTTTATGGAAAAAATACCTGTAGAATTAATACACAAGATGGAGAAAAATATTATAGTTCTGCTCCTTATGGACATTTTGGTGTAAAAAACTTATCAGGATACTATCAATTACAAATGGTAAAATATCACAGTACTTATTAAGTAATTAATTTGTTAACCAAAAACCTTCGAGATAAAAATTCTCTCGAGGGTTTTTATTTATTTTTAAATTTTACGCTCCACAACATAATCAATCATTTGACGTAAGGAGCTTTTATATTCTGAATCAGTAAAATTATCTAAAATAGCCAATGCCTTGTTTTTATAATCGTGCATTTTGGCTGTTGTATATTCTAACCCACCATTTTCTTTTACAAAAGCAATAACTTCTTTTACTCGTTTTTTGTTTTTGTTATGCTTCTTAACCGAATTGATTAGCCACGATTTTTCTTTGGGAGAACAAGTGTTCAATGTATAAATCAATGGAAGTGTCATTTTCTGTTCTTTGATGTCAATTCCCGTTGGTTTTCCTATTTTGTCTTCTGTATAATCGAACAAATCATCCTTAATTTGAAAAGCGATACCTATATATTCACCAAACTTACGCATTTGTTGTACTGTTTCATTATTGGCACCAACTGATGCTGCTCCTATACCACAACAAGCTGCAATTAATGTTGCTGTTTTTTGACGAATAATTTCAAAATACACTGCTTCTGTTATATCAAGTTTACGAGCTTTTTCAATCTGTAACAGCTCTCCTTCACTCATTTCTCGTACTGCTATGGAGATGAGTTTTAACAAATCGAAATCTTCATTATCTATCGAAAGCAACAATCCTTTCGACAGTAAATAATCTCCTACTAAAACAGCTATTTTATTTTTCCAAAGCGCATTGATCGAGAAAAATCCACGTCGTCGGTTACTGTCGTCAACTACATCATCGTGTACCAATGTTGCAGTATGAATTAGCTCTACAACTGATGCCCCTCGATACGTACGTTCATCGAAACCTCCATTAGACACCATTTTCGCCACCAAAAACACAAACATTGGTCGCATTTGTTTTCCTTTTCTACGAACGATATAATACGTAATTCGGTTTAATAATGGAACTTTAGACAACATCGAATCTTTGAACTTGGTTTCAAAGAGTTCCATTTCTTTAGCAATCGGAAGTTTTATTTGCTCTACTGGCTTCATCTAAACATCAAAAGTAAGAAATAATTAGGATTTGGTATCTTTGAAAAAAACAATTCTTTTAATGAAAAACCTTTTCTTTTTTTGTAGTCTTTTTTTACTGATTTTCTCTAGTATTGCTCAAGAACAAAGCGTCTCTTTTCCCAACGACTTTTTAGGGGTTTATAAAGGTACTTTATACATTCATTCTGCTAAAGGGCAACAAGAAACCCCCATGGAATTTCATATGAAACAATCGGACTCTCTACTCAAGTTTGAGTATACATTAGTTTATAATAACCAACCTAGAAATTACACCTTGATAGTAAAAGATAAAAAGAAAGGTATTTTTGAAATTGATGAAAATAATGGAATTATTTTACCTGCCAAATTAGCAAATAATACCTTGTACAGCTTTTTTGAGGTACAAGGAAATTTACTCAGTTCTCGTTTAGCTTTTTCTAAAAATCAATTAGATTTTGAAATTTTATTTACAGCTACTACACACAAGACTACAACAGGTAAAGGAACCAAAGAAATTCCGTTTGTATATGGATACCCTATTTCTGTTGTTCAAAAAGCTCTTTTAACTAAGCTGCAGTAAAAGAAAGTTTTGTTTTTATTTTTTTCCATACGTAAGAGAACACTCTTCTGAATAGGTTTGTAAACTTAAATTCAAAAACAATATCAACTAATTGATCTACATCTACTAGTTTCTTGTACTTTCTAATTTTTTCGTCAATAATTGCATCAGAAAAATCATAATAAACAGTATCTGATAAAAACAAGCATAATTTCCAAGTAAAAAGATATTTCTTTCGCCACCTTCTTCTATAGGTACTGAATGTATTTTTATCTTTTTTTACAAAGTTTACAACATGAGGCGTTACAGCATTAGCGCATCTTAAAGCATACCTTATCCCTTCACCTCCTAAAGGGTTTATTGTTGATACAGAATCACCTATAGCTACTATTCTTTCTTTATAAAAAGCTTCTGAAAAATTTCTGGTAGTCCTAACTGCTCCGCCATGAACATCTATTATTTTATAATCTGTAGCATTCATATAATCAGTTATAATTCTCTCAGTAATTTCTTTGAGAGATTCCGCTGATTTTTCATGAGTTTTATAAAGTAATTTAGCCGACCCTACTTTGAGAGTATTTTCTTTCATAGGAAATATCCATGAATACCCTTTATAGCTCCATTTATCTCCTAAAAAGAAAAACAAATCGTCTTTAAATTTATCATACACAACATCATCTACCTTTATCAAATACTCTACACCAGCACTGGTTTCCATTTCTGGTTGTTCTTTTAGCGTATCGTAAATAACTTTTCTCGCAGGACCTGTTGCATCTACTAAAAGCTTGGCTTTAAGAGTTATTTTCTTGTCTTCCTTTTTTGAATAAAAGTGAGCAATGACACCATCGTTAGTATAGTCTTTTGAGATATATGAATACCCCATTAAAACGTCACCTCCGTTATCTTTACACTCATCAGCCAAGAAAGTTCTAAGTTTAGCAAAATCTAAAACCACTCCTTTATTAGTATTTCCTTTCCATTGGGCTAATTCATTGGAGGTTTGAATTGTGAAGTTTTTCCAATACCTTCCCACAATACTTTCAGGAAAGTTAAATTCATTAAAACCATCAAGCGACATCCCTGCACTAGAAAAATCATTATCATAAAAAGAATGATACCTTTCTACAAGCAACACACTAAGGCCTTTCTTTGCAAGATTTCTAGCACACTGTCCGCCTGCAGGACCAGCCCCCACTACAATTACATCGTATTCTTTTCTCATTATTTAAACTTTTAAGCTAATTGCTCTAATTTGTTTTAATCTATTCCACTCTTTCTTATGCCTTCGTTTATATATTGACATTGTGCCTCTATCCAATCCAAAATAAAAAAAACTAATTCCTATTGGTGGATTTGCGCTTGGTAAAAAACTAAATTTATCAAATGCTATTGGCGGCCACTCCCAACAATTAAAAGCGGTTCCTATAATTTCTGTATATACTACAAAAACGTACATTGTTAAATAAAACAATTTTTCTTTTGGGTGTTTTCTTAAAAAATAAAAAACCAACACTGTTAGTAAAAAGCCATAAATATCATTTTTAACTACCAAAAAAGATATGGCTAGAATTGCAATAACAATTGTGAGTACTTTTTCTATGGAATGGCTGTGCTTTCTTACTTCTGATTTTTTGCAAAAATTATAGACTAATAAAAAAACAACTGCATGGCCAGGGGGAATATAGTGTGGAATATTTTCTAATCGATATGTATACATTCCTAAAAATTTAGAAAATACATACTCTCCAACTATGGCTATAAGAAAAGCATAAATAAGTTGCTCTCTTGTTCTTTTTGGTGATTTCAAATACAAGAAAATAAAGAGTATAACAACTAGTACATTATTAATCCATTGCGCATGCTTATAATAGCTTTTAGCTACAAATTCGCTATCTAAAAACAGGCCTACAAGCATCACTAACATCAATACTCCTATTGTTTGCAATGTTTGACCTAAAAGAGATTTTGACAAAAACGACATAGGATTACGACTTATTAGCTAGCTGCCCACAAGCTGCATCAATATCTTTTCCTCTAGAACGACGCACATTTACCACAATATCATTCATTTCAAGATTAGAAATATAATTGTTTAAAGCCCTATCAGATGCTTGTTGAAATTCTCCGTCATCTATAGGGTTGTATTCTATTAAATTAACTTTACACGGAACATACTTACAGAATTCCACCAACGCATCAATATCTTCTTTTCGATCGTTAATACCGTTCCAAACAACATACTCATACGTTATTTTTCGTTTAGTTTTTTCATACCAATACTCTAACGATTCTTTTAAATCTTTTAACGGAAAGTTAGCATTAAACGGCATAATAGATGTTCGTACCTCATCTATAGCCGAATGTAACGAAACGGCTAAATTGAAGCGCACTTCATCGTCTGCCATTTTCTTAATCATTTTAGGCACACCAGAAGTTGATACCGTTATTCTACGAGCTGCCATTCCTAAACCTTCTTCCGATGTTATTTTATCGATAGCTTTAATTACATTATTGTAATTCATTAAAGGTTCTCCCATTCCCATAAAAACAATGTTAGACAATTTATGGTTATGGTATAACTTACTTTGTTTGTCAATAGCGACAACTTGATCATAAATTTCATCTGCATTCAAATTACGCATACGTTTTAAACGAGCTGTTGCACAAAATTTACAATCTAAACTACATCCTACTTGACTAGACACACAAGCTGTAGTACGTTTTTCAGTGGGAATTAAAACTGATTCTACAATTAATCCATCATGAAGTTTAATTGCATTTTTAATTGTACCATCATTACTACGTTGCATTGCGTCAACTTCAATATGATTGATTACAAAGTTCTCATCAAGCATTTTCCTTGTTGCTTTGGATAAGCTTGTCATATCCTCAAACGAATGCGCTGCTTTGTGCCACAACCACTCATACACTTGGTTACCGCGAAAAGCCTTGTCTCCATTATCCACAAAAAAAACACGGAGTTGTTCTTTGGTTAATGCACGTATGTCTTTCTTTTTTACTGTCATCAGGTACAAAAATACACAAAACCTCACAAGTAGCTTGTGAGGTTTTGTAAATGGTTAAAAAACTATTTTATAAAATTAACATCGCATCTCCGTACGAATAAAACTTATATTTTTCTTTAATTGCTTCATGATATGCCTCCATAACAAAATCGTGTCCTGCAAATGCAGAAACCATCATTAATAATGTAGATTTTGGCGTGTGGAAGTTTGTCACCATACAGTTCGCTATACTAAAATCATATGGCGGAAAAATAAACTTGTTTGTCCACCCTTCAAAAGCATTCAATTGCTTGCTTGAAGATACAGATGATTCAATCGTTCTCATTACTGTAGTACCTACAGCACATACTCTCCTCTTGTTAGCAATAGCATTATTTACCATATCAGCACTGACTTGAGGAATGATAATTTGCTCAGAGTCCATTTTGTGCTTTGATAAATCTTCTACTTCAACTGGATTAAAAGTACCTAACCCTACATGCAATGTTGTTTCAGCAAAGTCTACTCCTTTAATTTCTAAACGCTTCATTAGATGCTTAGAAAAGTGCAATCCTGCTGTTGGTGCTGCTACTGCTCCTTCGTGCTTAGCGAAAATAGTTTGGTAACGATCTTCGTCTTCTGGCTCTACCTCACGCTTTATGTATTTTGGCAATGGAGTTTCTCCTAACTCGATTAATTTTTTTCTAAATTCATCGTAAGGGCCATCAAATAAGAAACGTAATGTTCTTCCACGTGAAGTAGTATTATCAATAACTTCAGCTACTAAACTTTCATCATCTCCAAAGAATAATTTATTCCCTATTCTTATTTTTCTTGCTGGATCTACTAAGACATCCCACAAACGATTTTCAGCATTTAACTCACGTAATAAAAACACTTCAATACGAGCTCCTGTTTTTTCTTTGTTTCCGTACATACGGGCTGGAAATACTTTCGTATTGTTCAACATCATTACATCTCCTTCATCAAAATAATCGATTAAATCTTTAAATAGTTTATGCTCGATTTTTTGTGTGTCACGGTGCAATACCATTAATCGTGCTTCATCTCTGTGCTCTGAAGGATATTCTGCCAATAATTCTTTTGGCAATTCAAAATTAAAATTTGATAATTTCATTTGTAAAATTTTCTTAACGGTGGCAAATATACAATTTCAACATAGGGGTTGTCAAGCGATTGCTCTATTATTTTATGGTAACATTCTGAATTCCTACATTAAACATATCTTCCCAAAAATTTCTATAGGATTTGGTTACTACTTCAGCTTCTAAAATTTCTATAGAAACTTTTAAAGCTAACGGAGCAAATGCCATTGCCATTCGATGATCGTTATAAGTAGCTATTTGAATAGTTTCTTTAATTTTTAAAGATGGTTTTAAGTGTAAACTTTCATTAGTTACAGAAATATCTGCCCCTAATTTTGTTAACTCTTCACGCAATGCTTCTAAGCGATCGGTTTCTTTAATCTTTAACGTGTGTAACCCTGTTAAATCACAAGCAATACCAAGCCCAAAACACGTAACTGCTATGGTTTGAGCAATATCTGGTGCATTTTTTAAATCTTCTTTTAATACAGCTAAACTATGTTCTCTTTCTTTAGTTAGAAGAATTGAATGGTCTTTAAAAGTGGTCGTCACTCCAAAATCTTTATAAATTTTTTCCAAGCAACTATCTCCTTGCAAACTATCTTTTTTATACGCTGATAGTTTCACAGAAGAACCTACTTTGCTCAACGCTATAATCGAATAAAAATAAGATGCAGAGCTCCAATCAGACTCAACTACAACTGTTTGCTTTCTTACAGTTGCTTTTGGCTCTATTTTAATAAGCTGCCCTTCAAATTTAGCTTCAACTTCTAATTGAGCTAATAATTGTAAAGTCATATTGATATAGGGAACCGACGTAATTTTTCCGACCAATTCAATTTCCAATCCTTTTTCTAAGCTTGGAGCAATTAGCATTAATGCTGAAATGTATTGACTACTTACATTTCCATTAATTAAAACTTTCTCTTTTGTTAGTTTTCTTCCCGATATTTTAAGCGGGGGATATCCTTCTTTTTCTACATAATCTATAGCTGCTCCTAAATCGCGAAGCGCATTAACCAAGATTTCAATTGGTCGATTGTGCATGCGGTCTGATCCTTGCAATACTTTTGTAACACCTTCTTGGGTTGCAAAAAAAGCAGTTAAAAAACGCATTGCTGTTCCTGCATGTCCAATGTCTGCAATCGTATTATCAGAAGTTAACGCTCCTTGTAAATGATGTGTATCATCAGAGTCTGATAAATTTTCTATCTGCAAATCTGGATATAACTGCTGTAAAATCAACAATCTATTTGATTCACTTTTTGAACCTGAAATGGTTATATGAGTACCTGAATTAAATTCTTCAGTTTTTAGTCTTAAATCCATAAAAACTACTTCGTTTTTTTATTTACAATGTATATGCTATAAATAAGTGCGATTACAATCTTGCTCAGCCAAAAACGAATCCACTGTTTATTTGCAAAGTGCACATTGTATACGGTTTCAAAGTCTCCTGAAAAAACAGCCCCTCCCGTTTTAAACAATAAAGAAAAAACAGCTACGATTAGTAAAAATGGGGTTCCTACTTTTAAAACATTAATCCAAAAACTTCCCTTTTGTATATTTTTAATGAGACTCATTTATTGTAGTTTTTTATTATTGTGATGACGATCGTGATCCCTTTTAGTTTTAATATCTAGCTTCTTATCAAAGGCTTCTTGTAAATTTACACCTGTTTGGTTTGCTAAACACAACACGACAAACATTACATCTGCTAACTCTTCTCCTAAATCTTTGTTTTTATCACTTTCTTTTTCGCTTTGCTCTCCATAACGACGCGCAATAATTCGAGCTACTTCTCCAACTTCTTCTGTTAGTTGCGCCATATTTGTTAACTCGTTAAAGTAACGAACTCCGTGATTTTTAATCCAATCATCTACTTGTTTTTGTGCGTCTTGTATATTCATGTTTTCTGCTTTCTTATTAAACATTCAAAGATAAAAACTTCTATTTCTTAATCGATTCGCCAAGGCGGATTTTTTCTGTGTTCTCCTGCTTTAAACAGAATTAATTTATTACCATCTGGATCTAACAAATGGGCTTCTCTCCATAACCATGTTTGCTCTTTGGGTAATTGGGTGAATTGAATTCCTTTTTCTTGTAGCTCCCTTACTAATTCATCTAAATTCTCGTCTTCAAAATACAATGTAATCCCTTCTCCTTTAGATAACTTCTCTACTTGATGAATTGAGAAGGTTGCATCTCCATCAGGCACTTCAAATCGGACATACCTAGGGCTTGCATCTACAATAAGATGCAAGCCTAGTTTTTTATAAAATAGTACAGATGCATTTACATCTATAGACGGAATTGTTACTTGATTTAAGTCCATGCGATTACTTTCTCTCTTTTCACAATTCGTATTAACATTAATAAAAACAACACTCCAATTCCTGATAATACAATCATAAAATTCCATGTATTATCAAATCCAATATTATCTATTAATTGCATTCCTGAATTGTGTCCAAATATATGCGACATAGAAAATGCAATACTGTAATATGCCATATACTCTCCTTGATTTCCTTTTTTTGCACGTTCCATTACAAAGGCATTTGAAAAAGGAAATGCAATCATCTCTCCTATGGTCATCAATAACATTCCTATAATTAAAATTCCTACCCAACCAGTTAAGTTAATTACTACAAAACTTAATCCTGTTAATAGTAAACCCAAAAACATTAAAAATTCTTTAGTATACTTACTTTTTTCTAACCAAGTAATGAGTGGCATTTCTAACAGGAAAATGAAAAATCCGTTCATTCCCATTAACAAGCCTATTTCTAACTCTGTTAAATGATGAACATCTTTGTAATACAAAGGCATTGTTGAGAAGTATTGCAAGAAGATAAATCCGAACACAAACATCCCTACAAAAAACACCCAAAAAGCCTTATCTGAAAAAACCGACTCTGGATTTTCTACTTTTATTTCATCCAACACTCTTGCTTTTTTAGGATGTAACACATTTATCAATAACATAGTTGCTAAAATACACGTAACTCCATCCACCCAGAACAATCCACTATACCCCATTGAAGTAATTATTAACCCTCCAACAGCTGGACCTGCTGAGAAACCTAAGTTAATTGCCAGACGAATTAAGGTTACTGAACGTGTTTTATTTTCTGGTTTGCTGTAAGTATTCAAGGCTACAAACATAGCGGGTCTAAACGTATCTGCTACTAACATCACCAAAAAAATACCAACACAAAACCCCCAAAAAGTATTAACAAACTGTAAGACTATAAAAAGGATTCCAGTCAAAAACAAACTTGTTTTCATCACTTTGTAAAACCCTATTTTATCAGTTAACTTTCCTCCCAACCAAGATCCTCCTACAGACCCTAATCCAAAACAAGTCATAATCCAACCTACATCATTTAAAGAAAAATGCAAACTTTCTCTCAAATACAATGACATAAACGGAATTACCATGGTTCCTGCTCTGTTTATCAATGTTATTAAAGCAAGCCACCATACTTCGCTCGAGAGCCCTTTAAAAGTGTCTAAATAATTAAAATAGAGTTTTTTCATTTGGTTTGGTTTTAGTGTTGATTGTTGATATAAAAATAAAAAGTCCGACTTTGCAGTCGGACTTTTTATTATCGTTATATTTTATATAAACATAATTATAATACATACATCGCCCGATCGTTTCTGTGTCTTACCACAGTCGATTTACATTGCTTATATGTATTAAAAATTGTCATTATTGTTTCTTGATTGAGCTGTAAAACTAGTAAAAAAAGAAATATACCCACAAAAAAGTTTTAAATAATTTCGTAAAGTGTGGGTTTACTAGGTGTAGCGTCGTTTTCAAATGGTGCTACCATCAAGTTCAAAAAGTAAGTTCCGTCCTTTATTTTATTGGATACATAAATAAATTCAGTAATTGTTGCTTTCATTCTGATTTCTCCTTGTGTATTCCAAAAAGCATTATGTGCTAACAATTTTCCTTCGTCTTTTTCTTTGTCTACCGATGGTAAATCAATTAGTAAATGTTCTATTCCTTTCTCTTTTAAATATACAGCAGCTTCTTCTAACAAATAGGTCGGATTTGTATTTGAATAACGCATCGATTTTTTGTCTGATAGGTTCGGTAAGGTTCTAATTACAATTGCATCGCGCTTTTTGTTTCCTAAAACATTTTGTAATTGTTTTTTTGAAATTACAAAGTCCTTATTTTTTAACTGTTCTGGAGCAATCGTCACTACTTCAGCTAAGAAGAAAAATTTTGATAGTTCTTTGTTTACTGAATAAACTTCTTCTGTAATATGTCCCACACATTCGGTATGTGTAATATGTGAGTGCGGATTAAACTGGATATTATTAAAGTTTACATCAGCGCCTTTTTGTACACTCCCAATCCAATTGCCATCAGAAACAGGAAAAATCTTAGGATCGTCTAAATACCACGCATTTACATTTTCTTTTGAGGTATCAATAGCTATTGAAATGTCTAGTGGTTTTGATAAATCAATCTTGTATTTTCTTGAGTTGTATTCAATTGTTGCGATCATACTCAAAGATACTTAAATAATAAATAATTCGGAAGCCAATCCATCTGCTAAGAACTTTCCTTTTTCTGTAGTCTTCAAAACTTCATTTGTAATGACTAATAGCCCTTGTTGGATAAACTTCTCAGCATTTTTAAGCAATTCTATTTTAAACTCTTCCCCGAAATCCTCCTCAATTTTCTCTAACGACACTCCCCAAATGGTTCTTAATCCTGTCATTAAATATTCATTAAACTGATCTTTCTTAGTGAGTTTCTCTTGCTCCAAAGGGAGTTTTCCTTCTTGAATTGCTTTGATATATTTAGCATTGTTAGCTACATTCCAGCTACGATGTGTTTTGTTAAACGAATGTGCTGAAGGACCAATGCCTATATACTTTTTCCCTAACCAATAACTGGTATTGTGCTTTGAGAAATAGTTTGGTTTTCCAAAGTTGGAAATTTCGTAATGAACAAATCCATTTTTAGCGGTTTTTGCTACCAAAATATCAAAATGCTCTTTGGCTACTGTTTCGTCAACATCAGGATATTTTCCTTGCTTGATAAATGAATCTAATGCTGTTTTAGGTTCTACCGTTAACGCATATGATGAAATATGATTGATACCGAAATCAAAAGCTATTTGCAAATTTTCTCTCCAACGTTCATTACTCATATTCGGGACTCCGTAAATCAAATCAATGGTAATATTATCAAAGTAGCGAGTGGCAGCTGACAGACATTTTTTTGCTTCTTGTGCATTATGAGCTCGGTTCATTAACTGTAAATCTTCTTCAAAAAAAGATTGTATCCCTATACTTAAGCGATTAACCGAAGTTTTAGATAATTCTATTATTTTTTCTTCTGATAAATCATCTGGATTTGCTTCTAAGGTAATTTCTGGATTTGCTATTACAACATAGTTTTGATAAATAGTATCAATCAACAATTGTAATTCTTCAATCGACAATAAACTCGGTGTTCCACCTCCAAAATAGATGGTTTCTATAGTTTCATTTAGAAGTTCTTCTTTTCTTAACTCCAATTCTTTTACCAAGCAAGATACAAGCTCTTCTTTCTTTTTTAAAGAGGTAGAAAAGTGAAAATCGCAATAATAACATGCTTGCTTACAAAATGGGATATGTAGATAAATTCCTGCCAAATCAGTTATCAGTTATCAGTTATCAGTTATCAGTTATCAGTTATCAGTTATCAGTTATCAGTTATCAGTTATCAAGATTACTTATTAATTCTTGTTTTCTTTAAAATTGAAAATAGAATTTTAGCTATTTCGTCAGTTTTTTCAAACTATTGTTTACTGTTCATTTAACATTGAAAAAAATCAGTTTTTGATTTTTTTCGGATTCTGCTTTACAAACGCTGCCCAACCTGTATAGTTCTTACCTCCTACTTTTGTTCCTGAATTATAGTAATGACATACCGCGGCTGCCAAACCATCAGTCGCATCTAGATTTTTAGGCAACTCTTTTAAGTTTAATAGCGATTTTAGCATAAGCGCTACCTGTTCTTTACTAGAGGTTCCTTTACCTGTAATGGCCATTTTAATTTTCTTGGGCGCATACTCGGTTACAGGTATTTGTCTTGACAATCCTGCTGCCATCGCCACTCCTTGTGCGCGTCCTAATTTTAACATCGACTGTACATTCTTTCCATAAAAAGGAGCTTCTAAGGCTATTTCATCTGGATTATAGGTATCAATCAACTCAATAGTACGTTCAAAAATGATTTTTAATTTCAAGTAATGATCGTCATATTTTTTTAAGAGCAGTTCGTTCATTTGAACAAATTCCATCTTTTTCCCTACTACCTTTATAATTCCAAACCCCATAATAGAAGTTCCTGGGTCAATCCCTAATATAATTTTTTCTGTCTTCAAACTCTCGTTTATTTAACTTCTAAAGAAGTAAATTTAAATGTATTTCCATCAAACAAGCCTTTGTCTGATAGCTTTAAGGATGGAATTACCAACAACGCCATAAAAGATAAGGTCATGTACGGAGCTCGTAATTTGCTACCTAGTTGTTTTGCCATGGTATCCAATTCTGCGTAGGCTTTTCCTATTTCAATCGCCGGTTTTTCAGACATGATTCCTGCCACAGGAAGTGGAACCACTTTTTCTTCAGAAGAGGTTACAGCGCAAACGCCTCCTCTATTTTCAATCAGTAAGTTTACTGCCTTACAAATCAATTCATCCGACACTCCAACTGCTATAATATTATGAGAATCATGACCAACTGAACTCGCTATCGCCCCTTCTTTTAATCCGAAGTTCTTAATAAACGCAATAGAAGGTTCTGCATTTTGATAACGGTTTACTACGGTCATTTTTAACACATCGTTTGCTACATCAGAAACTAAACTTCCATCTTTTATCAACGAATCTGCTTCTATTTCATTTGTCACTAATTCTCCGTCCAAAGCCTCAATAACTCGAATCTTTTCAGATGCTGAATGGAATTCAAAATCGGAAACGTTTTTTGCATCAGTGTCAAAATTATTCAACACTTCAAAATCTACATGTGCTACAAATGACCTTCCATTTTCAGCCACTAATTCTCCATTAATATACGTTTGTAGTACTTCAAACTTTTGTAGGTCATTCACTACAATAAAATCAGCGTCATCTCCTTCGTTTAAAGTTCCTACATCCAGTTTGTAATGCTCTACTGGATTTATACAAGCAGCTTGCAATACTTTGAATACATCTATTCCTTTAGCAACAGCACGCTCACATAACTGGTTGATATGTCCTAATAACAAATCATCTGGATGCTTATCATCAGAACAAAACATCATGTTCTCATAATATTCAGGAAGTAAATCAATCAGCGCTTCAAAGTTTTTCGCTGCGCTTCCTTCTCTAATGATGACTTTCATTCCTTTTTGAAGCTTTTCTAAACCTTCTTCATAGGTAAAACATTCATGATCGGTATAAATTCCTGCTGCTATGTATTTGTCTAAATCTTCTCCTCTTAATCCTGGTGCATGTCCATCTACTGGCTTATTATAATGTTTTGCCCAAGCTATTTTTTTCAACACTTCTTCATCCTGATAAATGACCCCTGGGTAGTTCATCATTTCTGCTAAATACTTGATATCAGGGTTCTGCATCATTTTTTTGATATCTTCTGAATCAATCACAGCTCCTGCACTTTCAAAAGAAGTCGCTGGCACACAAGATGGCGCTCCAAAATTGAATTTTAACGGAACTTTCTTTCCGTTTTCAATCATAAAATCAACTCCTTTCACCCCTAGCACATTGGCTATTTCATGTGGATCGGATACGGTTGCTACCGTACCATGTGTTACGGCTATTTTAGCAAATTCTGAAGGAACTAACATCGAGCTTTCAATATGAATATGCGCATCTATAAATCCAGGTAAAATATAGTTTTCTACAGTATGTTCTACTGCTCTAATTTGTGTAATCTTTCCTTCTTTAACCTCAACTTCTCCTTTAAAGATTCGTTTATTTTGTATGTCGACTATATTTCCTTGTACAATCATGCTAAAATTTATTTATTGCTAAAATACTGAGTATTTTTCACAAAAAAAGCATCCGTTATGGATGCTTTCTTAGTATTTATGTTTTAAAGGTTACGCTATTGGCCCACCTTTAATAATTTCCTCGCTTGCCATTTCTTCAAACTGAGCAAAGTTCTTTCTAAATGAATTCGCTAATTCCATAGCTTTTGCATCATAAGCATCTTTGTCTGCCCATGTTTGCTTTGGATTTAATACTTCATCAGGAACATTTTCACAAGTAGTTGGCATTGATAATCCAAAAATTGGGTGTTGTACAAATTCAACATTTTCTAAATTACCTTCTAAAGCTTCTGTAATCATAGCACGAGTGTACTTTAATTTCATTCTGCTACCAGTACCGTAAGCACCACCTGTCCATCCAGTATTAATTAACCAAACGTTTACACCTGCTTCTTGCATTTTCTTGCTTAACATTTCAGCGTAACGCGTTGGGTGTAACGGCATAAATGGAGCTCCAAAACAAGCTGAAAAACTTGGTAATGGCTCGTTAATTCCTGCCTCTGTACCTGCTACTTTAGCAGTATATCCAGAAATAAAGTGATAAGCTGATTGTCCTGGTGTTAACTTAGAAATTGGAGGCAGTACTCCAAAAGCATCTGCTGTTAAAAAGAAGATGTTCTTTGGGTTTGCACCTTTTGACGGTGTTTGAATATTTTCAATGTGATAAATAGGGTAACTTACACGTGTATTTTGTGTAATTGATGTATCAGCAAAATCTACCTTTCCTTTATCGTCCATCACGATATTTTCAAGGATTGCTCCTCTTTTAATTGCTCCGTAAATCTCTGGTTCTTTCTCTTGAGACAAGTCGATTACTTTTGCATAACAACCACCTTCAAAGTTGAAGATTGTGTTTTCAGCAGTCCAACCATGCTCATCATCACCAATTAAACTACGATTTGGATCCGTAGATAAGGTCGTTTTACCTGTACCTGATAACCCGAAGAAAATAGCAGTATCTCCATCTTTACCAACGTTTGCAGAACAGTGCATTGGTAAGGTATTTTTAAATACTGGTAAAATAAAGTTCAACGCAGAGAAAATACCCTTTTTAATTTCTCCTGTATATCCTGTACCACCAATTAATGCTACTTTTCTAGTAAAGTTTAAGATAGCAAAGTTGTGTTGGCGTGTTCCATCTATTGCTGGATCTGCCATAAAACCTGGAGCGTTTACTACTGTCCACTCTGGAGAAAAGTTTTTCAACTCTTCAGCTGTAGGACGTAAAAACATGTTGTATGCAAACATGTTACTCCAAGGATATTCGTTTACAACACGAATATTTAACTTGTAGTCTTCATCTGCACATGCATAACTATCACGCACAAACACCTCTTTGTTTGATAAATAGTTAGTTACTTTATCGTATAGCTTGTCAAATTTTTCTGAATCAAAAGGAATGTTGATATCTCCCCACCAAACTTGGTCTTCAGTTATATCGTCTTTAACGATAAAACGATCCATTGGAGAGCGACCTGTGAACTCACCTGTTTTAACAGCTAATGCTCCAAAACTGGTTTCTTCTCCTTGTTCTTTTTCAATAGTGATGTCGTGTAACTCGTCTGAAGTTAATTGATAACGAACCGTAGCGTCTTTTATGCCTAAGTTATCTAACGATATCGTTTTCGTATCAAGATTTGTCATCTTAAAAGATTTTAGTTGTGTTTAATTTTGGACAAAAATAGTTCTTTTTGATTAAAAAGATGAATCATACAAAGATTTTATCAACTTTAACTTTTAATAACTTTTTTTAAAAAGCGATATGCTAATAGGCTCCAACCCATAATTAATAGCATTCCTCCTAAAGGTGTAACAAACCAAATGGCTATTGCAGGAACGTTTGCTAAGTAAATTAAATAAATGGATCCTGAAAACAATAAAATTCCAGCTATTAAAAAATAACTAATCCTGTTCTTTTCTTTGTTTGTAAACTCAGCAAACATGTTTACTAAAAGTAATAATAGCGCATGAAAAATCTGATAACGTACAGCAGTTTCAAAACTTTCTAAAGCTTCCGGTGCTAGTCTTGTTTTTAAGGCATGAGCTCCAAAGGCTCCTAAAACAACAGCAATTCCTCCTAAAATCGCTGCTATTGTTAAATTTTTATACATTATTTTAGTTTTTGTTTAAATTTAAACTTTTTTAGCGATATTGTCGCCTCAAAATTTAGTGATAACAAAAATACATTATAATGAGAAATATATTGATAATTGGTGCTGGTAGATCAAGCTCTTCACTTATAAAATATTTAGTAGATAAATCTTCAGAGGAAAACCTACACATAACTATTGGTGATGTTTCATTAGAAAGTGCTCAATCTAAAGTTAACAATCATTCTAATGCTACAGCAATACAGTTAGATGTTTTTAATACAGAAGAACGCTCAAGTGCAATTCAAAAAGCAGATATCGTTATTTCAATGTTACCCGCTCGTTTTCATATTGAAGTAGCTAAAGATTGTATTACTTACGGAAAACACATGGTTACCGCCTCATATATTTCTGATGAAATGAAAGCGTTAGATGAAGAAGCTA
This sequence comes from Tenacibaculum sp. FZY0031, assembly GCF_036350695.1. Lineage (NCBI taxonomy): Bacteria > Pseudomonadati > Bacteroidota > Flavobacteriia > Flavobacteriales > Flavobacteriaceae > Tenacibaculum > Tenacibaculum sp. FZY0031. The sequence goes on from NZ_JAZDVY010000003.1 coordinate 254,458, forward strand.
AAGCAAAAGGATTAGTATTTATGAACGAAATTGGTCTGGATCCAGGAATTGACCATATGAGTGCGATGCAAGTTATTGACCGCATAAAAGAACAGGGAGGTAAAATGCTATTATTTGAATCTTTTTGTGGCGGATTAGTAGCTCCTGAAAGTGATACTAATTTATGGAACTATAAATTTACTTGGAATCCCAGAAATGTGGTATTAGCAGGTCAGGGTGGAGCTTCAATGTTTATACAGGAAGGAACCTACAAGTACATTCCATATCAAAAATTATTTAGAAGAACTGAATTTTTAACTATTAATGGTAGTGGAAGATTTGAAGCATACGCTAACCGTGATTCTTTAAAATACAGAAGTATTTATGGTTTAGAAGATATTAAAACTATGTATCGCGGAACAATTCGTAAGGTGGGATTTTCTCGTGCTTGGAACGTATTTGTTCAATTAGGAATGACTGACGATACGTACACGATTGAAGATTCAGAAAATATGAGTTATCGTGATTTCACAAACCTTTTCTTAGCCTACTCTCCTTCAGATTCTGTTGAGTTAAAGTTTCGTTCGTATACAAAGATTGATCAAGATGATTTAATGTGGGATAAATTTGTAGAGTTAGACATCTTCAACCCAAATAAAAAAGTAGGATTGAAAAACGCTACTCCTGCTGAAATTTTACAAAAAATATTGATGGATTCTTGGACTCTTGAAGCTGAAGATAAAGATATGATTGTAATGCATCATATTTTTGGATACCAATACAAAGAAGACAAGTATCAAATTGAAAGCAGTATGGTTATTAAAGGTGATGATCAAACTTATACTGCCATGGCAAAAACGGTTGGTTTACCTGTAGCCATGGCTACGGTACGTATTTTAAATGGTGATATTACAACTCCTGGCGTACAATTACCAATCAATAAAGAAGTGTACGAACCGATTTTAAAAGAATTAGAAGACTACGGAATTAACTTTATTGAAAAAGAAGTTCCTTATTTAGGTTATAACCCTGAGAGTGTAAAGGGGTAGTTAAACTTTAAATATTTACTCTTTTTTAATAAATTAGCAATTGAGGATATTTTCTGGTATTATACTGGTTTATATCCTCAATCATCATTAAAAAGAATTGTAACCAACAAATTATTTGTACGTATTTTACAATTATGGAAAAAATTGAAATCAAAGAAGGTTCTATCACCAGAGTAATTTCAAGAACGGTAGGTTTAGTTATCATTTCTTATTTAGTTTTCAACTTTTATGACAACCCTAGTATTTATGGTATTTGTATATTTATAATATCCTTTCAATTACTTGTAAATGATGAAGCCTATACAATTACAGCTGACAGTAGAGGAATTGAAGTATCCCACTCAAACCTTCTTAAAATATCAGCTTCAAAACAATATATTCGCTATTCTGAAATTAGTGATATTCGATTTACCCATAACAAGTTCTCTTTAACTATTTTCCTTCTCAATGCTATTATTCGCTCTGCCGCAAAATCACATAAAGATTCCTTACTCACTATCTATAAAAAAAATGGAGATTTAATCGAAATGAAAGGAGTAGGTACTAAAGGAGAGGTAGAATATTTGCGAAAATTATTATCAATAAATCTTACTCAACAACAATCATAACAACTTAAATCACAGAAAGACCTATACTAAAAGTTCGTATTTTTACATTTCAACACTACACTAACAAATGGTCGAACGTATTTTAACAGAGCATATTAAAGGATACACTTCTTTTTCTGAAGAAGAGTTATCAGAAATAGCAACATTTTTCGATCATCAACCCTACAAGAAAAAAGAAACTTTATTATTTACTAACCAACGATGTGATAAACTATTTTTTGTTGCCAAAGGTTGTTTACAATTATATTTTATTGATGATTTAGGCTATAAAAAAACTACACAGTTTGCTTTGGAGAATTGGTGGTTAACAGACTTTTTAGCGTTTCAACACCAAAAACACGCTAACTTTACGATAGAGGCAGTTGAAAACTCTATAGTTTTATCAATCTCCTTTTCGAAATACAATGAATTATTAAGCAAATTCCCATTACTAGAAAAATATTTCAGAAACATATACGAAACAGCTTACGGAGCTGCTTTAATGCGTTTAAAATACATAAACAGCTACTCTAAGGAAGAACTGTTTTTTAGGTTTAGAGAAGACTTTCCTGAGTTTGTGCAACGAGTACCTCAATATTTATTAGCTAGCTTTTTAGGCTTAACTCCTGAATATTTAAGTGAAATTAAAAGAAAATAACATTTCTTAAGCTAGTTTATTTTTTACTGAAATCTTCTTAACTACCTTTGTACTTATATTAATTTAAGGGCATAATAGCATTATGAAAAATATGAAAAAACTTGTCGTTGTTGGCGGCGGGTTTGCTGGATTAGAACTTATAAAAGGATTAGGAAATTCAGAAAATTATCAGATTATTTTAGTAGATAGTAATAACTACAACTTCTTTCCTCCTTTAATCTATCAAGTATCTACAGGTTTTATGGAACCATCTGCAATTAGTTATCCATTCAGAAAAATATTAAGAAAGTTTAAAAACGCTCGTTTTCGACTCGGTACTCTTGAAAAAGTTGTTCCCGAAAAAAACAAAATAGTGGTAAGTAATGGAGAAATAGAATACGACATCTTAGTAATGGCTACTGGAACAGAAACTAACTTTTTTGGAAACAAAAACATTGAAAAGTACAGTTTACCTATGAAAACGATTAGTGATGCCTTATCTCTTAGAAATGTTATCTTAACTAGATTTGACCGAGCTACTAGAATTCACAATCCAGAGGAAAGAAAAAAATGTTTAACTTTTGTAATCGCTGGCGCAGGTCCTACTGGAGTTGAGCTTTCAGGAATTTTATCTGAAATTAAAACGTCAATTATCATAAAAGATTATCCTGAGTTAGATGAAAACGACTTTGGAGAAATTCACCTTATCGATGGTCAAAGCTCTGTGTTAGCTCCTATGTCTAAAAAAGCACAAAAATACACTTCTAAAAAGTTAAGTGAGCTCGGAGTTAGATTAACGATGAATACTATGGTTAATGACTTTGATGGTGAAACTGTGTACTTATCAAACGGAGAAAAAATAGAAACCAAAAACCTTATTTGGGCAGCTGGTGTATGTGCAAAAACATTTGATGGTTTTTCAACAGAAAGCTTTGGTCCCGGTAGAAGATTAAAAACAAATTCATTTAATCTAGTACATTCATATGATAACATTTATGCTTTAGGAGACTGCGCCTTAGTTTTAGGCGATGAGAACTATCCTAATGGGCACCCGCAATTAGCCCAACCAGCATTACAACAGGCAAAGAACTTAGCTAAAAATCTTAATAGGAAAAACGATAACTGGAAGACTTTTCAGTACAACGACAAAGGCTCTTTAGCTATTATTGGACGAAATAAGGCTGTACTTGACTTTCCTGGTCAAAAACAATCCTTAAAAGGTTTTGTTGCATGGTTAATTTGGATTTTTGTACACATTATGGGGCTTGTAAACTTTAAAAACAAAGTAAGAACTCTATACAACTGGTTAGGCTACTACATATACAAAGACCAATATTTTAGAATGATTATTAAACCTACTCAAAGAGATACTAAATAAAATACGCATGAAAAATTTAAGCATTGTAACACTACTAATTTTTACAATTATTACTGTTAGTTGTAATTCAGAAAAATCGAAAACAGATAACAAAACTGAAGAAGTTGAACAAGTTATATCTCCAACTGACACCCTAACTAAACACCTAAAACCTTTTAATCCCGATCTACCAACAATTGGACTTTTAATGTTTAACGGAGTTTTACAAGGAGAAGTTATAGCAACGTCAGATGTTTTTGGTAAAGTAGACAAAGATGGTAAACAACTTTTTAATGTAGTAGCAATAGCTGAGACTCCTAAACCCATTACTACCGAAGAAGGAATGCATTTTGTTCCTGATTATACTTTTGACAACTGTCCTAAGCTAACAGCTTTATTTGTACCAAGCGCTTACGATATGTATGCTCAAGTACATAATAATAAAGTGGTAAATTTTATAAAAACAAAAAATCAAGAAACCCAATACACTGTTAGTAATTGTGCTGGGGCAAATTTAATTGGTAAATCAGGTATAGCAGATGGTCATAAAATTGTAACATGGATTGGTGGTGGTGAACAACTACAAAAAGACTATCCAAATTTAAAAGTGCAAAACGACAGCTTGGTAACTTTTATTAAAGACGGTAAGTTTTTATCTTCAAATGGAAATTTAGCTAGTTATATTTCAGCATTGGAGCTTCTTGAAATTATGACAAATACAGAACACAGAAAATTTGTTGAAAGTTACTTATACCTAGATCAACTTAAAAAATGGGAACAGTAAACATTCACTATTATTGTTCTTTTTCAAACATAAGCATCAATTAATTGATGCTTTTTTTATGCTCTTTTCTCAAAAAATAATACCTACATTTACTCCGATAAGTTCTTTACATACTTCATCAACCGAAAAGGTTTTACTTAGCTGTAGATTAATAGGGAATCGTGTGCAAATCACGAACTGTCGCGCAACTGTAAGTAACACACCAAAGGTTTTTATCCTAGCATATCCACTGCCAAAAGCGGGAAGGATGATAAAAGCTGTTATAAGTCAGGAGACCTGCCTATTCGGATATTGACAATGCTTTCGCGATTTGAAGCTTTTGGGTCATACCGATGTTATATTTTAACGCACACTTTCTTTTACAGAATGCCGTGCTTGTTTTGGTATACCATTATTTTTCCTCAAACATCTTATCGTTTTTAGCATTGCGAAGCATCTAAAAGAGCTTTTAAATTATTGTTTAATTATAAAAGTTTAAAAGAAAATGCAAACGCACATTCTTGGCTATCCGCGTATTGGTAGCAACAGAGAACTCAAAAAAGCCTGCGAGCAATATTGGTCGGGCAAAACTAGTTTACAGGAACTTCTTGAAACAGGAAGAAACATCTGTCAACAAAACTGGAAAACACAGCAAAAAGCAGGCATAGACCTCATTCCTTGTAATGATTTTTCTTATTACGATCAGGTGTTAGATATGACACTTACTGTTGGTGCAGTTCCTAAACGTTACAATGAAGTAGCTTTAAAAACTTCAAACTCTGAACTGGATCTTTACTTTGCTATGGCAAGAGGATATCAAAAAGATAACCTTGATATTACTGCTATGGAAATGACCAAATGGTTTGACACCAATTACCATTATATCGTTCCTGAATTTTATAGAGATCAAGAGTTTAAACTGTTTTCCAACAAAATTGTTAATGAGTTTGTGGGGGCAAAACAAGCGGGAATTAATGCCAAACCTGTAATTATTGGTTTGGTTAGCTACCTTCTTTTAGGAAAAGAAAAAGAAGAAGGTTTTGACAAATTAGATTTGGCCTCAAAACTACTTCCTGTGTATCTTGAAATTCTACAAGAGCTTCAAACACATGGCGCTGAGTGGATTCAGTTTGACGAACCTTTCTTAGCATTAGACTTGAGTGAAAAAACTAAAGAAACCTATCAATTTATCTATAATGAGATTAGAAAAAAGTTCCCTAAACTACAATTTATAGTGACTACCTATTTTGAAGGACTAAAAGATAACCTTTCGTTAGCCAATATTCTCCCTATAGATGCACTACATATCGACTTAGTTCGCTGCGAAGAACAATTAGATGATGTATTGAACACATTTACTGAAAACAAAATTTTATCATTAGGTATTGTAGATGGTAGAAATATTTGGAAGAATGATTTTGAAAAGTCCTTGCAACTTATTCAAAAAGCTACTGATAAATTGGGCTCTGACAGAGTTTTTATAGCTCCTTCATGTTCTTTATTACACACGCCTTGCGACTTAGAGTTAGAAACAACTTTAGATAATCAAATTAAACAATGGCTTGCCTTCGCTAAACAAAAACTTACCGAAGTAAGCTTATTAAAAGAGTTATCTAAAAGCACTAGTGATAAAAGTGTTTTAAATGCTTTTGAAGAAAACAAAAAAGCTATTGAAAACAGAAAATCTTCAACATTAATTCATCATAACGATGTAAAACTGCGTGTTGATGCCGTTACTAAATTAGATTCTCAAAGAAAAAATGACTTTTCAGTTCGTCAAGAAGCACAAGAAAAAGTACTGAATTTACCACTATTCCCAACCACAACCATTGGCTCCTTCCCTCAAACCAAAGAAGTAAGAAGCTGGAGGGCTCAGTATAAAAAAGGAAATTTAAGTAGTGAAGAATATAAATACTTACTTAAAAAGGAAACTCAAAAGACCATTCAATGGCAAGAAAAAATAGGTCTTGATGTATTGGTTCATGGTGAATATGAACGAAACGACATGGTAGAGTATTTTGGTGAGCAACTTGCTGGGGTTACTTTCACTAAAAAAGGTTGGGTTCAAAGTTATGGTAGTCGTTGTGTAAAACCTCCTATCATTTATGGCGATGTTTACCGACCTCATCCAATGACTGTTTACTGGTCGCAATACGCGCAATCTTTAACTGACAAATGGGTTAAAGGAATGCTTACAGGCCCAGTTACCATTTTACAATGGTCTTTTGTGCGTGACGATCAACCTCGTAGCATTACTTGTAAACAAATTGCACTGGCTATACGAGATGAAGTTAAAGATCTAGAAAATGCTGGTATTCGAGTTATTCAAATTGACGAACCTGCTATAAGAGAAGGACTTCCTCTTCGAAAATCAGGATGGAATGATTATCTAAAATGGGCTGTAGAAGCTTTTAAAATTTCATCATGTAGTGTAGATGACGCTACTCAAATACATACACATATGTGTTATTCAGAGTTTAATGACATTATTCAAAACATTGCTGATATGGATGCCGATGTGATTACTATTGAATGTTCACGCTCTCAAATGGAGCTATTGAATGCCTTTGCCAATTTCAAATACCCGAACGAAATTGGTCCTGGAGTTTACGATATCCATTCACCAAGAGTTCCTTCAAAAGAAGAAATGGTTGAGTTACTACAAAAAGCACAAAAAGTTATTCCAGCTTCTCAACTTTGGGTAAATCCGGATTGCGGTTTGAAAACCAGACATTGGGACGAAACTGAAAAAGCATTACTCGCTATGGTTTCCGCTGCAAAAGAAGCTTCATTAAGCTACAGTACTAACACCTTAGAAACTGTAAACTAATAATGGTTTAAAAAGTGCCTGAATACTATCATGTTCAGGCACTAATCATACTAAAGAAATAAAAAATGACCACAGAAAAAAAAATAACTCAATCTGAAACACGAATTTTCAAAGCCGTATTTCCAAATACAACCAATCATTATGATACACTGTTCGGAGGAACTGCCATGCAATTAATGGATGAAGTTGCTTTTATTACTGCAACACGATTTTGCAGACAAAAAGTAGTTACTGTAAGTAGTGATAAAATTGATTTTAAAAAACCCATTCCAGCTGGAACTATTATTGAATTAATTGGACGAGTGAGTTATATAGGTAATAAAAGTTTACAAGTTACTGTTAAAATTTTCACTGAACACATGTATTCGCATCACAGAGAAAAAGCCATTGAAGGGGAGTTTACCTTTGTAGCAATTGATGAAAACAAAAATCCTATTGCAGTAATAAAAAATAGCGCTGAAGAGCTACATTACTCACAACAAGAACATCTTAAAACTAAACAGAAATTTTGATAATATAACCTCATAACAGGTTACATCTTTAAATAAAAACCTTTCGTCAAATTAATATAGGCATCAGTATACTGGTGCCTTTGTGTTTCTATAATTAATTCTTCTTCTTGTATAGAACTTTCAGTAAACGACAGCTCTAATAAACTACGCTTGGTTTCAGTAGTAGGAGTTCCTTTTACTCGGCAAACTCTGTTTAAGTATAAATTATACTTCTTAGCTAGTTCGATAAAACTTTCTTCTTCTTTAAATGGGATAATGGTTGAAAATCTTCCATTTTCAGATAAAATTTGACCCACTCCTTTTAACAACTCTTTAAAAGACAATGAACTCGTAAATCGTGCTTTATTTCTCGCAACATCTTCTGTTTCGTAATTATCGGTATAAAATGGTGGGTTGGATACAATTATATCATACTCTTCTTCTTCCTCAGACATTTCTGCTGCAAATTCCACAAAAGAAGCATTGTAACAAAAGAGTCTATCCCCCCAATCTGATTGCTCAAAATTCTCTACAGTTTGTTCATAAGCATCTCCATCCACCTCTACTGCATCAATTGTCATGGCACCACTTCGTTGTGCTAACATTAATGAAATAACACCTGTACCAGAACCAACATCTAGCATTGTATCTGGATAATCTCCTAAATTACACCATGCACCTAACAATACTGCATCGGTACCAACTTTCATTGCAGTTTTATCTTGATGTACAGCAAACTCTTTAAATTGAAATGGTTTCATTTATAAAAATCTCCCAAGAATTTTTTCTGCATTGAAAAATAAATACAATACAACAATTAATAAAATCACTAAGAATACCCCTCTTTTAGGATTTCCTTTTTTTCGATTACCGAAACGTCTTTTAAACTCCATTTGTTTGTTTTCTAATTTCTATATTAATTACGTAAAATATTATTTCCTAACTTTTGTTCTCGTAACATTTAGCTACGCTGAATATTACTCGCCTACTTTCGTAGCTCGTAACATTTCTCTTTTCCCTGGAGGCCCAGGTAAACGTTCCACCTCAAAACCTACTGCTTGCATTGCTCGTCGTACACTTCCCTTTGCTGAATAGGTTACTAAAATCCCTTCTGGTTTTAACGCAGCAAACATAATTTTAAAAATATCTTCCGTCCATAAATCGGGTTGTACTCTTGCTCCAAAAGCATCAAAATAAATTAAATCGAAGTAATTCTCATCGGTAATTTCGGCAAAAAATTGCTTGCGTTTAGTCAATGAAAAATTAGGAGTAATCTTGTGCTTTTCTTCCCAAGAAACTTCGTGAATTTTATCAAAAAGGTCTTGTTTATCACCTGCCTCTAACTCCGTAACATAATTCAATTTTACTACTTCTTCCTTGGCTACTGGATAAGCTTCAACACCAACGTAATCAATATTTATATCTGCTTCTAAAAGCGTAATAAAACAATTGAGTCCTGTACCAAAACCTATTTCTAAAATAGAAACACTTTTGGTATCTACATATTTTAGTCCATTTCTAATAAATACATGATAGGCTTCTTGTATTGCTCCGTGTTTAGAATGATATTGTTCATTCCATTCGGGTAAATGAATGGTGGTGGAACCATCGGACGTTATGATAATTTCTCGTTTGATAACTAAACTATTTAATCAGTAACTTTTTAATTCTTGGTATTGGCCCTGTGCAAGTTGTTTTATGACAAGCAATGCAACTGTTTACTGCTTGGTTAAAATTTTGTTTTAAAGAATCTTTTGATCCCGAATATACTCGCTGTAAATTTTGAATATACTGTTTTGAAAAAGCTTCAAAACTTACATTCCTATCTGCTGGATCCGTTAAAACAGCAGTATGAATATTCAGATAAGTTTCTGGAAAATCACCTATAGATGCTCCTTCTAAAATCTTATTCTTAATGGTCATATTTCCTTCGTACATAGCATTCATTAAAGCTGCCATTTCGGAAGATTGATACATAATAAGTTCCTCTTTTGGTTCTTTTTTTTCCTCTTTACAAGAAAAAAATACCAAAGACATCAATAAAACAACAATTAATTGTTTCATTATTTCTTCATTAATACTCCATCTGCTTCAAAAGCATAGGTGTATTTTGGTTCTGTAATGTTTGCTATTTCTTCTTCAGATTTTCCTGCATCCTTAGCATAATGCTGTAATTCATCTACAGAAATCTCAGTAACAAAAGCTTTACCATTTACTACCACTTCTTTATGATCTGCATTTAAAGGCATGAAGAAACCATAATCTTTAAAACGTACCATTGATTCTTCTTCTTTTCCTAAATCTAACTTCATCCAACACCCTTTTTTCTTACATACTTCATTTATTGTTGAAGCAAATTTTATATTCAAGGTATCTCCCTTTTTTAAACTTTTGAATTTAGCTCGCATTTCTTCAGCAGAAATAGCATCGATATCTGTAATCTCATTTCCAAACGATGCATACGCTATTTTTTGTTCTTTAGTAGTGCTTATAGTAGATGTCTCATCTTTCTTTTCAACTTTACAAGCTACAAACCCTATACTTAAAACCGTAGCAAAAACCAATAGTCTTTTCATTTTCAAAAATTTAAAATTAACATTCAACAAATATACTTATATTTCCCTAAGCAAGGAGCTAGACTCAAAATATACCACTAGATTTTGTATCTTCGTAGCACTTCTAAAAACAACAACACAATGAATATTGATATTGAGCTTATACAAGAGTCAAAAATAGACACCGTAGATTTTAATAATTTAACTTTTGGTCGCACTTTTACTGACCACATGTTAGTTTGTGACTTTGCCAACGGAGAATGGAAAACACCTAAAATTATGCCTTATGGACCTTTATTGTTTGAACCTTCGGCTAGAGTTTTTCATTACGGGCAAGCTGTTTTTGAGGGAATGAAAGCTTACAAGGATGATAATGATGAGGTGTTTTTATTTCGTCCAGATGAGAATTTTCATAGAATTAATACATCTGGCGCTCGTTTAGCAATGCCTCCAGTTCCTGAAAATGTATTTTTTGAAGGCTTAAAAAAACTGCTTGAAATAGATGATGCATGGATTAAGAAAGGAATTGGAAATTCATTATACATCCGTCCGTTTATTATTGCTTCTGAAGGCGCCATTGCTGCGTCTCCTGCTGAAGAGTATAAATTTATAATTATTTGTTCACCTGCTCAGTCATATTACGCTGGTGAAGTAAGAGTTATTTTTGCTGAAGAGTACAGTCGTTCTGCTGATGGTGGTGTTGGTTTTGCTAAAGCCGCTGGTAACTATGCAGCTCAATTTTACCCTACTAGTTTAGCGCATAAGGAAGGCTATCAACAAATTGTTTGGACTGATGCCAACACTCATGAATACCTTGAGGAAGCAGGAACAATGAATATCTTTTTTAGAATAGGAGACAAACTTGTAACCGCTCCAACCAATGATCGTATTTTAGATGGGGTTACTCGTAAATCGATTATTCAACTTGCTAAAGATTACAAAATAGCTATTGAGGTAAGAAGAGTTTCTGTTGCTGAAATTAAAGAGGCCGCAAGACAAGGTGAACTAAAAGAAATCTTCGGTTCTGGTACAGCAGCTGTTATAAACCCTATAAAAGGTTTTAAACATCAAAATGATACTTTTGAACTGCCTGAGATAAGTGATTCTTATGCCTCTTTCTTTAAAGACAAGCTACTTAACATTCAGTATAACAAGTTAGAAGACAAGCACAACTGGAGAGTTAAAATTTAATCGTTTCATTAAAAAAAGCTATATTAGTGAACAGAATTAAGTTATTTTAACAAAAAATTCTAAAGAAATGAGAGATATTATACCTACTTTATTATCAATAGGGGTTGGTTTTGCTATTTCATTTTTTGGATTAGATTTTTATTCTGATTCATTAAAAAATGAAAACAAAATCATAGCCCAAAGCAATGAGGTTACTGCTCCTATAGAAACTGTAGAAACCTCTTCGAAAGAAGAAGCACTTCCTAAACCTGTTAGTGAAAATGACATGCCTAAGGAAGCTATGACTGCTGAAGAACCTTCAACTGGAGCCACTTCTATAGATGTTGAAGATATTCAAAAAAGCTTTGATAATTGGGAGGCTTACACAAAAGAAAACATTGATTTGATGGCTACTTTTACGCCTTTAGACAATGAAGGAACAGCTATGGAGAAAGGGATCTTTTTAACGCTACTTCGCACAGGTGCATACATCCCTATCAAGTCTGAAAAAGATGGCAAACTACAATATCAACTAACAAATATTGATGAATCTGCAGATGAAAAAATTAAGAAATCAATTGTTAGTAAAGCTTCAATAGCCCATCAGTATTTTAAAATGGAAGGTAAAAAACTTCCCAATTACAATTTTGTTGATTTAAAAGGAAAAGCTCATAATAAAGCAGATACAAAAGGAAAATTACTCGTATTAAAATGCTGGTTTATTACCTGTAAGGTATGTGTTGAAGAGTTCCCTGAACTAAATGAATTGGTTGATAAATATAAGGATGACAAAATAGAGTTTGTTAGCTTGGCTTTTGATAAAAAAAATGAACTTGTTGAGTTTTTAGAAACTAAAGAGTTTAAATACCCAACCATTCCTGAACAAAAGGATTATATGGCGAAAAAGCTAAAAGTAAAACAATACCCTACTCACTTAATTGTAGATGCTAATGGTGTTATTATTAAAATGGTTAGTAATGTTAAAACATTAACATCAGAATTAAAAAGAATTATGGGTAAATAAATAGAAAAACAAAATGTAAAAAAAGCTCCTCAATGAGGAGCTTTTTTTATTTATCTAAAATTTCTTTAATGTTTGGCTTAAAGTAATTAGGTCCTTTCAACACTTTGCCATCTTCACGATAAATTGGCTTACCGTCTTCTCCTAACTTGCTCATATTACTTCGTTGAATTTCATTGAATACTTCTTCTATTTTATGTTGCATTCCATGTTCTATAATAGTTCCACATAAAATATACAGCATATCTCCTAAAGCATCTGCTACCTCAACCAAATCATTATTTTGAGCAGCCTCTAAATATTCTTCATTCTCTTCTTTCATTAAATTATAACGAAGTAAATTTCTTTCTTCACCTATGTTAGCTGTGGGTTTATTTTTAATTCCTAACCCGAATGCACTATGAAATTCATGTACTGCTTCAATTCTTTTTTTCATTCTATTATGACTTATGTGATTTGTAATTCTGTTTTTACTTTTTGAAAATTAAATTGTGTCCAATCTTGAATATAACTCTTAATTCCTTCTTCTTTAAAATCTGATAAATTTTTATTTCTGATACCTAAAAAATTAACTCCTACGTTTTTTGCAGTTCTTAAATCCCAAATACCATCCCCTACCGAAATAATATTTTTAAATTCTTCTACTTGAAAATAACTTTTTGCTTTTTGAATTGCCGAGTTTACAATTTCTTCTCTTGTGAATAAATTATTTGATGCTTCTACTAAATTCGGAACAAAATTTATACCTGCTTGTTCTAATTTAATTAATGCTGGTTTTAACAGTGATCCGGTTGCAAAACAAATGGCATAATCAGTTTCTTTCATAAAAAAATCGACGACTTCTCCTGCACCTTGTATTTCTTCGGTTTTTGTTAAAGACAATAGTAGTTCCGTCATTTTTTCTTCAAACTCAGGAATAAAAGAAAAACTAAAAGTTGTATTAAAATTAACTTCATAGTTTCTTTTTAAAATATAACTATCCGTCATGTTTTTATAACTTTTCCAGTCTTGGTTTACTTTAGTTATTCCAAAACTTTTCATTGCCTCTACATACGCTTCTTGATGTTGATTTTCACTTTTAGTTAGTGTGTCATCAATATCAAACACTATTAAGTTTTCTTTCTTCATTATGTTGCCATTTTTAAAACTCTTGCTGGTACTATTTTTAATACCCAAGCTATTAATCTCCATCTTTTTGAGATATAAGCTACTCGTTTTTTTCGTTTTATTGCTGCATAAATTTGATTAACTGCTTTTTCTAAAGGAACCATCCAAAAAACGCCATCACCTAATGCCATTGCGGTATCAACAAACCCCGGACGGATATCTGTAATAAAAACTTTTTTTGTTTTAATAGATTTTGTTTTGATATACAGGCTCTCTAAATACGCTTTTTGATATGCTTTAGAAGAGAAATAATCTGGTGCTGCTCTATTTCCACGTAGTGAAGCGATAGAAGAAATACCGACTAAATGACCAAAACCTTGTTTTTTAAATAACTTATAAGCTAAAGCATAAAGTTTTGTTACTCCTAAAACATTCGTGTTTATAGTTTGCTCTTGTTTATCCCAATTCAACTTTGGGTTTACAAACCCCACTCCTGAAGATTGTATCACCAAATGAACTTCTCCTAATTCATTTACGAACTCATTAAACACTTCCTCTACCTCTTCAACTTGCTGAATGTCATTTTGTTTGGTGAGTATTTGGTTCGAATATTTCCCCTTTAACTCTTCTAGTTTTTCGAGTCTTCTCCCCGTTACCGCTACAATATAATTTTCTTGTATTAGTTTTTCTACAAGTCCTTTTCCAATACCAGAAGTACCTCCAAAAATAATTGCTGTTTTAGTTTTCTCCATTCTAAAATCATTCTTTAACTTTGCTAAAAATACAATTTTATGTTTATACTTATTGCTGCTAAAATGTTTACTACAGGCAGAATCATTTTTGCGAGTTTATTTGTTATAGCTTTTATTATTTTGATGTTTTTTAGCTACAAAAAGGATGCTAAAAACAACAAGAAATACTATCAAAATGCAGCTATTTATGTAGCTATAGGAATTGCAGTAGTAATTGCACTGTTATTCTTGTCGAAACTACTAACGAAGTAATTCTAATTTATTTTTGATATTTCACTTAACCTAGAGTGATCTAATACGGTATTACCTGCTTCATCAAAATAAAACGATGAAGTATATTTCACATCTACTTCAAGAGAAGAAAAATTGTACGAAGTAATTTGATATACTTTTTGCCCGAAAGATTCTTCATGATATTGCATTAAAACATAAAGAATTCCGTCTAACTTACTTAGTTCTTTATTTGAATATTTATATAACGGACTTTTCTCATCTATTTCATGTACAACTGTCCAAACAGTTGGTAAATACATAATTTTATTCCTTTCCAATGCTAGTTCATAAAATTGTCGTTTGTATTCTCCTTTAGATGCTTTCTCTGAAATCGATAAGGTTACTGTTATTTCAGGTTCTATCATTACTGTTTTTCGGCGATTCATTAACCGAAACATTAAAGCTCTATGATCTTTAAAATCTCTTAAAATTAAATTTTCACTAAAACGAATAGCTGCTTTTGCTTTTGAAAAACGCCCATACAACAATCCTGTAATAAATGAAAAACTCAATAAACCTATCATAGCTTCGAAAGCTGCAATAACATTTGCTGCAATACCTTTAGGGGCAATCCCTCCATACCCTACCGTTGTTAGGGTTTGTGCACTAAAGAAAAATCCATTTAAAAGATCGTCTAAAAAATTTCCTTTTGAAGGTGTTATTTGTTCTATCCCTATAAACACATATACAAATGCAAAAAGAATATTTAATAATGAATACCCAATGAGGATAAATGCAAAAAATTGCCACCACGGTAATTCTATAAAAAAAGTATACAAATCATCAGCCCCAAACTTTCTATTGGCATGCACTACGTTAGAAGTACCATCTGCGTTAATTACACTTTGTGCATTACGACTTGAACCATAACCTAAACCAGGGTCTTTTACTTTTTTTGCCATGTATCATTTATTAATCTCTCTAAAAGTACAAAACCGATTCTAATTAGAATCGGTTTTGATTTTTTACTATTGCTAAAACGGAGCTTCTTAATTTTTAACAGGTAAGAAGTTATAATTTTTAGCATAGAATTTCATTTGCTCTTCAAATGTTTCTGCTTGTTTAACTGTAATATCTGTAATATTTCCGTCAGCATCGGTCACTGGTTCTAATACTGGATTTACAAATCCACTATAAGGAGCAGATGTAAACTGAGCATTACGATCTAAAACTTCTTTATGAATATCTTGATCTACTTTTACTCCATAACCTTCTACTAATGCTTTTGCCGCTTCAAAATCTCCTTCTGATTTAATTCTTTGTGCTTCTTTTAATAAACGACCAAAAATCTCACGAAGCTTTTCGTAATCATTGATATTATAAAATGTTTTTCCATCTCTGGTAACTTTTTCAATTACATTATCTTTCGCTCCTTGTTCAAAAGCCCACGCTGAAACCCATTGACGGTTTACCATATGATCTTCTTCAATATCATCTCCTAAGTTAATTCTGATTAACTGCGTCATTAATCCGTTTCTGATATATCCATCATAAGCAGCTTTACCTACTTTTTGCCAATCATCAACTAAACCTAATTCTTGTAACTTAGGATCCATTAAGTAATACAGTCCAACTAAATCTGCTCTACCCTCTTCCATTGTAGAAGCGTAGTTTTTCAAAGTTTCTTTTGGTTGCCCTATACCGTCATTAATAACCCCAGAAGCATGACCAATTACCTCGTGTAATGCTGTGTGTAATTTATCAGCTAGCTTACCATATTTAATCTCTAAATCGATTTCTTCTTGATCATTCGCAAATTCTTTTAAACGTCCAGTTCCTCCAGCATTGTTATAAGAACCTATAATATTTCCTAACGATACCGATTTAGAACCGTGTTGTTGACGAATCCAGTTATTGTTCGGTAAGTTCACTCCAATTGGTGTACTTGGAGATGCATCTCCTGCTTCACCAGCGACATTTACTGTTTTATACGAAACTCCTACCACATCTTTCTTTTTGTGAGTTGGATCTAATGGAGAATTATCTTCAAACCATTGAGCGTTGTCTGATAATACTTTCATCTTTTTAGACATATCGAAGTCTTTGATCTGTACAATTGTTTCGTACGAACCTCTGTACCCTTTAGGATCATTATATACTTCAATAAAACCATTAATCCAATCAATATTTCCTTCGGTAGATTCTACCCAAGCAATTGCATATTCGTCCCAAGTATGTAAATCTCCTGTTTTATAGTATTCGATTAACAGCTCTAATGTTTTTGCTTGCTTTTCGTTTTCTGCTACTTCTTTAGCTTTTTCTAACCAATAAACAATTTTATCGATTGCTTGCCCGTACATTCCACCAGACTTCCAAACTTTCTCCACTAATTTTCCTTCCTCACGAACTAACTTCGAGTTTAATCCAGCCTCAATTGGTTGTCCTTCTGGGCCTTTATCAGCTTTAGCATAAAAATCTTCTACATCTTTACTTGTAATATCTGCTCCGTAAAAGTTTACTGCTGATGCTAATACATTATCTACCCCAGCTTTTTTGTTTACTTTTTTAGCATCTTTATCATTAAAAATAACGTCTAATGCTTCCGTAGATAACTCAGTATTAGTTTCTTTTAACAACGTTTCTAAATACTCCTTAGAAAAGGTAGGTTTTAACTTATCGTTAGAATAATGGTGGTGGATTCCGTTTGAAAACCATACTCTTTTTAAATAAGTAGTGAATGCTTTAAAATCTTCACTTTCCTTATCTCCTTTAAAGTTATTATGAATGTTTTCTAAAGCAGCTCTAATTTCAAGATTGTGACGGTAGTTTTGATCCCACATAATATCACGCCCAGATAAACCAGCTTGTGTTAAATAGTACACTAATTTTTTTTCTTTTAGTGTTAACTCATCAAACCCAGGAATTTGATAACGTAACACTTTTATATCAGCAAATTGCTCAACAACATATTCAAACTCTTTTGCCTTTTTTTCTACTACTTTAGGCTCTTTTTTTGCATCTACACCACAAGAAGTTAATACTCCTGCTGCTGCAAATGCACAAAGCATTTGTTTTAGTTTCATTTATATAGTTTTAAATTTATTTTTTTGAATGCTAAAATTACGAAATTTAAACTTCATGATATCGAAAACAGTCGGTTGTATGGTCGTTTACCATTCCCGTCGCTTGCATATGTGCATAAATTACAGTTGAGCCAACAAACTTAAACCCACGTTTTTTTAAATCTTTTGAAATCGCATCTGAAAGTTCTGTTGTTGCTGGTACTTCTTCTCTCTTTTCAAACTTGTTTACTATCGGCTTTCCGTTAGTAAAATCCCAAATGTATTTTGAAAATGTCCCAAACTCTTCTTGCACCTTCATAAAAGCCTGAGCATTAGTTATAGTAGCTTTTATCTTCAGCTTATTCCTTATAATTCCAGCATCCAAAAGCAATTCTTCATATTTATTTTCAGAATATTTTGCTATTTTTTTATAGTCGAAATTATCAAATGCTTTTCTAAAGTTTTCTCTTTTCTTTAAAACTGTAATCCAACTTAAACCTGCTTGGAAGGTTTCTAATATTAAAAACTCAAACAATTTATCATCATCATATACGGGCACTCCCCACTCATGATCATGATACTCAATATATAATGGGTCATCACTAACCCAAAAACACCTTTTCTTCATTTTCTATTATTTAATGCTGAAAATTACTGTTAAACAAGTTAAAAATCAATTAAAAACGGAATAATTTTTGCACTTTTATAATTACAAATCATACTGATTATGAAAACCTTACAACACATTATATTTCTTAGTATTATCGGAGTTTTGTTATGGTCTTGTAGTTCTACTCCTATAAAAAATGCTTCAAACACTCAACAAAAAGAGGAACCTGTTGTAATTGCTAATGACAGTTTAGAGTATGAAATTATAATTATTGACCCTGGTTTTACTGCCTATTTAAACAGCATTGCTAAACCAGAAGGCTTTTACTCACAACAATACCTAGAAAATAAAAACCGGTTGTATGTAAACACATGGAATTATCGAGCTAGAAACCCTCTACAATTTAATTCAACCATTTATGAAAACGTAATCGACTACGGTTCGCATATTGATTATGGTTACGAAGTAAACTATAAATTGTTTAATTATTTTGAGTTTGCTCAACGAAAATACCGCATAAACTTAGGGATTGGTATAAATCGTTGGAACTAGCAATCTCATCATAAAAAGCGTCTTTCGAAAAACTGTATATTTGCTCAAAAAATTAACCATACAACATGAATTTTTTAAGAAATTTGCTCGCCTCGATTCTAGGCTTTTTCACTGCCCTATTTTTACTATTTGTTTTCTTTTTTGTAATTGCTTCTTTTATTGGAGCTGAAGAGAAAATTGTTGTCAAATCAAACTCGGTTTTAGAATTAGATTTATCAACTCCTATTAAAGATTATGCCCCGAAAGAAAACAATCCTATTGCAGAAGCTCTGGAGTTAACAGATGAAAAGTTAGCTTTAAATAAAATTATCAATGCTATTGAAAATGCTAAAACTGACAATAAAATAAAAGGAATAAGTATTAAAACAGCCTTTATAAATGCTGGTATTGCGCAAACACAAGCTATTAGAAACAAAATTGAAGAGTTCAAAGAGAGTGGTAAATTTGTGTACGCTTACAATGATATTTATACTCAAAAAAATTACTACTTAAGTTCTGTTGCCGATAGTTTATTCTTAAACCCAGTAGGCGCTATTGACTTTAGAGGATTATCTACCGAAATTTTATATTTTAAAGACTTTGAAGACAAATATGGTATTAAAATGGAAGTAGTACGCCATGGAAAATACAAAAGTGCTGTTGAGCCATTTTTAGAAAATAAAATGAGTGATGCAAATCGTGAGCAAACTACTTCATTTTTAAAATCTATTTGGTCAGAAATCACTGAAGATATTAGTAAAAGTAGAAACATTTCTATTGAAAAACTAAATCTTATTGCTGATAATTCTAACGGAAGAAATGCTGAAATAGCTTTAAAAAACAACCTTATTGATGCTTCTATTTATGAGGATGAATATCAAGAAAAACTAGCAGGGAGTTCTGATGAAAAAACAAACACCATTTCTATTAAAGACTACATAAACTCAGGAAAAGGAAGAATTTCTTCAACTTCTAAAGATAAAATTGCTGTAATATACGCACAGGGAGATATTATCTACGGAGAAGGAAGCGAAGACTATATCGGACAAGGAATTATTAATAAAGCAATTAAAAAAGCTAGAAAAGATGATAATGTAAAAGCTATTGTACTTCGCGTAAATTCACCTGGAGGTAGTGCTTTAGCCTCTGAATTAATTTGGCGCGAATTGGAATTGTCTAAAAAAGAAAAACCTTTAGTAGTTTCTATGGGTAATTTAGCTGCTTCTGGTGGTTATTATATTGCTTGTAATGCCGATAAAATTATTGCAGAGCCTACAACAATTACAGGATCGATTGGAGTTTTTGGTGCCATTCCTAACTTTAGTCAATTTACCGATAATATTGGTATTAATGCAGAGCAAGTATCTACTAACAACAGTGCTTCTTATAGTGTTTTTGAGCCGATGAACCAGAAATTTTACGATGTAACTAAAGAAGGCGTTGAACAAATCTACACTACTTTTGTTAACCGTGTTTCTGCAGGGCGTAACATGACTTTTGAGCAAGTAAACGAAATTGCACAAGGTAGGGTTTGGACTGGTAAAGAAGCTATTGAAAATGGGTTAGTTGACCAACTAGGAGGATTAAATGATGCCATTAAAGCTGCCGCTGAATTAGCAGAAGTTCAAAATTTTAGAGTTCGTAATTACCCTAATTACAAAACTGACTTAAAAGAGGCTCTAAAATTCTCTCCATTTATGAAAGCTTCAAAAGAAGAAATACTTAAAGAAACTTTAGGTGATGAAAACTACCAATTATACCATAATATTCACAAAATGAAAAACCTAAAAGGAATTCAAGCTAGAATACCTTTTGTATTTCAAGTGAAATAAAATCAAAAAAAACCTCGACAATGTCGAGGTTTTTTTTGATTTTATAGTTTAGTTTATTCATAACTATAAGTAGCATTTATAGCAATTGATTCCTTACCACCAACAGCTAACCCTTTCCCCGTTAAAGGATACCCATCTGAATCATAAGTATACTCTACAGTTAAGGTACCTACAACGTTATCATCTGCATCTTTATAAATAACCTTCGTTACGTTATTTAATGCTAATAATTTCCTAGCTTTTATTATTTCTGAAGCTTGAGGATTCACCCCGAAACTAACATCAACACCATCTAAAATTTCTATAACTCCTGCGGCTTCTAAAGTAGAAAAATACATATTTGGCTTATTGTCATAAAACATTTCAGCGGTATAACTTTCAATAACATTCATTTCAGTTTCCCAGTCATAAACCTCTACTTGAAATAAAACTTTACTAGGATTTTTGTTAGAATCATATTCTAATGTTATTCCTGTTTCATAAATATTATATGGTGATTGATACAACTCCTCTATTGAAAGACTTTCTGAAGGATCGCTATCTGCAGTTACTTTGATAGTACTCCCATCATTGTTATAGTTTATTAAAGTAGCGTCTGTTCCATTTGTTCCAGAAATACTTACCAATTCTTTTTCAGCATTATACATAAACTGAGTAGTAATTGTTTCATTTTCTTGGTTTGTCGCTGCAACAGTTTTTAATCTTTTCTTTTTAGCTTCTCCGTTAACTTCATCAAAATCGTCTGAAGCAGAGCTATTACATGAGGTTAATAATGCCACTCCTAATCCAATAGCAAAAACATACTTTAATTTTTTCATTTTTTGTGATTTTTAATGAACTTATTTTTATTTTTTAAGTAAAAAACTAAGCATTCCTCTTACATAAAGTTTTTAAGACAATAAAAAATGAGTAAAAGAAAAAACAGCAATTTTTAGCAATTTGAAAAATATAAAAACAAGTTCGGTTCATATTGTTTTTAAATTTCACACAAAAATAGCTGTATAAAAAAATACCTGCAATAAAAATTACAGGTATTTTTCACTATGTTTTTGTTTCGTTTATTACAAACCGAAACTCTCTTTTACTTTAGACACATAATCTAATTTCTCCCAAGTAAACAATTCAACTTCTATTGTTTTACTTTCTCCATTAGGTTGTGTAAATGTTTTAGAAACTACTTCATTTTTTCTTCCCATATGTCCATAAGCTGCAGTTTCGCTATACATTGGATTACGTAACTTTAAACGATCTTCAATAGCATGTGGACGCATATCAAAAATTTCAGAAACTTTTTGAGCTATTTCACCATCAGTTAAACCAACTTTTGATGTTCCGTAAGTATCCACAAAAATTCCCATTGGCTCTACTACCCCGATCGCATACGATACTTGTACTAGCACCTCATCGGCAACTCCAGCAGCTACTAAATTCTTTGCTATATGTCGTGTTGCGTAAGCAGCAGAACGATCTACCTTACTCGGATCTTTTCCAGAGAATGCTCCACCACCGTGTGCTCCTTTTCCTCCATAGGTATCTACAATAATCTTACGACCTGTTAATCCTGTATCTCCGTGTGGTCCTCCAATTACAAACTTTCCTGTTGGGTTGATATGATACTTGATATCATCATTAAACAATGCTTGAATTTCTGGAGTTAACTGTGCTTTAACTCTAGGAATTAAAACCTCAACAATATCTTTTCTAATTTTTGCTAACATTGTTTCGTCATCAGCAAAATCATCGTGCTGTGTAGAAACAACAATTGCTTCAATACGTTGTGGTACATTATCATCAGAATACTCAATAGTTACCTGACTTTTAGCATCTGGACGTAGATAAGTTATCTCTTTATTCTCTCTTCGAATTGCTGCTAATTCTTTTAAAATTATGTGCGACAAGTCTAACGCTAATGGCATGTAATGCTCTGTTTCGTTCGTTGCATACCCAAACATCATTCCTTGGTCTCCTGCTCCTTGCTCTTCTTTAGACGCTCTATCTACCCCACGGTTAATATCATCTGACTGCTCGTGAATTGCAGACAATACTCCACAAGAGTTCCCGTCAAACATATACTCACCTTTCGTGTATCCAATTTTATTAATTACCTCACGAGCAATTTTTTGAACATCTAAGTAAGTAGAAGACTTTACTTCTCCTGCTAATACAACCTGACCAGTGGTTACCAATGTTTCACATGCTACTTTAGAATCTGAATCAAAAGCTAAAAAATTATCTATCAAAGCATCAGATATTTGATCTGCTACCTTATCTGGATGTCCTTCAGAAACACTTTCTGAAGTAAAAAAATATGACATAAATACTTCTTTTTAAAATTTAACTAAAAGGAAAACTTGGATTGCTGAGTCGCTAAAAGGAGTAGAAAATTACTGCTTTAGCATTTTTATTCTGAACCTTGGTTCAATGAGGTTGCAATCAGTCAAATTTTTCCTCAAAAAATATTCGACAAAGTTATCAATTATTTTACACACTTAAAAACAAACTTACAAGTAAATAGAAAGTATTGATATTATGATAATAAAAAGTAATTTCTGTACAATTGTATTGGTAAAATATTTGTTTACATTTGTAAGTGAATAAACAAGAAAATAACTTTAGATAAAAACATAAATAAAATGGCATTAGAAATTACAGATGCTTCTTTTGAAGAAGTAGTATTAAAATCTGACAAACCAGTATTAGTAGATTTTTGGGCAGCTTGGTGTGGACCTTGTAGAATGGTATCTCCTATCGTTGATGAAATCAGTAGCGAGTATGAAGGAAAAGCTGTAGTTGGTAAAGTAGATGTAGATGCAAATCAAGAATTTGCTGCTAAATACGGGGTAAGAAACATTCCTACCGTATTAATTTTTAAGAATGGTGAAGTTGTTGACAAGCAAGTAGGTGCTGCTCCTAAAAAAGCATATACTGATAAAATTGATGCTGCTTTATAACATACAAATAGTCTTTTAATTTGAAATAATAAAAAAGGTTTGGCAATTGCCAAACCTTTTTTATTATTTTGAGCTAATGAACAAACAACTAAACTCCATGTATAAATACCTCCTATTTTTTTGTTTACTTTTAAGTATCGCTTGTAAAAAAGAGCAAAATAAACTTCCAAAAATTACTTCTGGCATTTCTTTAGAACTTGCTCAGTTTAGAAAGCAACAAATATCTAACGTAGTATACAAACTTCATTTTTCAATTCCTTCACAAAAGGAAAATGCTATTCCTTCAGTACTTGAAATTAGTTTCGACCTTACCAATGCTGAAAACGATTTAATTTTAGATTTTAATGAGAAAACAAATCATTTAAAAAAAATACAAGTCAATGCCATAAATACCCCTATAATACATACTAAAGAGCATATTATTATTGATAAAAACTTATTAAAATCGGGGAAAAACATTATTGACATAAATTTTGATGCTGGAGAACTTTCATTAAACAGAAACAAAGAATATTTATATACGCTATTAGTTCCTGATAGGGCTAGCACTTTATTCCCTTGTTTTGATCAACCTAATATTAAAGCCCTTTACAATCTTACTATAACTGCCCCCAAAGACTGGAAAGTTTTATGTGGTGCTTTTGAAAAACAGCAACTAGAAAAAGGTGATTTTATTGAACATCAATTTAAACAGACAGATAAAATGAGTACGTACCTATTTTCTTTTGTCGCTGGTAAATTTAAGGAAAACAATACCAATCCTGGTGCTTTTAACATGCGCTTGTTATATAGAGAATCAGATAGTATAAAAATTAAAGAAAGTTTAGCTACAATTTTTAACACACATCAAAATTCTTTAGCTTTTTTAGAAGACTATACTCTGTATAAATTTCCGTTTCAAAAAATGGACTTTGCTACGCTACCTCCTTTTCAATACGGTGGAATGGAACACACAGGAGCAATACAATATAGAGAAAGCTCTCTTTTTTTGGACGAAAATGCAACACAAACTCGCAAGTTAAATCGGGCTAAATTAATTGCTCATGAAACTTCTCATATGTGGTTTGGTAATTTGGTAACCATGCGTTGGTTTAATGATGTTTGGATGAAAGAAGTCTTTGCCAACTTTATGGCTGACAAAATTATGAACCCTGTGTTTCCTGAAATAAACCACAATTTAGGTTTTATGATGTCTCACTATCCGAGCGCCTATTCTGAAGACCGGACCAAAGGTTCAAACCCTATTAGACAACCCTTAGACAACTTGAAAAATGCAGGGGCTTTATACGGGCGCATCATTTATAACAAAGCCCCTATAATGATGCGTCAACTCGAACTTTTACTGGGTAAAGAAAACTTTCAGAAAGGAACGCAACAATACATTGCTACCTACGCTAATGACAATGCAGACTGGAACGATTTGGTCGCTATTTTTAACGATTTGTCTCCTAAAGACATTACACAATGGAGTCAGGTTTGGGTAAACTCTCCTAGTCGTCCAATAATTTCTGATGCTATTAGTTATAATGACGGAAAAATAAACGCTTTTAACATCTATCAAAAGGCAGAAGACAAGTCCAACAATATATGGGAACAATCTTTTTCTATTGGTTTAGTTTATGAAGATGAAATAAAAACAATTCATGTTAACCTAAACAAGCAAGAAAATACTATTAACGAAGCAATTGGTTTCCCCAAACCTAAAGATATTATTTATAACTATACTGGTTTGGGCTACGGAATTTTTCCTTTAAACACAATCGACATTCATTTAATTAAAGACGATGTTGCAAGAGGGCATTCTTATATAAACCTTTACGAAAACATGCTTCACGGTAATATTACCCCTTTGAATACTTTTAACTTATTTTTAAAAGGAATTCAATCTGAAAAAAACGAATTAATTGTTAACTATTTATCTGGAGGTATTACTGCCATTTTTTGGAAGTTTTTATCAAAAGATCAACACAATGAGCTTTTAAACACTACTGAAAGTGCCGTTTTTGAATTGCTTCAAACAGAGCTTCCCAAGAATATTAAAAAAACACTGTTTAACCTATACAGTAATCTTGCCTATAATGAAAATGGAAAAGAGAATCTATTTCAATTATGGAATAAAACTCTTGTAATAGACAACTTAACTTTAAATGAAACTGATTTAACTAAGCTGGTAACGAAGCTTTCTATCTACAAACATGTTAAATCAGAAGAAATAAATAAGCAGCAACTTGAAAACATTACAAATAAAGACAAAAAAGAACGCTTTTTATGGTTGCTTCCAGCGTTATCTAATAATGAAAAGTTAAGAGATGATTTTATGCTTTCATTAAAAGAAGCCAAAAATCGTGAAAAAGAATCTTGGGTAGAAGCTGCCTTAACTGCTATACATCACCCTTTGCGTCAACAATCTTCAATCAAACACCTTAAACTCTGTTTAAGTTTATTAGAAGAAGTACAACTTACAGGGGACATTTTTTTTCCTAAAAACTGGTTAACGAGTTCTCTTGGAAACTACACTTCCAAAGAAGCTAACGCAATTGTGCAAGAATTTTTAAACAATCATAAAAACTACAATCCTATTTTATTGAAAAAATTATTAATTGTAGTAGATGATATGGACAGAGTCCAACATACAATTAAACGATAAACCAATTTCTTTTTTTATTATACAAAAGGTTTGGCTATTGCTAAACCTTTTGTTATTTTCGATACTGTATGATTGATTTAAACAGTACTACTTCAAGAATAAACAACCTAGAGCTACTTGCTAAACAAGTGGTAGAAGGTTTTATCACAGGTATGCATAAAAGTCCGTTTCACGGATTTTCAGTTGAATTTTCTGAACACAAGCTATACAATAAAGGTGAAAGCACTCGCCATATAGATTGGAAGTTGTTTGCTAAAACAGAAAAGTTGTATACCAAGAAATACGAAGAAGAAACAAATCTTAGATGTCATTTAATTGTCGACAATTCTGCTTCTATGCATTATCCTATAAGTAAGAATCAATCAATAGATGATTTAAATAAAATTGGTTTTTCTGTTGTAGCTGCGGCTTCACTAATGGATATTTTAAAACGACAACGAGATGCTGTTGGATTAAGTATCTATTCAGATACCTATGAATACTATGCTCCTGAGAAAGGAAGTGAACGTCACCGCAAAATGCTTTTAAATCAATTAGAGCTGTTATTATCTTCTAAATCAAATACCACAACAGAAACCTATCAATACTTACATGAAATAGCTGAAAAAATTCATAGAAGATCTTTGATTTTCTTATTTACAGATATGTTTCAGACTCGTAAAAATGAAGAAGAGCTTTTGAACGCTTTACGACATTTAAAATTTAACAAACATGAAGTAATCTTATTCCATACCTACGATAAGAAAACAGAATTTTTGTTTGATTTCGACAATACTCCCAAAAAATTTGTGGATGTTGAAACTGGCGAAGAAATAAATTTATACGCAAAAAACGTACAACAAAAATACCAAGAACTAAGCAGCTCCTACTTCAATAACCTAAAAAACAAATGCTTACAATACAAGATTGATTATGTTCCTGTAGCTATAAATGAGGACTATGATAAAGTCCTTAGCTCTTATCTAATCAGTAGACAGAATTTTTTATAAAATAACTCTTTTTTATTTAAAAAAAGGTTATATATTTGCATCCGCTTAGAGCAACGGTCTGGTAGTTCAGCTGGTTAGAATACATGCCTGTCACGCATGGGGTCGCGGGTTCGAGTCCCGTCCAGACCGCTAAAGTTTCTCTAAAACATACAATATATTGCTTCAAGCAACGGTCTGGTAGTTCAGCTGGTTAGAATACATGCCTGTCACGCATGGGGTCGCGGGTTCGAGTCCCGTCCAGACCGCAAAAAGCTTCTCTTTTTAGAGAGGCTTTTTTTTTATTTTCTATTTTTTTAAAAAAAAGTTTGGTTTAGTTAAATTTATTTCTAAGATTTGTCCCGTACAAAAAGCACAAATACAATGATGTTACAAAACGTATGGCAAGGTTTTTATTTTTACTTTTACTTTTTTAGTAAGAGACGAGACTTTGTACCGTATTGTTAAACTAACAAAAAATAATATACCCAATCAAAGTCTCGAATTTATCGAGGCTTTTTTTTTGACTTTAAATGAAAAAAATAGCCATTCAAGGAATTCAAGGAAGCAACCATCATATTGTTGCAAACAACTACTACGGAGAAAACATCAACCTACACGAATGTTTATCTTTTGATGTATTAGTTGATAGCCTGTTAAGCTCAAAAACTGAGCAAGCAGTCATGGCGCTAGAAAACACTATCGCAGGGTCAATTATTCCTAATTACGCCCTAATTGACAAGTATAATTTACATATTTCTGGCGAGTATTATCTCCCCATACATCATCACTTGATGGCCTTAGCAAACCAGAAAATTGAAGATATTACTGAGGTTTGCTCACATCCGATGGCTTTATTACAGTGTAAAGAGTTTTTTAAACAACATAAACACATAAAACTCATTGAAGATGTAGACACTTCTGCGGTAGCTAAAAGAATTACAGAACAACAACTAAAAGGAGTTGCGGCAATTGCTCCCAAAATGGCAGCTGATATTTTTGGTTTATCAATTATTGAAGATGAAATTCAAACGATTAAAAATAATGCAACTCGTTTTGTCTTTCTTCAAACAAGCCTTCCTAAAAACGGTAAAAATGAAATTAACAAAGCTTCTTTAAAATTTGAATTAGATCATAAAAGAGGCAGTTTAGCAGCGATGTTAAACGTAATGAGTGATTGCAAGTTAAACCTTACCAAAATACAATCGTTACCCAAAATTGAAACCCCTTGGAAGTATGCTTTTTTTGTTGATGTAACCTTTGACAAATATGAAGATTATGAAAAAGCAAAGGCTATAATTCAAATTATGGCAGAAGAATTTAAAATATTAGGTGAATATAAAAACGGAAGATCATGATACAGTTTGCTAACAGACTACAAACCGTACAAGAGTACTACTTCTCAAAAAAATTACAAGAAGTACGTCAGTTAATTTCAGAAGGCAATCCTATTATCAACATTGGAATTGGCAGCCCCGATTTACAACCTCCAACATCTGTACTGAAAGCTATTCAAGATAGTTTACAAGATACTGGAGCACATAGCTATCAGAGCTATCAAGGCTTACCTGAATTTAGACACGCTGTTTCAAATTTTTATCAAAACCATTATAAAGTTGCAGTTAACCCCACCAATGAAGTACTCCCTTTAATGGGAAGTAAAGAGGGAATAATGCATATTTCTTTAGCTTTTTTAAACGAAGGAGATCAGGTATTAATTCCTAATCCAGGGTACCCAACCTACAGTTCTGTTACTAATTTACTAGGAGGAAACCCTATTTTTTACAATTTAGATGAAGCTACTAACTGGCAACCTGATTTTGAAGCTTTGGAAAAACTAGACACCTCAAAAATAAAGTTGATGTGGGTAAACTACCCGCATATGCCAACAGGAGCAAATGCAACTATAGAAACCTTTCAGAAGTTGATTGACTTTGGTAAAAAACACGATATCGTTATAGTAAATGACAATCCGTATAGTTTTATATTGAACGAACACCCTCAGAGCATTTTACAAATTAAAGGCGCTAAAGATATTGCTCTCGAGTTAAACTCGGTAAGCAAATCTTTCAACATGGCCGGATGGCGTGTTGGGATGTTATTAGGCAAACCTGAATTCTTAACCGAAGTTTTAAAAGTAAAAACGCAAATGGATTCTGGTATGTTTTACGGAATTCAAAAAGGAGCAACCAAAGCATTAGAATTGAACAAAGATTGGTTTACCCAACTAAACGACAACTATAAAAAAAGACAAAAATTAGTTTTTAAACTAGCTGATAAGCTAGATTGTACATACGATAAAAACACCTCAGGGATGTTTGTTTGGTGCAAACTTCCAAAAGGAAAAACATCAGAAAAAATGATTGATGATTTGTTATACAACAAACACATCTTTGCTGCTCCTGGAACCATTTTTGGCAGTCAAGGTGAAGGATACATTCGTTTTTCATTATGCGTTCCAGAAGAAAAAATTAACGAAGCAATCAACAGCATATAATGAACATATTTATCATAGGACTAGGATTAATCGGCGGCAGCCTTGCTTTAGATATTCAACAAGCATTTAAAAACGCTACCATCTATGGAATTGACTCTAACGAAGAGCATGGAAATCTTGCCATAGAAAGAGGTATTATTCATCAAAAAGCAACATTTCCAGCGTTGAAAAATGCAGATATGGTAATTATTGCCATTCCTGTAGACATTTCACAAACAGTAATTTTAAAAACCTTAGACACTATTTCAGATACTTGTTTGGTTTTCGATGTAGGTTCGACTAAAGAACTGATTTGCGACGCTGTTAAAAACCATCCTAAAAGAAGAAACTTTTTAGCAACACACCCTATTGCAGGAACCGAGTTTTCAGGACCCAATGCTGCGTTGACAAATTTATTTAGAAGTAAAACCAATATTATTTGTGAAGTAGAAAAAACAGCATTCAAATTACAGGAAAAAGCATTAGACTTATTTTCAAAATTAGGAATGCGCATACGATATATGGACCCAAAATCACATGACAAACACATTGCTTATGTATCGCATTTATCACACATCAGCTCTTTTATGTTGGGTAAAACCGTTATTGAAAAAGAGAAAAACGAGCGTGATATTTTTGATATGGCCGGTAGTGGGTTTGCATCTACCGTACGTTTGGCTAAAAGTTCACCCGCAATGTGGACTCCTATTTTTGAGCAAAATAAAGAAAATGTAATTGAATCTTTAAATGAATATATTCATAACTTACAACAATTCAAGACCTTATTAGAGAACAACGATTTTCCAGAAATATATGCAGAAATGGAAAACACCAATCATATAAAACAAATATTAAATGGAATTTTAGAGGGAGCTCCTCAACAATAAAAAATATCAACATGGAGAATACAAAAGAATTAAAAACATGGTTAGATGCTTTCGGATTAGGGCATCCATTAGTAATCGCAGGACCTTGTAGTGCCGAAACAGAAGAACAAGTATTACAAATTGCACACGAATTAAAAGACACAGATGCTACAGTTTTAAGAGCTGGAATTTGGAAACCTCGTACCAGGCCAGGTAATTTTGAAGGCGTGGGGGCTTTGGGCTTAAAATGGCTCCAAAAAGCAAAACAAGAAACAGGAATGTTAACTGCTACTGAAGTAGCTAACAAAGATCACGTAAAACTTGCAATTGAACATGACGTAGATATCTTATGGATTGGTGCCCGCACTACTGTAAGTCCTTTTATTGTTCAAGAAATTGCCGATGCTTTAGAAGGCACAGATAAGATTGTTTTAGTCAAAAATCCTGTAAACCCTGATTTACCATTGTGGCTAGGCGCCATAGAACGTTTATATGCTAAAAACATTAAAAAACTAGGAGTTATCCATAGAGGTTTCTCTACTTACGAAAAAACAAGGTACCGCAACAATCCTGAATGGCAAATCCCTATTGAATTGCAAAACCGTTTCCCCGATTTACCATTAATTTGTGATCCGTCACACATCGCTGGTCGTCGTGATATTATTTTTGATGTTTGTCAAACTGCCTTAGATTTAAACTTTGATGGCTTAATGGTTGAAACTCATTATGATCCAGATAATGCATGGAGTGATGCTGCACAACAAATTACTCCTAAATCATTAATTCAAATGATGATTGATTTAAAAGTTAGAAAAGCCACAGATACAGAAACTGAATATAGAAACGCATTGAACACCCTACGTACTCAAATTGACGTAGTGGATCATCAATTAATTGAAATGTTAGGTAAACGTATGAAAATAGCAGATTCAATTGGTCAATTGAAAAAAGAGAAAAATGTTGCCATTTTACAAACCAAACGATGGAATGAGATACTAGGTAAAATGATTTTAGAAGGTGATGAACGCGGTTTAAGCGAAGAATTTGTACTTAAAATGTTCAAAGCAATACACCAAGAAAGTATCAATCATCAAGAGAAAATTATTAACAGTTAAATATTTAAAAGACCGCTACAAAATAGCGGTCTTTTTTATTCTATTTATTGTATTTTCTTCCTACCAAACTTTAACTAAATGAAACCTATTCATACAATTGATGAGGTTATAGATATACTACAAGATATAATTAACGAATCTATCAACAACAAAAGTCCGTTAGGATATTTTGCAGCTTTATACCAAAAAGTAACAATCAAGGTAAAAGAAGGCATAAAAAGCAATTATTTTGATGATAACCAACGAATAGAAAAACTCGATATAATTTTTGCTAAAAGATATATAGAAGCTTATTACAATTACCAAAACAATATACCTATCACTTCCTCTTGGGAAAAAGCTTTTGGCATAGCTAATAAATATTGGTATATAGTTTTACAACATTTACTAGTTGGCATGAATGCACATATTAATTTAGATTTAGGAATAGCGGCCGCAGAAGTTTCTAAAGAGCAAAATATCCAAAACTTACATGGTGACTTTAATAAGATTAATAAAATTTTATCCTCTTTAGTTAATGATGTTCAAGATGACTTAGCCAAAGTATATCCTTTTTTAAAGAAAATTCTTATCTGGACTAAAGATGTTGATGATTTTTTAGTTGACTTCAGCATGGAATTAGCAAGAAACGGTGCTTGGGATTTTGCTGTAGAATTAGCCAATACACCAGCTATTGATTTTAACAATACTGTACATAAAAGAAACATTGAAATAACCGAAAAAGCAGACTTGGTTATTTCTCCAGGTTTTATCCCTAAATTAATTTTTATGATTATTAGAGTTTCAGAAAGAGGAACAGTAGCTCAGAAAATTAACGATTTAACAGATTAAACAATACTATAACATTCAATTTTTATTCTCATCTTTGTTCTATGACAGGAACGGTTTATAAATCTACAGGAAGTTGGTATTGGGTAAAGTCTGAAGGCGAACTATATAAGTGTCGCATTAAAGGAAAATTTCGCATCAAAGGAATTAAAAGCACCAACCCTATCTCTGTAGGTGATATTGTTGATTTTTCATTGGAAACAAAAAATGATGAAGAAACGGGGTTAATTACCAATATTCACGAACGTAAAAACTACATTGTTCGTAAATCGGTAAATCTATCAAAGCAAACTCATGTCATTGCTTCTAATATTGATCAGGTATTTTTATTGATTACGATAGACAACCCTCCTACTTTTACAACATTTATCGATCGTTTTTTAGTCACTGCTGAAGCCTATTCGATCAAAACCATATTGGTTTTTAATAAAATTGATTCGTATGAAATTGAGCAACGTGCTGAAATTTTGTATCTAAAAGACATTTATGAAGCCATCGGTTATGAATGTATTGAAGTTTCTGCTATCCAAAACATTAATATCGATAAAATTAAAGCGTTAATGACTGGCAAAGTAAGTATGTTTGCGGGGCATTCGGGGGTTGGAAAAACCACCTTAGTTAACGCTATTGAACCTTCTTTAGACCTAAAAACAAAAGAAATTTCTGAACAACACAAACAAGGGCAACACACTACTACGTTTGCTGAAATGTTCGATTTAAGTTTTAATGCTCGTATTATTGACACTCCTGGAATTAAAGGTTTTGGTGTAGTTGACATGGACAAAGATGAATTAGGCGACTATTTTCCTGAGTTTTTTGCTTTAAAACAAGACTGTAAATTCAACAATTGTATTCACATTAACGAACCCCAATGTGCAGTTAAAGAAGCCTTGGAAAATGAAGAAATAGCTTGGTCTCGTTATAAAAGTTATTTACAAATTTTAGAAGGCGAAGACGAACACTACAGAACCGACATTTGGGAGTAATAAAATTTTTAGTCTAATCTCCACCAAGGTTCAGAACATCCAAATATTTAAAAATTCAACAATTTATATAAAATGAAAATTGTCATTCAACGCGTTTCAAAAGCTAGCGTTACTATTGAAGGTGAAAGAGTCGCCAACATACAACAGGGACTTTTAATTTTACTTGGAATTGTTAATGAAGATACTCAAGAAGATATTCAGTGGCTGTCTAACAAAATAACAAACCTTCGTATTTTTAATGACGATGAAGGCATTATGAATAAATCGATTAAAGATATCAATGGAGATATCATTACCGTAAGTCAGTTTACCCTACATGCTTCTACCAAAAAAGGGAATCGTCCTAGCTATATTAAAGCTGCCAAACCAGAGATAGCGATTCCTTTGTATGAAAAATTTATCCAACAAGTTGAACTTGACTTGGGAAAGAAAGTTCAAACAGGTCAATTTGGTGCCGACATGAAAGTAGAGTTATTAAATGATGGCCCTGTAACCATTATTATCGATTCTAAAGATAAAAAATAATTTCCATGGGAATTATTTTTAGTTATATTTGTACTTGATTAATAATCATTATTAAAAACACAAAAATGAAAAAAACAATTTTAGCTATTGCTTTTATTGCAATCGGAGCAGTTTCTTGTAAGACAGAAAAAAACAAAGCTGTTGTTAGCGACGAAGTTAAAGAAGTTGCAAAAACAGAAAACATTATCAATACTTATAAAGCTAATGTTGCAGAATCTACTGTAACTTGGAAAGGGAGCAAGCCAACAGGTTCTCACAACGGTGTCGTTAGTTTAGAAAAAGGAACTTTAGAAGTTGAAAACGGAAACGTAAAATCTGGAGAGTTCATTATCGACATGACTACTATTGTTTGTCAAGATTTAGAAGCTGGAAACGGTAAAGAAAAATTGGAAGATCACTTAAAAGCAGGGGATTTCTTTGATGTTGAAAAATTCCCAACTGCTAAGTTTGAAGTAGCTAGTTCTGAGTTAAAAGACGGAAAAGCTCACGTTACTGGTAACTTAACTCTTAAAGATGTTACAAAAAGTATTACTATTCCTGCTACTGTTACAGAAGCTGATGATATGTTAACTTTTAAAAGTGATGTTTTTAGTATTGACAGAACTGACTTTGGTGTTACTTATAAATCTAAGAAAATTGATGCTGCTTTAAAAGACAAGTTTATCAATGACTTAATGGAAATTTCTTTTGAGATTAAAGCTAAAAAATAATTTTAGTTTTTAAGCATAAAAAAGGGGCGACAATTGTCGCCCCTTTTTTATGCTTTTATAAATTCTTCCACTTCAAATAGCTCTTTAAAGTGCTTTATAATTTTTTCTTTTACTTCTTCTTCTGATATTTTTCTTCCTAACTCAACCTCCATTGAAGTGACCGCTTTCCCACGAATTCCACAAGGAATGATATTATCGAAATACCCTAAGTTAGCGTTTACATTCAAGGCAAAACCATGCATGGTAACCCACCTGCTTGCTCGAATACCCATGGCACAAATTTTTCTTGCAAATGGTGTACCTACACCTAGCCACACCCCAGTTTCTCCTTCACTCCTTTCACCTTCCAATCCGTATTCTGCAATTGTTAAAATAATTGATTCCTCTAACAAACGTAAATATTTATGGATGTCAGTAAAAAAGTTTTCTAAATCTAAAATTGGATAACCAACAATTTGCCCCGGTCCATGATAAGTTATATCTCCTCCTCTATTAATTTTATAAAAAGTAGCTTCTTTTTCTTTAAGCTTCTCTTCGTTCAATAATAAATTATTAATATCTCCCGATTTTCCTAGGGTATATACATGTGGATGCTCAACAAATAAAAAATAATTAGGGGTTTCAATTTCACTTTCTCCCTTCCTTCTTTCTCTTTTTAATGATACTATTTCATCTAAAAGGCTTGTTTGATAATCCCATGTTTCTTTGTAATCTTTTCTTCCTAGATCACTAATTCTTATTTTTTTATTCATAAATTGTACCGCTAAACTGCCTTACAAAGGTAGGGAAATTTAAAGTTTTACTGTTTATAAACTAAACCTATATCAATTCCAGAAATTATGTTTAAAAAAAGTACCCTTCCTTTTTTATTTGCTTTTTATTTGTCTATAGCCAACTTGT
Source organism: Tenacibaculum sp. FZY0031 (assembly GCF_036350695.1). NCBI lineage: Bacteria > Pseudomonadati > Bacteroidota > Flavobacteriia > Flavobacteriales > Flavobacteriaceae > Tenacibaculum > Tenacibaculum sp. FZY0031. Next base: position 289,973 of record NZ_JAZDVY010000003.1, read on the forward strand.
TTTCACAGCAACTATGGACCAAAGTTCATAAAGAGGCCATTACTCAACAAAAAAAAGAGGTTTTCAACACCAATTCTTTACCAAAACAATACGTTTTGATGAGTTTGAATTTAGACGGTTTTAAAAACACATTGCCTAATCTACAATCTAAAAGCACTTCAAATTCGAAAATAATACAACTTCCAAATGCTAATGGGCAACTAGAAAGGTTTTCTATAGAAGAAACTTCTTATCTAGCTCCTGCTTTAGCTGAAAAATTCCCTATGATTAAATCTTTTTCGGCTCAAGGAATAGACAATCCTTCGTCTTCTGCTAAGATAAGTATTGGTAATGATGGAGTTCACGCAATCATTTTTTCAGCAAACGAAGGCACTTCCTATATAAATCCATATACCAAAGACTATAAAGAATACATTGTTTATAAAAAGAGTAGTTTACCTCCTACTAAAGATGAATTTTCATGTACGGTAGAAGACACAGTACAAAAGAAAGACAAATTTACTTCTCAAAGAAAAAACGCTAACGATGGAAATTTAAGAACCTATAGAATGGCCATTGCTTGTACAGGTGAGTATGCTCAGTTTCATATAAACAACCAAGGAGTATCATCATCGGCTAGTGAAGCAGAAAAAAAAGCAGCTGTACTGTCTGCCATGAACACTACTATTACTCGTGTGAATGGAGTTTATGAAAAAGATTTAGCTGTTAGAATGGTTCTTGTAGACAATAATGATGCATTAATTTTCTTAGATGCCAGCACAGATGGCTTAACCAATGATACTGCCAGCATTTTAATTGATGAAAGTCAGGAAAAATGCGATAATATTATTGGCAATGCTAATTATGATATCGGACATACCTTTAGTACTGGAGCTGGTGGACTTGCGCAACTAAATTCTGTATGTGTTACAAACTACAAAGCTCAAGGAGTTACAGGTAGGGGTCAACCTATTGGTGATACCTACGACATAGACTATGTTGCTCACGAAGTTGGACATCAATTTGGAGCAACTCATACCTTTAACAATTCTTGTGATGGTAATAGAAGTAGTAGTACAGCCGTTGAACCTGGAAGTGGTTCTACAATTATGGGCTATGCCGGTATTTGCTCACCGAATGTACAAAGTGTAAGTGATGATTATTTTCATGCGGTTAGTATCGCTCAAATGTGGAGTCATGTTCAAGGATCTGGAAGTTGTGCTTCTACCACAAATACAGGGAATAATGCTCCTACCGCTAACGCTGGAAACGATGTAAGCATTCCTAAGTCTACTCCGTTTGTTTTAAAAGGAGAGGCTACTGATGCAGAGGGGCCAAGTTCTTTAACATATACCTGGGAGCAAATTGATAATGAAATTGCAACAATGTCTCCATTAGCTACAAATACTGAAGGCCCTATGTTTAGATCATTACTTCCATCTTCTTCTCCTAATAGATACATCCCGGCACTATCTACTGTATTAAGCGGTAATACTGCTACCACATGGGAAGTTTTACCTTCAGTAGCACGAGAATTAGATTTTGCACTTACAGTTAGAGACAATCATTCTGGAGGTGGAAATTCAGCTAGAGATGATATTAGAGTAACGGTTACGGAAGCTGAAGCTTTTACTGTAACTAGCCCTAATTCTGCGGTATCTTGGGGAGTAAACTCAACTCAAACTATTACTTGGAATAAGGGAACTACAGATATAGCTCCTATTAACTGTGCTACCGTAAACATAAAACTTTCAACAGACGGCGGTCTTAGCTATCCAATTACTTTAAAGAGCAACACACCAAATGACGGTTCTGAAGCTGTTATTATACCCGATACTCCTACTACTAATGCTAGAATACTAGTAGAAGCGGCAGATAATATTTTTTATAATATAAATAATACCAACTTCTCCATTTTCCCAACAGCTCCTACTTATTCAATAACTAACAATACAGGAGATGTATCTGTATGTAATGTAGCTACAAATGAACAAATTTTTGATTTTGACTACAATGCTTTATACGGCTTTAATGAAACTGTAAATTTATCTTATTCAGGAGCTCCTACTAATTCTACAATAACATTGAGTAGCTCTTCAATAAGTAGCAGTGGTAAGTTTAGCTTAACCGTAACCAATCTTACCAATGTTACCAAAGGAGATTACACAATTACAGTTACAGCTACATCAGGCTCTATAACTAAGTCTGTTGACATCCTTTTAAACGTAAACGATAGTCTTTGTAACTCTACTGGTAATATGGCCTCACAGTTAAGCATTACAAATGTTACTTTTAACAGTATAAACAACAACTCTACCAAAACAACAGGGTATTCTGATTTTACTAGTCAACGTACAGATGTGGTTAGAGGTGAAAACTATAATTTAACGACCACTATTCATCCTGACGGAAATAGTAATGTAAAAACAATTGCATGGATAGACTGGAACCAAAACTGTGTTTTTGACACTAATGAGACTTATGACTTAACCTCTACTGGTTCTATTTCAATTACTGTTCCAGAAGGAATCCCTACAGGGGCAACATTAATGAGAGTTTCGACAAGGTCAAACGCAAACCCCGATTCTTGTAGATTGGGCTTTAACGGCGAAGTAGAAGATTATACTATTACAGTTCTAGAACCTACTTTTTCTATTTCGAATAGCACAGGAGATTTATCGGTATGTAAACAAGCTACAAATGAAATTCGCTTTGATTTAGATTATACCGCCCTATATGGTTTTAATGAAACTGTGAACCTTTCTTATTCTGGAACGCCAACAAACTCAACTATTACGTTAAATCCTACGAGTATAAATAGCAGTGGAAAATTTACCTTAACAGTCACTAACTTAACCGATGTAGCTATAGGAGATTATACAATAACTGTTACCGCTAATAGCACCTCAATGACCAAGTCGGTAAATATACTTTTAAATGTAAACAATAGTCTTTGTAATTCTTCTGGAAATACTGAGTCACAATTAAGCATTACAAATGTTACTTTTAACGGTATCAATAATAATTCTGATAAAACAAATGGTTACTCTGATTTTAAATCAGTAACAACTCAAGTGGTTAGAGGGGAAACCTACGAGTTAACAACCACTATCAATACAGCTGGAAATAGCGACATAAACACAGTTGCATGGATTGATTGGAACCAAAACTGTACATTTGACACCGATGAAGCTTATGATTTAACTTCTTCAAACACTCTTTCGATTTCTGTTCCTGAAAATGCTCCATTAGGTTCTACAACTATGAGAATTTCTACAAAAACAAATAGTGACCCTAACTCTTGTGGATTAAATTTTAACGGTGAGGTAGAAGACTATACCATTATTGTTGAAGAAAGCTTTGCTACAGACAACACTTTATTTGATGATTTACTAGCGTACCCTATCCCTTCAGATGGAGCATTAACAGTAAGTTTTAAAGTAAAAGACAAAGAATCTACAATTATAAGACTTTTTGACTTTAGAGGGAGATTGATTGAAACACAAAAATTCTCCACTATCTCTAGCCAGTTTAATGAAAATATACAACTAACTAAAGCTGCTAGCGGACTTTATCTTTTACAAATTGAAAATGCAGGCAAACAAGTAACAAAAAAAATAGCGATTAAATAAATAACTTTAAGCTTACCATAAAAAGCAACCCAAAAGGGTTGCTTTTTTTATAAATTATACTTTACTGTAAACATGGCTATTCTAGGTTGAATTACGTACGAAGAATTACTCACATAAATATCATTGCTACTATTCTGGTTCAACCCTGTTGAATTTAACAAATTGGTAACTCCTACTTTATATTCCCATTTACTCCCTTTTTTCTGATACGTAAGATCGGCTCTTAAAAAACCATAACTATCTATTGTTTGTCCATTATTAAGCACGTTGTTATAGGCGTACTTTGATGTAAAAATAAATTCTTTTAAGAAAAAGGCATCAACGTTTATATACGGACTATGTGTTGTAAAAGTGTTTTCAACTCCTCCAATATCTGAGTTATTAATAGATACGTTATAACCGACATCGAAATTCGGAGCTTCTTTAAAGTTTGTACTAAATTTTGAGGTATAGGTTTGTGAAAATGTTTTCGCCAATCGATTTCTTGTTTCATTCGTTTGGCGATCGGTAATTAAACTATTCGATTTTCCATAAGATATATTCCCTCCTAATCGTAACTTAAACTTTCTGAAACTCTTTTGAAAGTTTGCCCTCGCAGAAATGGACTCATCAGGAAAAGCAGAGTTTACCGAAGTTCTTACTTGGTTAACATCAATAAACTCTGTATTACTCTTAATTTCTTTAATGCGTTTACTATAGCTAATTGCTCCAAAAACATTGGTATAATTAAACATATTAAAACTAAAATAATTCAAATTTATATTATGGTATAATGAGTTATCAAGAGTTCTATTTCCTGAATATAAACTATTGTAATTATTAAAAACATACCCTTCCGCTAATTTATTTACATCAGTAAAACTAGTTTGCATGGCATAGTTTAAACGTAGTGTTTCCGATTTTTTTAAATTAATTTTTACCGAAGCATCTGGTAATAATTTGATGAAATTATCTTCATAAACAGCACCTAATTGGGTGTTTTTAGATACGTAGTTATGTAATGTAAAACCTTGGTTAAAGGTAAAAATACCTGTTATGAATTTATAATGTAGCCCCATATACAAATCATCAAAAGAAAAATCTACGTCGTTAACTGTATTTGGCTCAGTAATTTCATTTTTATTTCCTTCTAAAATTTCAAAAATAGTAGTGTTAAATTGTTGATTACTTAGGGTCGCTCCCAAAGTCATATTTAAATTACTTTTAGAATTTAACACATAATAGTAATCTAATTTTGCATCTAACTTGTTTGTTTTTATTCTTTTATTCTGACTTACATTAAATAAATTATGGTCTCCTGGGTTTGGATTAACATTGGTTAATGACAACAAGTTATAAAAAGATAACTTTTCTAGTTCAGCATTGTAAAACGGGTCTTCATTTTGCCATAAATGTTGCGCCTCAAAAGCAAAAATATTTTTATCATTTAAGGTATAGTAATAATTTAAGTTTTGATTGATTGAAAACGGGCTTTGCTCTGAAACTTGATAAATAGGCACTACCTCATCATCTGCATTTAAATATGTTCTTGATGACAATGTTGTTTGTCGTTGCTGTTGCTGTGAAACCTTAGCAAAAATATCATAATCGAGTTGGTTGTTTGCGTTTGACTTATAACTTGAACTCAATTTAAACAAGCCCAAATTACTTGTTTGATTTGTTACATCTTGTGTTTGTTCGGTATCAATATACTTTATTGAAGACGGGGTATTCTCATCATACGGAGGTAGGCTATTGCTATCAACCTCTGCATTTGAATACACACGTTGAGTTGTTTCTTCCATGTCAGTTTTATTTCCTGAATAGATAGCAAACCCACTAATATCCCAAGTTTTCTTTGGAGAATAACTAAAGTTTAAAGCACCAAATTTTGACTCAATTTCTTTCGCTCTATTATTTCTTAAAGTTAAAAAAGCAATATCGTTAGACCCTACATTAAAGTTTGTTCCGTTATTGTCTCCAAATTGCCTAAAACCTCCCGTAAATTTAAAATAGTCTCTCATTGTAAAAGGTACTTCTCCAATATTATTTACATCGGTTATAACATTTAAGCTGTATTTCGGACTATAATAAAACAACTTAGGATGCACTATGTATCGACTATCTAACATCCCTAACCCTAAACCAGCAGCAACTTCTCCAAACCAAAAATTCTTTTTCCCTTCTTTTAATTTAATATTTATCACAACATTATCCTCGTTATCGGTAACACGACTCATTTGTCCTACTTCACTATGATTTTTAAGTACTTGAACTTTATCTATTGCATTTGCAGGAATATTTTTTGTAGCTAATTTAGAGTCTCCGTCAAAAAAGTCTTTTCCTTCCACCATTACCTTTTTTACAGTTTTCCCCTCTACTTCAATTTCACCATCGTCGTTTACTTCAACTCCAGGTAACTTTTGAAGTACATCTCCTAGTTTTTTTTCCGTTCCACTTTTAAAACTATCCGCATCATACACAATTGTATCACCTTTAACAGTTACTGGCATTTTATAAGTAATATTTACTTCATCTAAACGATCATCTTCTTCTAAAACAAGGTCTTTAAATAAATTGACCTCGTTGGTTTCTACATCAACTTCTGCTGTTTTCAGTCCTATATAACTTACCTTTATGCTATAGCTTGTATTTTTAGCTAGGTTTAATTTATAGTTCCCTTTAGCGTCGGTAAAACCATAAGAGTCTAGTTTTTTGGTCGCTTTGTTTACGGCAATTACGTTTGCCATTTCTAAAGGAGTTCCAATGCTATCTTTTACAACTCCTCTCAGTGTAATTTGAGCATTAGAAGTCCAAGTAGCTATGCAAATAGCTATGAGTAATATTTTTTTCATTATGTGATTTTCTTATTAGGCGAGTTGTTGTCGTTTAATGAAAGCCTCTTCCCTCTCTATTTCCTCCACGTCTGTTTCTAAATCGCTCTCTCATTTCTTCCATTTTTTCTTTTACAACCTTATTGTATGCTTCTCTTGTTATTTTTTTTCCTTTAACAGGTTCTTTTATTTCTATTTTCTCAGAAGGGTTCATTATGATTTCTGAACACAGTATAGTGGTTCTACCTTCGTTAACTTCTAATATAAGACCGGGTAATCCCCAATAATTCCCTGGTCCGCTACTTATAGGCACTTGCGGTGTATACCAAGCCGTGACTAAAGTTTCTTTGGGAGCTTCAAGATTTTCAGTTTCTTTTTTTACCGTAGAAGTATCTCGCTTTACTTTGGAATCCCTCTCTCTTCTTCGCAAATTTCTCCAATCAAAACCTGTCGCTTTCTTTACCATGGTTGCTTTGAAACAAGTATAATTACCAATTTGTTTTGTTTCCTCTCCAAGTTCCCATTTGGGTAGTTCTTTGTTTTCAGAAATCAAAAATTTCTTTCCGAAAAACTCTGTAGACTCAAGTATTTTTCCCACTTTAAAATCCTTGTAAACTGTCCCTCCACCAGCAAAACCTCCAAACCGAAATCCTCTACTAGCTCCAGGAGTTTCGAGCTTTTCTTCCTCCTTATAAATAGATTTACTTCTGGTAAAATTTAAAACGTATGTTTTCTCTAACATGCTTTTCATACGTTGTAAAATTTGTTTCTTTCGTTCTTCGGATAGTTGTCGCCCTCCAAAACTAGGATCTATAGCTGTTTTTGATTGATAAATTGCTTTTCCTTGAAAATTAGTTTGTGAAAAAACAGTCATGGAAACACTTAAGAGAAGAGCTGTAACTAAACCTTTCATTACTTTCGTTTTTAAATGATACTTATACCTTTTTTGTAGTATAAGAATTAGACTTTCAAAAACACAAAAGGTTTAACACGGTTTAACTACCCTTGTATTTCTATTTGAAAAGAGTTTCCGTCGTTACTTTTTCGTCTGTTTTTAAAACGCTCCATCATATCTTTAGTATGTTTATCCATTACAGTATCGAATTCTTTTTGAGTAACCTTTTTACCTTTGGTCGGTTCTTTTATCTCTATTTTTTCTGAAGGATTTAAAACAATTTCGGCACATGCAATTGTTTGTTTTCCATCTTGTACTTCTAAAATCAATCCTGGCAACCCCCAAAACTGTTCTGGGCCATTGCTAATAGGAATTTCAGGAGTATACCAAGCCACTGTTTCAATAGTTACTTCTTCTTTTTTCTCCTCAGTTTCTCCATCTGTCATAGACATTGATGTTCTGGTTTCTTTTCTAGTTTTAGTTGCCTTATAACAAGTGTAATTTCCAATATTCTTAGTTTCTCCCGTCATTTTCCAATCATAGTTTTCTAACTTGTCTTTTATTAAAAAACGTTTACCACTTATCTCTGTCTTGTTCACATACCTTTTATCTTTTATGTTTTTATACAACACATCTGTTCCTCCACCATTGCCCATTATTTGAATTTGCATTCCTCCTGTTTGAACTTGAGGCGAAGAAAGTTTCTTATTTTGTTTGTAGGAAGATGTTGATTGATCAAAATTTAACGTGTAGGTTTGTTGAAACTGCTTCATTATTTGGGCTTGTATTTTTTTTTGCATTTCAGCATTTGGGGCGCCCTTACCCTTTTTATCATTATCTATTTTAAGGTCAATCTTTCGATGAGTCTTATAAGTGGCTTTCCCTTGAAAGTTTTGCGAAAACATTGAGGCACTCAGCAACAATATGAATAGTGTGATATTTCTCATTTCTTTAGTTTTTAAATTCAACACTACAAATATGCTTAGCTATATTATCTTTTTGAGTTAATGAGTGTTAACGAGTGTTAACCGTATTTTTTATTCGCTTTAACACTTTATCTTTGAAACATGAATACAAAAAAACATCGCTGGATACTATATTTAATTAGTACGACAATTGTTGTTACAATTCTGATACAATTTTATTGGAACTATAAAAACTACCAACAAAACAAGCAACGTGTTATAAATGAAATTCAATTAAGCTTGGATAATGCTGTTGAAGAATATTATGCCGCTTTAACTAAGCAAAACTTTTTTGCCATAGTAGAATCTGGTAAAACATCTTCTAAAAATAATATTTGGAAAGAAGTCTTCTCTTCACAAGTTGACAAAAAAAAGGACAGTATAGAATTTAAAATTTCTTCTTTTGATATAAAAACAGACGATCCAAAAGAGTTTAAAAAGATGAATTCTTATTTTGTTGACTCACTTCTTAAAAATATGAAGCATAAAATTAGCGACTCTATACCTAAGAAGTATTCTAAAATCACCCAGATTACTCAATTTAGTAAAAATCATACATCTGGTATTCATCTCGATTCTTCAGGAATTAAAAAAGTAAAAGTTTTTAAAGGAAAGAGAGCTACCGATAGCTTAAAACTAATAAAAGGATTACAAACCATATTTATTTCTGTCCAAAATGATGCTTTAGATCATGAAAAGCTAGATTCAATTATAAAAAAACAATTAACAGCTAAAGGCATTCCTACTCCATTTTACTTAAATCATTTTAAACACGATACGCTGTTTTATTCCTCAAAAAAAGAAGGCACACCTACACTACACCTACAAAGCGATGCTAAGTCTACTTATGTTAAAAGTGATGAAAAGCTAACCCTATTGTATGAGAACCCATCAAGTGAAATTCTTAAAAGAAGTTCAACAGGAATTGTACTATCTCTTTTACTTTCATTGTCCGTGGTTATCAGTTTATTTTACTTGTTAAAAATCATCAATCAGCAAAAGGAACTAGCTGAAATTAAGAACGATTTAATTAGCAACATTACTCACGAATTCAAAACTCCTATAACTACTGTTTCAACTGCACTAGAAGCTATTAATAATTTTAATGCTATAGATGATAAGGAAAAAACCAAAAAATACATTTCCATTTCATCTGTACAAATAGAAAAATTACATTTAATGGTAGAGAAGTTATTAGAAACAGCTACCCTTGATAGTGAAAAATTACTTTTAAAGAAAGAGCCTGTCAATTTAGTTGAATTGATAGAAAACAACACTAAAAAACATCAGTTTACCAACTCAGAAAAAACAATTCAATTTTCATCAAACAAACCTGAAATAATCACAGGTATTGATGTATTTCATTTTGAGAATGCCATTTCAAACTTATTGGATAATGCTATCAAATATGGTGGGAATAAAATAGAAGTACACATTAACCAAGTGTTAAACGCTATTGAAATAACTGTAGCAGACAACGGTAAAGGAATTGATAAAAATCAACAAGAAAAGATATTCGATAAGTTTTATCGTATTCCTAAAGGAAACACCCATGATGTAAAAGGCTTTGGAATAGGTTTATACTACACCAAAAAGATTATTGAAAAACATGGTGGCGCTATCTCGTTAACTTCAAAACCCAATAATACCCTTTTTAAAATTATTTTAAATAATGAGTGAAATTATTAAAGTACTGTTAGCTGAAGACGAACCTAGTTTAGGGCAAATTGTAAAAGAAAGTTTAGAAACTAGACGTTTTGAAGTATTTCATGCTCTTAATGGAGAAGAAGCTTATAAAATTTACCAAGCAAGCTCTCCTGATATTTTAGTTTTAGATGTAATGATGCCTAAAAAAGACGGTTTTACTCTTGCCAAAGAAATACGACAGGAAAACAAACACCTTCCTATTATTTTTTTAACTGCAAAATCGCAAGCTAAAGATGTTGTGGAAGGCTTTGAACATGGCGGAAACGACTATCTAAAAAAACCATTTTCAATGGAAGAATTGATTGTTCGTATTCATGCCCTAATGAATAGAATTGAGTTAAGAAAAAACCACGAGGCAATTAAGATTGGTAATTATATTTTTAACTACACCAAACAGGTTTTGTCTTTTAATGATGATATTAAAAAATTAACACATCGAGAATCAGAATTACTATTTCATCTATCACAAAAGAAAAATGAAATTTTAGACAGGTCTTTTATTTTAAAGAAATTATGGGGAGATGACGATTTTTTTAATGCTCGTAGCATGGATGTCTTTATTTCTAAATTGCGAAAGAAGCTTAAACATGATGAAAATATTCAAATTGTAAACGTAAGAGGCTATGGTTATAAATTGATCTGTTAAATTCTTTATCAATTCCTTTTTTTATGTAATTTTACCATCCCCTAATCTGGCAGTGCCAGCAACATTAAAAAACATTTTACACAGACAATTATGCACGTAGCAATTGCCGGGAACATTGGCGCAGGTAAAACCACTTTAACAAAATTATTAGCAAAACACTACAATTGGGAAGCTCATTTTGAATCGGTTGATGAAAATCCATACTTAGACGATTTCTATGCAGAGATGGAGCGTTGGTCTTTTAATTTACAAGTTTACTTTTTAAATAGTCGTTTCCGTCAAGTGTTAGAGCTACGTAAATCTGGTAAAAAAATAATTCAAGACAGAACTATTTACGAAGATGCTCATATTTTTGCTCCCAACTTGCATGCTATGGGACTTATGACTAACCGAGATTTTAGCAACTATTCTTCATTATTTGAATTGATGGAAAATTTAGTAACACCACCAGATTTATTAATTTATTTACGCGCAGATATTTCTACATTGGTAGGTCAAATTCACAAACGTGGTAGAGAATATGAAAACTCTATAAGTATTGATTACTTAAGCAGGTTAAATGAACGTTATGAGGCTTGGATTAGTCAATACACCAAAGGAAAATTATTAATTATTGATGTTGATAATTTAGACTTTGTAGACAATCAAGAAGATTTAGGCTATATTATTGATCGGATAGATGCTCAGATAAACGGATTATTTTAAGTTTTAAAAACTTAAAACCACAATAAACAAACCCTTTGTTTTTATACTAGAAAAACAAAGGGTTTTCTATTGTCATATATTTTTCATAAACTTTAAAAGAGCTCTCTTTTAGAACAAACTAGTTATTACTACTTAAAGAGTGTTATAATTTTAAAATTGTACCTCCCTTTTTTATAAATAGTCACATAGTCACCTTACTTTTTCTTATCAAATAGCTAATATTTGTGACAACTTATTCAAGAAATAAGCTTATTAACTTCTATTAGTTTAATCATTTACGGGTAGCTGAAAATGTAATCTTTAAACTTAAAGAAGAAATAGAGTAAGTAAGGAATTAACCTAGAATTAATAATTATGAAAAAAACATTTTTCTCTCTTGAAGAAATTGAAAAATTTTCAATCTATCAAATAAGTAACTTAAATACCATTAAAGGGGGAACTATTCAAACTTCTACTAGCTATTCAGCAATTGTTGATCCAGACGAAGATGATGACGATATGGATGAAGATGATGATGCTATTACAGCAAAGCGTTTATCTTCTGAATCCTCGCTATTAGTTCCAAATCTTATCCCTTAAAATAACACCATAATATTAATTACTCTCATATTCAACTATACACTAAACAAAAATGAGTATGAGTTACTTTTTTCACAGGCAGCTGAAAATGTGATTTTAAACTAAAAAATAGAGTAAGCAATTAACTTAAAATTAATAATCATGAAAAAAACATTTTTTTTACCAAAAGGGTTGGAAAAGTTTTCAAACTTACAAACTGACAATTTAGACCTTATTAGAGGAGGTGCTATTTATATTGAAGAAGAAATTTATTACCCTACTAGTGGTGGAGGAAGAGTATGCCCTGACGGATTAGTTTGGAGTGATAAACTACAAAAATGTGTAAGAATTATAGAAGTTGAAGCTGAAAAAGAGGTCTTTAAATTATAGAATAACTTTATAAAATCTTATCAAGGAAATTATACAATAAGTACAATTTCCTTGTTTTTAATCAATACTTTTCAAATTATGAATTTTAATTCTTTAGCCATAAAAATTGCTAGTAGGTGTAACCTTAATTGCTCATACTGCTTCATGTATAATCTTGGAGATACTACCTACAAAAGCCAGCCAAAGTTTATGTCTACAGAAGTAGTTGATAATATCATTGAAAAAACGAAAAACTACATAAAAAAATATCAGAGAAAAGAGTTCTCTTTTATTTTTCATGGAGGTGAACCTCTACTTGCTTCCAAAGATTTTTTCATAGATTTTATAAATAAGGTAAAAGAAATTCAAAAAGAGCTTACTGATGTTTCGTTCTCATACGACTTACAAACAAATGGCGTCCTTTTAGATAAAAACTGGATAGAGCTATTTAAAAAACTAGATATTTACCCTAGTGTTAGTATTGATGGCACAAAAAAAGCACACGATATGTATCGAGTAGACCATAAAGGAAATGGCAGCTACGATACCGTTTTTGAAAGTGTTAAGTTATTAAAAAATGAAATGAATTTTGCGGATATCGCTTGTGTTATTAACATTAAAGAAAGTCCAAAAGAGATGTATGATAGTTTCAAGAAAATGAATGCTAGCTATGTAAATTTTTTAATTCCAGATTACACACACGACAATTTTCCTTTCGATAAGGATAAAACCTTAATGGCTGATTGGTTAATTAATTTATTTGACATTTGGATTAGCGACTCCAAACGGTTTAAAATCCCACTATTTTTAGGCTTGTTAAACTCTCTTATGAGAGTTAATGAAAAAACAAAAAACGAATCAACTGTTTTAGTTATAGAAACCAATGGAGAAATCGAAGCTATTGACTCTCTAAAAGCTTGTGGTAATGGTTTTACAAAAACGGGACTCAATATTAAAGAAAATAGTTTTCAAGATATACAGCATACATCTTTAGGCAAACTATATTTTAATGATTTTAATACTAAGCTTTGTAAACAATGCTTGGAATGCCCATTAAATGAAATTTGTAAAGGAGGTAGGTTAGTTCATCGTTATAGCAAAAAAAGTGGTTTCAATAATCCTTCAGTTTATTGTAACGATCTAATTAAACTAATAGCTCATATACAAACGTTTTTCATATCATGTTATCCTGAGTTACACAAAAAAGAAAATATAGAACCTATAAAACCTAAGGAAATCACAAATTATCTTTCTGCTTTTTATAAAAGCACTAACTCTCCTTACCAAGAAGAATTAGAATCTTTTTCTAAGGAAAATAAAGCATCGGTTGCTTAGTCAAATTAAACCACTCGTCTTTTAAACTCACTTAATAGAATAGCTGTTGCAGTAGCTACGTTCAAACTTTCTGTTTGTTGTAAATCTCCAAATCTTGGAATAGTTACACTGTTTTTTACAAGTTCTGCAATTTCAGATGAAATACCATTTGCCTCATTTCCCATTACCAAAATAGCCTTTTGAGGCAACGAGGAGGTATATACATTATCACCATGCATATCGGCTGTGAATGTAGGTAGTGAAGTATTTGTTAAAAACTCAGATAAATCAACATATGAAATCTGAACTCTTGTTAACGACCCCATGCTAGATTGCACCACTTTTTGATTATAGCAATCAACTGTATTCTTAGAGCATACCAACTCAGAAACTCCAAACCAATCACACAACCGAATAATTGTCCCTAAATTCCCTGGGTCGTTTATACCATCTAAAGCAACCATAAAGTTACTTTTACTAATCTCTTTTTTCTTCGGAATTTTAAACACTCCCAATACTTTATTTGGTGTCTTTAGAGTACTTATTTTTTTTAATTCGTTTTCAGAAATCAAAGTAACCTCTTTACTTTCTTTGGAAATAAATGACTCATCTGTAGTATATAATTGTTCTAGCTCCAAAGAAGATGCTAACAATTCTTTAACCACCTTTAGCCCTTCCGCAACAAATAATTGATGCTTTTGTCTATACTTTTTTTGCTGTAAACTAGTTATTAACTTTATATTGTTTTTAGATAAACTCATTAAATTGTTTTTAACACTCTAAAACCACTAAAAAATAGTATTTTTGATTCTTAATACGAGGCGTAAAGTTAATGAAAAAACTTTCTTTCTTCTTTTTATTAGTAGTCTTATTCAGCTCTTGTAGCACGATTAAATATGTTAAAGAAAACGAGTTATTGCTAGCCAAAAACACCGTGTATATTGACAGTGTAAAAAACTCAAGTGAAAACATTTCTGAATTGCTATTACAGCGTCCTAATGCAAAGGCTTTGGGTATGCCTTTATCATTACATTTTTATAATTTAGGTAACCCAGAAGCTCCAAAAACACCAAGCGAATGGGCGAAGAAACATCCAAAAACCTATCACTTTTACAAAGATGTCTTTTCAGAAAAACAAAGTATTGCAGTCGCCAAAACATTTATTGGTTTCAACAATTGGTTTTTAACTAGCGGTGAAGCACCTATTATAATTGACGATAAGAAAACGAATAGAACTGTAGATAATTTAAAAGCTTACTTTCAAACCGAAGGGTATTTTAGAGCTAAAGTTTTTTCAAAAAAAGATACCATTGGTAAAAAGAAAGGAAAGATTAGTTACTATATTTCAAAAGGAAAACCTTCTTATCTTGACTCTATAAAAACTTTTATCACCTCACCTGTTCTGGATTCTTTATACCAGCTTACAAAAAACAAAAGTTACTTAAAGTCTGGAGATCACTATAAAAACGACAACTTTATAAAAGAGGCCAACCGACTAGTCAAACTTTTTAGAAACAAAGGAATATATCAATTCAATGAAAATTATATCTCCTTTGAAAATGACACTTTAAAGAATTATGAAAAAACCGATGTAGATATTAATATTTCTGATAAAACTATTCCTTTTCAAATTCAGAAATTAAAAAAAGTAAACGTTTTTACCGACTATACTTATAGCACACGAAATTCTAAACATAAGGATACTACTACTTATAATGGAATTAACTTTTACGCACTTCGAAAGCTAAAATACAATCCTAAGTACTTATCTCAATCAATATTTATAAAACCAAATACCGTTTATAGTGATTCGTTAAGAAATTTAACTCGTACCCATTTAAGAGGACTGAAAAATTTTAAAGCCACTTCTATTCGGTATAATGAGCTAAGTGAAAATGAACTAGAAGCAAATGTATATTTAACCCCAATAGAAAAATATACGCTCGGTTTTGAATCTGAATTGTCACGTTCAAATATTCGAAACTTTGACATTTCGTTAAAGTTTTCTTTAACAAACAGAAATACCTTCAAAGGGGCAGAGCTTTTTAAGCTATCAACTTTTGGTTCTTATTTTAACTCTAACAATGGCCCTGGTTGGGAAATTGGTTCTGATATTTCATTAGAAGTACCTCGTTTTATGGCTCCTTTTGGACTTAATAAGCTAGTTCCAAAAAGAATGTTTCCTAGAACTAAATTTTATTCAGGAATTGGAATTCAAAAAAATATTGGTTTAGACAAGCAAAACATCTCAGTTGGAATTGATTATAAATGGGACTACAATAAGAAAAAGTCTATTCAACTAGAACTGTTAAATACCCAATATATTAGAAACTTAAATGTTGATAATTATTTTTCAATTTATAATTCAGAATATCGAAAATTAGCAGAAGTTGCTCAAATTTATGACCCTTCTTATACTTTTCCTGAGAACACACCTAACAATTCTAATGAGATTATTAATTTTGTTTCAAATGTGCTTACTGATGCTGGTTTTGCAGCTTCAAACCCGAATGAGTTTCAAAATATTTTAAATCTTGCCAACCGATACAATATTGTTACTTCTGACTTTTTAATTCCTGAAATAGCTTATGGTTATACCTACAATAACCAAGAAAATATTAAAGATGCAAGCTTTTCCTTTTTTAAGTTCCGAATCGCTAATTCAGGAAATATTATGGGCCTTTTATCTAAAAAGACCAATAGTTCTGGACAAAAAACAGTATTTAAAATCCCCATTGCTCAATATTTTAAAACGGACTTAGAATATAAAAAGTATTGGGATTTAGGTGATAACAATGTACTGGCTCACAGAACCTTTCTTGGGGCTATTTTTACTTACGACAATTCTGGTGTTCCTTTTTCTCGTAGTTATTTTGCAGGTGGCTCAAACGATATACGTGCCTGGAGAACTTACGATTTAGGGCCAGGTACACGAGCGCCTGTTCTTGAGTATAATATAGGAAGTTTAAAATTTTTAACTAGCTTCGAATATCGTTTTAATGTTTTTGGTTCTTTAAAGTCTGCCTTATTTGTAGATGCAGGAAATATCTGGGATATAACCAATACAGAATTTGTTGATGACCCAGCTAAATTTAACGGTTTTAAGTCATTAAAAGACATCGCTGTAGGAGCTGGTTTTGGGCTTCGTTATGACTTTAAATTTTTAATAGCCAGATTGGATTTAGGGTTCAAAGCACACGAACCGTACCTAACAGATAATAAGTGGTTTCAAAACTTCAATTTCACCAACTCTGTACTAAACATAGGTATTAATTACCCTTTTTAACAAAGTACTTTCTGTTAAAAATTTATCGCAACTTGTATAAAAAAGTGTAGATTTGTTCCATAATTTATGTAACACACTACTAAACAACAAAAAAATGATTAAACCTGGAGTTGCCACCGGAAAAGAAGTTCAAGCAATTTTTGAATTAGCCAAACAAAAAGGCTTTGCTTTACCAGCTGTTAATGTTGTGGGATCAAACACTATTAATACAGTTTTAGAAACAGCTAAAGAGCTTAACTCGCCTGTAATTATTCAGTTCTCTAATGGAGGTGCTCAATTCAATGCAGGTAAAGGCTTATCGAACGACAACGAAAAAGCAGCCATTGCAGGGGCAGTAGCGGGGGCTAAACACATACATTTATTAGCAGAAGCTTATGGAATTCCTGTTATTTTACACACAGATCACGCTGCTAAAAAACTATTGCCTTGGATTGATGGTTTGTTAGATGCTAGTGAGCAATTTTATAAAGAAACAGGAAAACCGTTATACAGTTCTCACATGATTGATTTAAGTGAAGAACCTTTAGAAGAAAATATTGAAATTTGTAAAGAATACCTTGCTCGTATGAGTAAAATGGGAATGACTTTAGAAATTGAATTAGGAATTACAGGAGGGGAAGAAGATGGTGTTGACAATACAGATGTAGACAGCTCTAAGTTATATACTCAACCAGAAGAAGTAGCGTATGCTTACGAAGAATTGATGAGCGTTAGTTCACAATTTACCATCGCTGCTGCTTTTGGAAATGTTCATGGAGTATATAAACCAGGAAACGTAAAGTTAACTCCAAAAATTTTAAAGAACTCACAAGAACACATTACAGAAAAATATAATGTTCCTCACAACACAATTGACTTTGTATTCCACGGAGGATCTGGTTCTACTTTAGAAGAAATTCGTGAAGCAATTAGCTACGGAGTTGTAAAAATGAATATCGATACCGATTTACAATATGCATTTACCGAAGGAGTTCGTGATTATATGAAAGAAAAATCTGCATATTTGCAAGCTCAAATTGGTAACCCGGAAGGAGATGATGTTCCTAATAAAAAATATTACGACCCTCGTAAATGGTTACGTGAAGGAGAGCAAACTTTTAAAGCTAGATTAAAAAAAGCTTTTGAAGATTTAAATAATGTGAACACATTATAATATTTTTTGAAAAAGAAAAACCAAACAACTAAAGAATAAAAAACTAAATTATGGCTTGGTTTAAACGTACAGACAAAGGGATTCAAACCCCAACAGAAGAAAAAAAAGACACCCCAAAAGGCTTGTGGTATAAAACCCCAAGCGGAAAAATAATTGACACTGACGAACTTAAAAAAAACCTATATGTAAGTCCAGAAGATGGCTACCATGTACGTGTGGGAAGTAAAGAATATTTTGAAATATTTTTTGACAATAATGAGTTCACAGAACTTGCTCCTAAACTGTCAGCTAAAGACCCTTTAAAATTTGAGGACACAAAAAAATATCCTGAAAAATTAAAGGCAGCTCAAAAGAAAACAGGTTTAAAAGATGCTGCGCGCGCTGCTGTTGGTAAATCAATGGGGAAAGATTTGGTAATTGCTTCAATGGACTTTGCTTTTATTGGAGGGTCTATGGGAAGTGTTGTTGGTGAAAAAATAGCAAGAGCTATAGATTACTCTATCCAAAACAACGTTCCTTTTTTAATGATTTCTAAATCTGGAGGAGCTCGTATGCAAGAAGCCTTACTTTCTTTGATGCAATTAGCCAAGACTTCTGCAAAGCTAGCACAATTAGCAGAAGCTAAAATTCCATACATATCTTTATGTACCGACCCAACTACTGGAGGAACTACAGCTTCCTTTGCTATGTTAGGAGATATTAACATTGCAGAACCAAATGCTTTGATTGGATTTGCAGGACCACGTGTCGTAAAAGATACAACCGGTAAAGATTTACCAGACGGATTCCAACGTTCTGAATTTTTATTAGAACATGGTTTCTTAGATGCTATTTACGAGCGAAAAGACTTAAAAAAACAAGTAAACTTGTATTTAGATTTAATACAAAACCAACCTGTAAGAGCATAATAAAAAAAGCTGGCGTTTGCTAGCTTTTTTGCTTTCTAACTTTTTCGTTTCCATTCCAAAAAATAATCGTACATTTGCAACTTCAATGTAAATGCATTGAGTACATAATAATCATTTAAATAATATTGGCATGTATTTAACAAAAGAAGTTAAAGAACAAATCTTCGCAAAACACGGTAAAGGAGCAAATGATACTGGTACTGCAGAAGGTCAAATCGCGTTATTTACGCACAGAATTAACCACTTAACTGAGCACTTAAAGAAAAATCGTAAAGATTTCAACACAGAACGCTCGTTAGTACGTATGGTAGGTAAGCGTAGAAGCTTATTAGATTATCTAAAGAAAAAAGAGATTAATAGATATCGTGCGATTATTAAAGAATTAGGAATTAGAAAATAATTCTACAAGAAAAGAGGCTCTATAAACGTGCCTCTTTTTTATTTTAAACTAAATAGTATTTCTGACTAACAACCAGAAATTTATATATAAAAAGCTCAAAATTACTAACAACAATTTTGATTTTCCATTGGAGCAACAACAACACAACAACAAACAAAAACGAATTAAAATTTAGAAGAATTAATTTATGATTCCAAAAGTATTTAACCAAGTAATAGAACTTGGAGATGGGAGAACCATCACATTAGAAACAGGAAAATTAGCAAAACAAGCAGATGGTTCTGTTGTTGTAAGAATGGGAGATACAATGTTATTAGCAACAGTTGTATCAGCAAGAACTG
This sequence comes from Tenacibaculum sp. FZY0031, assembly GCF_036350695.1. Taxonomy (NCBI): domain Bacteria; kingdom Pseudomonadati; phylum Bacteroidota; class Flavobacteriia; order Flavobacteriales; family Flavobacteriaceae; genus Tenacibaculum; species Tenacibaculum sp. FZY0031. The sequence goes on from NZ_JAZDVY010000003.1 coordinate 309,644, forward strand.
CAAATCCAGGTATTGACTTTTTACCTTTAACGGTAGATTACCGTGAAAAATTTGCTGCCGCGGGTCGTTATCCGGGTGGGTTTATGAAGCGTGAAGCACGTCCTTCAAACGAAGAAATTTTAACAATGCGTTTAGTAGACCGTGTATTGCGTCCGCTTTTCCCAAAAGATTATCATGCTGAAACTCAGGTGATGATTCAATTAATGTCTCATGACGAAGAGGTAATGCCAGACGCTTTAGCTGGTTTAGCAGCCTCTGCTGCCATTCAATTATCAGACATTCCTTTTGAAACACCAATTTCAGAAGTACGTGTAGCAAGAATTAACGGAGAGTTTGTTATTAACCCTAGTTATACACAATTACAAGAAGCTGACATTGATATGATGATTGGTGCTTCTGCCGATTCAGTTGCCATGGTAGAAGGTGAAATGAAAGAAATTTCAGAAGAAGAAATGGCGGATGCAATTAAATTTGCACACGAAGCTATTAAAGTACAATGTGCTGCTCAAGTTGCTTTGGCTGAAGCTGTTGGCAAAAAAGAAACTCGTGAGTATGAAGGAGAAAGAGAAGATGAAGAATTGGCTCAAAAAATTCACGATGCAGCTTACCAAAAATGTTATGATATTGCAAAAAAAGGAACTTCTAAACAAGAAAGAGGATTAGCTTTTTCTGAAGTTAAAGAAGAGGTTACCGCAATGTTTACCGAAGAAGAATTAGAAGAATACGGAGACTTAATTGGTAAATACTTTAGCAAAGCTCACAAAACAGCTGTTAGAGATTTAACTTTAAATGAAGGTTTACGTTTAGATGGGCGTACTACTACAGATATTAGACCTATTTGGTGTGAAGTAGATTATTTACCAAGAACTCATGGTTCATCTATCTTTACACGTGGAGAAACTCAAGCATTGGCTACAGTTACCTTAGGTACTTCTAGAGATGCAAATATGGTAGATTCTCCGACATTACAAGGTGAAGAAAAATTCTATTTACACTATAACTTCCCTCCTTTTTCAACGGGAGAAGCACGCCCTTTAAGAGGAACGTCTCGTCGTGAAATTGGTCACGGAAACTTAGCTCAAAGAGCTTTAAAAGGAATGATTCCTGAAGATTGCCCGTATACAGTTCGTATAGTATCTGAGGTATTAGAATCTAATGGTTCTTCTTCAATGGCAACTGTTTGTTCGGGTACTATGGCATTAATGGATGCGGGTGTTCAAATGAAAAAACCAGTTTCAGGTATTGCAATGGGATTAATTTCTGACGGTGATCGTTATGCTGTATTATCTGATATTTTAGGGGATGAAGATCATTTAGGAGATATGGACTTTAAAGTTACAGGTACTGCTGACGGTATTACTGCTTGTCAGATGGATATTAAGATTAAAGGATTATCTTATGAAATCTTAGTAAACGCATTAAAACAAGCTCGTGATGGTCGTTTACACATCTTAGAAAAATTAACGGACACTATCGCTACTCCTAATGAAGATGTAAAAGCTCATGCACCTAAAATGGTGAATAGAGTAATTCCTAACGATTTAATAGGAGCCTTTATTGGACCTGGTGGAAAACACATCCAAGAGTTACAAAAAGAAACAGAAACTACGATTGTTATTAACGAAGATCCTGTTACAGAAGAAGGAATTGTTGAGATTTTAGGAACTAACCAAGAAGGTATAGATAAAGTTATAGCTCGTATTGAATCTATGATGTTCAAACCTGAAAAAGGTTCTGTATACGAAGTAAAAGTTATAAAAATATTAGATTTTGGCGCTGTTGTTGAATATACAGAAGCTCCAGGAAATGAAGTTTTATTACACGTTAGCGAGTTAGCTTGGGAACGTACAAACAACGTTACAGATGTAGTGAACATTGGTGATGTTATTGATGTAAAATACTTTGGTGTTGACCCTAAAACTCGTAAAGAAAAAGTTTCTCGTAAAGCCTTATTACCTAAACCTGAAGGTTATGTAGCTAGACCACCTAGAGACAATAACAGAGATAATAGAGGTCGTGATAATCGTAACCGCGATAATCGTCGTGACGATAGAAAACCTAGACAAGATAAAAAAGAATCGTAAGACTCTATTTTAGATATAAAAAAGCAACCTTAAAAGGTTGCTTTTTTATTTTATATACATCTTTAAAATGAAGAAAGGCTGCTAAATTAGCAGCCTTTTACTTAGAGTTGTTTCAGATCATTCCCCAATAATCATATAAAAATCTTACTCTATAAAGAAATCCACTACTATAACAGTTGAAAAATAAAATACCCTACCCCTTTTTGAAAAATTTATTTAAATAAAAAATCTTTTTTTAGCTTTTGTTTTTTTAGTTTTAGTTTTCTTTGCATCCCATTCATGAAAATACAACGAATCACATATATTTCTATAGGAACCAATCAAGGAGATAAGCTCGCCAATATTCAGCAAGCAATTAACTTAGTTGCCAATAAGGTAGGCGCTGTATTAAAAGTAGCGTCTGTATACGAAACTGCTTCATGGGGGTTTGATAGTAATAATTTTTACAATACATGTATTAAAGTTTCAACGCATTTACCTCCAGAACAATTAATACTTAGACTACTATCAATAGAAAAAGAACTTGGAAGAACTCGAAAAAACACCGATGGGTATTCTGATAGGCTAATAGATTTAGATATTTTATTATTTGATGATGAGATTATCTTTTCTAAAACCTTAATCGTACCGCATCCAAGAATGTTAGAACGCAAATTTGCTTTAGTTCCGTTGGTTGAAATTGCCCGCAATGTTATTCACCCAATAGAAAAAAAGCATTTATATATTTGTTTAGAAAATTGTGCAGACATTTCTGAAATCACCAAATTAGAGGTACAGTTAAAGCGCCCGATTCCTATTACCGAGAAGTATAATTACATTGCTATTGAAGGTAATATTGGTGCTGGTAAAACCTCATTAGCCAATATGATGTCTGATGAATTCAATGCTAAAATTGTCTTAGAACGCTTTGCAGACAATCCATTTTTACCTAAGTTTTACAACGACAATGAACGTTATGCCTTTCCGTTAGAAATGAGTTTTTTAGCAGATCGTTACCAACAACTTTCTGATGATTTGGCGCAGTTTGATTTGTTTAAAAACTTTATTGTTTCTGATTACTACATTTTTAAATCGCTTATTTTTGCACAAGTCACTTTACATAGTGATGAATATAAGTTGTATAGAAAAATGTTCGATTTAATGTACAAAGAAATTACAAAGCCTGATTTGTATGTATATTTATATCAAAACACAGAACGCTTACTAGAAAATATTAAAAAGCGCGGACGCGATTACGAGCAAAATATAGAAGCAAGTTATTTACAAAAAATCCATGATGGGTATAGCAATTTTATCAAAACACAACCTGATTTAAACATTCTAATTGTTGATGTTTCTGATTTAGATTTTGTTAATAACCATGAAGATTACGAAACTATCATTAATAGGATAAAAAACTACAATGCATAAAAAAAGCAGCTTTGAAAGCTGCTTTTTTTTATTTTTGAATTAACTCTAGCTTTTCAGCAAAATAGTCACAAAAATCGCGCATGGTAGCACTCATTTTTTCGTCGTTTGTGGCTCTTTCAAAAGAGTTTGCCATAGATACTAAGGTTTGATGAAAAAACTGCTTCATTTCGTCTACAGGCATATCTTTAGTCCATAAATCCATACGCAAGGTATCTTTTTGTTTATGATCCCAAACAGATAGCATAATTGCTTTTGAAGCTTCATCTTTTATACCTCCGTCTTCTGCATTCCAAGTAATTTGTTCTGGAATTCTGTTTTCGTCTAACCCTACTTTAAATGTTATTGTTGATGTATGCTCTATCGCCATTATCTTTTTGGTTTATATCTTGAGTTTTTGAAGATTTCCTCTTCACTTGTTTGTAATAATGTATGCAAAGATACATCATTCTTTTGCATGTACGAACGTACGATTTGCCAACCAATCCACTCTCCTATTCTTCCTGGTGATTGACTATCTTCTTCCATATAGAACTTAGAAAAAGGAGCTAAATCTAAAAAACGTTTGTCAACATCTTTACTAGTACTGTATAACAAATCTTTTGTTATAAAATACATCCATATTTGCTCTTCATTACTTTTTGCCCACTTTAGTTTTTCTTGTGAATATCCTATTTTTACAGCATCAGGTATTTTGGGTAAATAGGCATCTAGCAAATACATTTTTTTTCCTCGATAAATCATTTTATCGATAAAACTTCTTGCCCTACTTGGCAACATTTGCTTGCTAATTATAGCTTTTGCTACATCAACTACAATATGTTCTTTGGTATTGTTCTGCTTTACATACTCAGGATAATCATTATAAAATTCATGCGTTCTTCCCAAATACGCATCTAAAGAAATGAACAATAAACTATCTGTATATACAACTCTTTTATCATAGTCTATATTCGTTAGGATAGTAATTACTTTCGGGCTCAGAAATCTTGGATTATAATATGTTACATGCTTAAATAATGATGTTAATTGTTCTTTTTCCTCTTCAAAATCTGGGAAAACTTTTTGAGTTTCATCAAACAACTCTTGCTCATCTTTATTGTTTATCTTATTTATCCAAACACTATCTGGTTGAGGAGGAAAAAGCATTGGATATTTTTCCTTTACGTTAGTAAGCTCGTTTGGTTTTGTATTATAAAAATCAACATCAAAACGGTCTAGGTCAATCTTTACGTTAAGATTAGACACATCAACATCTAACTTGTTACTTTCATTATTTTTACATGAAAGACTTATAAAAACTAAGGCAACTAGTGCTAAAATTTTTCTCATGAACTTTAGTATATTTACATTCTAAATTACAACGTCGAAATTACTAAATTAGTTGTTACCTCTTAACTGTAAACTCGTAAAATATCACAAAATGAATACTCCTAAGGTTGCTGAACACATTATAAATTGGTTAAAAGATTACGCTACAAATGCAAAAGTTAATGGTTTTGTTGTAGGAATTTCTGGTGGTATTGATAGTGCAGTTACTTCAACTTTATGTGCTAAAACTGGTTTACCTACCTTGTGTGTTGAACTACCTATTCATCAAGCCAAGAGCCAAGTAAGTAGAGCTAATGAGCATATTAAATTATTAAGAGAACGTTTTAATAATGTAAGTGAAGCTGAAGTAAATTTAACCTCTACTTTTGAAGATTTTAAAACTGTAGTACCACAAGTTGAACCTTCTGCTAAAGTAGATTTAGCACTCGCAAACACTCGTGCCCGCTTACGTATGACAACCTTATATTATTTTGCTGGTTTACACGGTTTATTAGTTGCAGGAACGGGTAATAAAGTAGAAGATTTTGGTGTTGGGTTTTATACTAAATATGGTGATGGTGGTGTCGATTTAAGTCCAATTGCCGATTTAGTAAAGTCTGAAGTTTATGAATTAGCAGCTTATTTAGAAGTTCCTACATCAATTCAAAAAGCACAGCCTACTGATGGTTTGTTTGGAGATAGTAGAACTGATGAGGACCAAATTGGAGCTTCTTACGATGAGTTAGAATGGGCCATGAAAATGCAAGATGCAGGTAAAACTATAGCTGACTTCTCTGGTAGAGAGTTAGCAGTATATAAAATATATACGCATCTGAATCGCATCAATCAACACAAAATGATTCCAATTCCTATTTGTGAAATTCCTAAAGACTTAAAGTAAGTTAACCGACATCATTTGTCGTTTAATTCTTTGGTAGGCACTTTTTTTATGCCCGTTAGAAATATTGAACGGTAACATAACTAGCAACCTAACTAATTCTAGAATTTGTAGCAACTTTCTCATTTTCTTTTAATTTCTTGTTCTTTTTGCAAGTAAAGTTACAAAAAAAATGTTAAGAAGCTTCATTTTTTAAAAAAATAGCAATTTGGCAATCTTAAATTACGCGATTTAGTTTTTCAAAAAGACGTTTTTTCAATCCTGTATAATTACCTATTTCTTCTAAATTGGGTACAGCTTTTTGTTCTTGGCTTTCTTGTAAAATTTCTTTAATTTTTTCTTCAATTAAAACCCTACGTAAGTTTAAAATAGCATCGGTAACTAACTTTGGAAGAATTTTAACGGTTTCCGTTACAAAAACCTCTTTACGCTCCCAATCGCTTAGATTATATTTTTCTTCATCCATTAAAATATTGGTTACTAAACTAGATATTTGCGGATTTTCATGCATCACTAAATGATCTACCTTTATTTTTTCATCTTGATTTAATTGATGAATTAACTCATAATAAGTTAATCTAAAAATTTCGTTAGTAAACTCTATTTCGTCTTCTTGTAAATTTAAATACAGTTCGTTTGATACTGTATTTTGGTATTCTTCTTTTTCTAAAAACGGACGCCCTCTTTCATCAACTGCATCTACCCAATTCACAAAATCAACCACTTCATTTCCATATAGCAACAATATTCTAATGACTTCTTTTTCAAGAATATTTAACTGATTAATGCTTTGTTGTAATTTTCCTTTCCCCCCCTTGATGGCTTCCATGGAAGTTTGTCCTTGCTCTTGAAAATATTCTGGAGGTGGTTGGTTAGGGTCTTGTCCTCCGCTACTCTTTCTCGCTGCTGTTGCTCCCTTTTTTAACAACTGGGCTAACTCACTAAATAGTACTCTTTCAGAAATATCCATAATGCGTGCACATTCTTGTACGTACACTTCACGTTGAATTCCATCAGGAATTTTAGAGATACTCGTAACAATATCTCTAATTAAACCTGCTTTTTTAACAGGATCATTCGCTGCTTCTTTCATTAATAGAGAAACTTTGAACTCAATAAAATCTTGTGATTTTTCTTCTAAGTATTCTTTTAACTCAGCATTCGAATGTGCCTTAGCAAAACTATCGGGGTCTTCTCCTTCTGGAAAAGCTACCACTCTTACATTCATTCCTTGCTCAAGAATTAAATCGATTCCTCGAATTGAGGCTCTAATTCCAGCTGCATCACCATCAAAAAGCACAGTTATATTCTGTGTTAATCGATTTACCAAACGAATCTGATCAGGCGTTAATGCAGTACCAGAAGAGGCCACAACATTCTCAATTCCAGATTGATGAAATGAAATCACATCAGTATACCCTTCTACTAAAAAGCAATTGTCTTCTTTAGCAATTTCTTTTTTAGCTTGGTACAATCCGTAAAGAATTTTACTTTTATGATAAATATCACTCTCGGGAGAGTTTAGGTATTTTGCCGCTTTTTTATCGTTGGTTAGTATTCTACCTCCAAAGCCTAGAATACGACCAGACATACTATGAATAGGAAACATCACACGCCCTTTAAACCGGTCGAACTTTCTCTCTTCTGCTCCTCCTTCTTTTACAATTGTTAATCCTGTAGATTTAAGGTATTTTAACTCATAACCTTTAGCCAGTGCTGCCTTGGTAAAATTATCCCATTCGTCTTTACAGTACCCTAAATCAAATTTTTCGATAGTATCTTCTCTAAACCCTCTCTCTTTGAAATAAGACAACCCAATTGCTCTACCATTTTGTGTATTCATTAGTACATCGTGAAAATAATCTTTGGCAAATTTCGAAACCAAAAACATACTTTCTCGCTCATTCATCTGTTGCTTTTGCTCATCAGACTGCTCGGTTTCTTCAATTTCTATATTGTATTTTTTTGCCAACCAACGTATCGCTTCTGGATAGGTATAATGCTCGTGTTCCATTAAAAAAGAAATCGCATTTCCTCCTTTACCTGTACTAAAATCTTTCCAAATTTGTTTAACAGGCGATACCATAAACGAAGGGGTACGTTCGTCTGTAAACGGACTTAACCCTTTAAAGTTACTTCCAGATTTTTTTAACTGAACGAATTCTCCTATCACCTCCTCTACTCGGGCGCTTTCAAAAACTCTATCTATGGTTTGTTGGGTTATCATATACTATACAAATACAGCAAACAAATATACTACTAGTTTTAAAAGTTATTTTATTCTTACAAAAAACTCTGGGCAAATTTAATTTGCTAAAAACATATAATTACATAATTTTGGCAAAAATTCCCCTTATGATGAAAACAATTACCCCCTTTTGTTTGGCAATATTTTTTGCATTGAATACTTACGCACAAGAAACCATTCGAATTCCTGATATTGGTTTAGAAGAATGTTTAATCAATTTAAAAATAGATTCTAACGGTTTAAACGGTAGTATTACAATTAGTGATGCAGAATATGTGACCAACCTAAATGTTAACGATCCTGTTACCAACAAAGACCTTCCTAACGTATATTCTAAGATTAAAGATTTAACTGGTTTAGAGAGTTTTCCTAATTTAAGACGTTTGGATTGTTTTGGCAATGAAATTAAAAAGATTGATTTATCACAAAGTTCTTCTATAAGTTTCTTAAACTGTAGTGAGAACAAAATTGAACGTTTAGATGTGAGTAAAAACCCTAACTTAACCTATATAAGTTGCGATTATAATAAATTAACCTCATTAATACTTGGTGAAAACCCTAACATTCAAAGTTTATACGCTAGTTACAATCAACTTACTACATTAGATGTTTCAAACTGTCCTAACTTAGAAAGTATGGATGTTACTGGAAACAAAATTAAAACTATTATTGTTAGTGAAGAGCAATTAGCTAACATTCCTCAAGGATGGTATAAAGACAAAAAAACTACCTACACAACACGTAGTGGTATGGCAGCTGACAACAATATTGTTGCAGAAGAAAAGGTTGTTATAGAAGCACAAAAAGCAGTAAAAACCCCTGAAAACAGCAAGTCTAAGGAAGTTAAAAAACCTGTACAGAAGTATGCTGAAAGCTTTATACAATTAGTTGTTTCTGAATATGAAAAAAGCGTATTAAACGAAACCTATTTAAAGCAAATAAGAGAAGACCTTATGTATAAATATGACATTAAAGATGAAGAAATTACTAAATGGATTCAACAATATAGCAAACTTCACAAAGCAGAATAACAGCTTCATTTATTAAAATAAAAACAGCCCTCAATGTATTGAGGGCTGTTTTTATTGTTTTCGATAACGCTTTTAAGAGGCTGCTCTTAATTTCTTTAATGCTGATTTCGTTAATTTCGACTCTGCATATTCTTTTGTTACCTTGAATTCTTTTTCTTCAGAACTTGGCATATCGAACATTGCATCGGTTAAAATAGCTTCACACAACGAACGCAATCCACGTGCACCCAATTTGTATTCTACCGCTTTGTTAACAATAAATTGCAATGCTTCTTCTGTCATAGTAAACTCTACATCATCCATTAAAAACAGCTTCGTATATTGCTTTATAATAGAGTTTTTAGGCTCTGTTAAAATCGCTCTAAGTGTTTTTTCATCTAACGGATTCATATAACTCAATACTGGTAAACGACCAATGATTTCTGGAATTAATCCGAAAGATTTTAAATCTAATGGTGTAATGTACTGCAATAAGTTATCGTGGTCGATTTTATCTTCTTCTACTGAAGCACTGTAGCCAACCGCTTGCATATTTAAACGCTTGCTAATAAATCTGTCTATTCCAGAGAACGCTCCACCAGCAATAAACAAAATATCTTTGGTATTTACTTCAATAAATTTTTGTTCAGGGTGCTTTCTTCCTCCTTTAGGAGCTACATTTACCACAGCTCCTTCTAATAACTTTAGTAAAGCTTGTTGTACTCCTTCTCCAGAAACATCACGTGTAATTGATGGATTGTCTCCTTTACGAGCAATTTTGTCTATCTCATCAATAAATACGATCCCTCTTTCTGCTTTTTCTACATCGTAATCGGCAGCTTGTAACAAACGGCTTAAGATGCTTTCTACATCTTCTCCTACATAACCTGCTTGCGTTAATACAGTAGCATCAACGATAGAAAATGGTACATTTAGCATTCTAGCAATTGTACGAGCTACCAAAGTTTTTCCTGTTCCTGTTTCTCCTACTAAAACAATGTTTGATTTTTCAATTTCTACTTCATCTTCATCATCTCTGGTTTGTAACAATCTTTTGTAGTGATTGTATACTGCTACAGACATGGCTCTTTTTGTTTGGTCTTGCCCTATGATATACTCATCTAAAAAAGCTTTAATTTCTCTTGGCTTTTTTAAGGTAAGGTCTTTCGATAAATCACTTGTTTTAGCTTCAGCTATTTCCTCTTCTACAATTCCATGAGCTTGCTCAATACATTTATCACATATATGTGCATCTAAACCTGCGATTAGTAAATCGGTTTCAGGTTTTTTACGCCCACAAAAGGAACATTGTAAATTTTCTTCTTTCGACATCTTATCAGCTTATTGCCAACAGCTCACTGCTATTAGCTGTTTATTATTTTCTAGTTAAAATTTCGTCTACCATTCCGTAAGCTTTCGCTTCGTCGGCCTTCATCCAATAATCTCTATCAGAATCTTGGTTTACTTTTTCTATTGTTTGCCCCGAATGTTTAGCAATGATTTCGTACAATTCATCTTTTAATTTTAAAATTTCACGCGCTGTAATTTCAATATCAGATGCTTGTCCTTGTGCTCCTCCTAATGGTTGGTGAATCATAATACGAGAATGTGGTAATGCCGAACGTTTTCCTTTTTCTCCTGCACACATTAACACGGCTCCCATAGAAGCAGCCATACCTGTACAAATTGTTGCTACATCTGGTTTAATAAACTGCATGGTATCGTAAATACCTAATCCTGCATATACTCCACCTCCTGGTGAATTGATATAAATTGAAATATCTTTTGATGCATCTACGCTTTCTAGGAACAATAATTGTGCTTGAATCACATTTGCTACTTGGTCGTTAATTCCAGTACCTAAAAAAATAATTCTATCCATCATTAAACGAGAAAAAACATCCATTTGAGTAATGTTCATTTGGCGTTCTTCCATAATGTATGGCGTTAAACTACTCGTTATTTTCCCTAAGTAGTTGCTATTTATTCCGTGGTGCTTAGTTGCGTATTTTTCGAACTCTTTTCCGTAATCCATTTTTAAAATGTTTTTGGGTTATAAAGATGTAAATATAAGAACTATTTCGTTAGTATTTTGTTACAGTTAATGGCTAAAAAAACCTGAATGTACATTCAGGTTTTTATTTATAACATCAGTAGTTAACTGTTATTTGTATACTTCTTTAATGAAATCTTCGTAAGAAACTTCTTTGGTGTCAAAGCTCATGTTTTCTTTATAAAAAGCTAATAATTTTTGAGAAATTAATTGCTCTTGTAAACGACGTGCTTCGTCTTGGTTTTGTAAGATTCTTCCTGCGATATCTTCTAATTCTTTTTCTTCTGGATTCATGTTACCAAACTGTGCCATTTGAGCTCTAATAAATCCTTTTGCATAGTCTACCAACTCTGCATAGTCTAATTTGATATCGTTATCCTTCATAATCTTTCCTTCGATTAATTGGTAACGTAATCCTTTTTCAGACTTATTGTATTCTTCAACAGCTTCATCAGCAGATAATTCTTTTTCACCAGCTGTTTGTAACCACTTTTGTAAAAACTCAACTGGTAAATCAAACTTTGTGTTATCTACTAAGTTCTCAGTAATTGCGTTTAACAATTGTTGATCTGCTTGTTGTTGGAATTGCTTTTCTGCGTCTTCTTTAATTTTATCTTTTAATTCAGTAACTGTTTTTACACTTCCGTCAGCAAATAACTTATCAAATAACTCTTGATCTAATTCAGCTGGTTCTATCTCAGTAATTTCTTCAATAGTAAAAGCTACAGGAATGTCTAAATCGTGAACCTCATCGTGAGATACTCCTAAAGCTCCTTGTAACTTGTGCTCGTCTTCAAATAAGTTTTTCGTTTTTAATTCTAAAACGTCTCCTACTTTAGCACCTACAAACTTTTTTAAGTTTGTTTTTCCTTTAATATCTTTTACAGAAATGGTAGATTTTTTGTTGATTTCTTTCTCTTCGTTTACAAAAGTACCAGTTACGTTAGTTTCTTCAGCAACTTCGTCTTTCGCAGACATTTTACCGTAACGAGATTGAATGTTTTCAACTTCTTTCTCGATTAACTCGTCGGTAGCAACAATGTTATATTGCGTTACTTTGTTTTTTGGTTCTAAGTTTACGTCGAACTCAGGAGCTAATCCTAATTCAAACTCAAAAGAGAATTTATCAGTATCCCAATTGAAATCCTCTTGAACTCTTGGTAACGGGTTACCTAAGATATCTAACTTCTCTTCAACTAAGAATTTGTTTAACGACTCTTGTAAAAGCTTGTTTACCTCATCAATCATTACTGATTTTCCGTATTGCTTTTTCACCATTCCCATAGGTACATGACCTTTTCTAAAACCAGGAATGTTAGCCGTTTTACGGTAATCGTTTAATACTTTTGTTACTTTATCTTGATAATCTTCTGCAACAATATCAACTTTTACAACTGCATTTAATGCATCTACGTTTTCTTTTGTTATATTCATCTTAAAAATCTGTTTCTTAAAAAATCGGGTGCAAAATTACTACTTTATTTATTGATAACCAAGACTTTTAGCCATAAGAATATTATCTTTTTTAGCCCCCTTATTTTCTAGTTTTTAATGTTTTAGGTTACTTATTCGTCTCCTTCATTTAATAGCGAAAACATTAACGATCTGAAAATTGATAGCAATACACTGAACAAGAGCGCTGTAAAAAATCCGCTAACCGCAAATCCCGACACCAATTTATCTGCCAATAATATAATGACCGCATTAATTACAAATAGGAACAGCCCTAGTGTAACAATGGTTGCTGGCAGTGTGAAAAACACTAACAACGGACGTACAAACAGGTTTAACAAGGCAATTACGACTGCTACAATTATTGCAGTTGTATAACTTGCTACCGTTACGCCTGGTAAAATATTTGCCAATACAATTACTGCCAATGCCGTTAGCAATACTTTTAAAAATGTTTTCATATTTCTTTTTTATTTAATGGGTTATGAATTATAAATTTACTCTTTTTCACTGAAACTATTCATTCATAACACTTTATTATACTTTACCACAACCATACCAAAAACAGAAACCTGCTGTTTTGGCAGGTTTAAAATTTTGTTTTAATTTTTGATGGATTTTTCTTTTAACTTCGTCTTATTTTTAACCAAAACAATAAAATGCTCAAAAAACACTTAGCCTCATATAACATTCTTACTAAAGAAGAAATAGACAACTTTGTAAGTTTAGTTAGCTACAAAAAACTGAACAAAGGAGATTTTTTTATTCAAGAAGGAAACACGTGTAAAGAAGTAGCTTTTATTACTTCCGGTATTTTTAGGTCGTTTTATCATTCTTCAGATGAAAAAGAAGTTACGTATTGTTTTTTATCAGAAAACTCATTTCTTACTGCGTATTCATCGTTTATTTCCCAAACAAAGACCAATGAAAACATTCAGGCACTAACCGATGCGGAACTCTACAGTATTACCAAAAAACAATTTGTAACGCTAGAAAACTCAAGCACCAACTGGTTACGCCTTTTTAAAATTTTTGCAGAGCAAGAATACATAAATCTTGAAAACAGAATTTTTGTACTACAAAATGAAAGTGCTGAAAACCGTTATAAAAAACTACTAGAAACACACCCTAGCTATTTACAAACCATACCTCTGCAATACCTTGCTTCTTATTTAGGCATTACGCAACGACATTTGAGCCGAATTAGAAAATCGGTTTTTTATTAGACAATTGTCCTTTTTAAGCTTCTAAAACCACCCGTACTTTGCTTCCTAATCTTAACTATAATTATGAAGCATATTTTATTAATAAACGGACATCCAGATAAAGAAAGTTTTAACCATGCACTAGCGGCTTCTTACAAAAAAGGTGCTTTGGAAACTGACGCTACTATTGAAGAAATTACTATAGCCGACCTCAACTTTAACCCGAATCTTAAATTTGGGTATCGAAAAAGAATGGAACTGGAACCTGATTTGGCAACTTCTTTGGCTAAAATTAAAAAAGCAGATCATATTGTTTGGGTCTTTCCTATTTGGTGGGCAGGCTACCCTGCAATAATGAAAGGTTTTATTGACAGAGCTTTTTTACCAGGAATTACTTTTCAACCTATTGAAGGAAAACCTTTTCCTGAAAAGCTTCTAAAGGGTAAAACTGCTCGACTTATTATAACTTCTGATACGCCTAATTGGTATGATTATCTTTTTATGAAAAGACCTGCTATTAGACAGTTTAAAAAAGGAACCTTAGAATTTTGCGGTATTACACCTGTTAAAACCACTTTCTTATCAGTAATAAAAGATTCAACCATAGAACAAAGAAATTTGTGGCTAAATAAAGTATACACATTGGGTAAAAACCTACAGTAACTAACCCTACTCTACGAGCTAAAGAATGTTTTTAGCTTGTAGAGAATTAAAAACTTCTTCTTTTTAAATAACTTTGCTAAAACTTCAATTAAAAACCTAAATGAATACTGGCAAAATTGTAACCTCCATAAAGGTCACTGATTTTTATCATAACGAAGTTGATTTACTTGAAAAGTATGCTAACAAAATTCTATTACTGTTGTTTTACAACAATGCTTGCTTGGGTTGTACAGGTAGAGCCATTCCACTAGCCTACAAGTTAAAGCGAGCATACGAGGATATTGAAGTTATTGGTATTCATAGTAATTTTGGCAGTAACAATATTACCAAAGATGGTATTCTAAGTATTTTTACCATCAATGAGTTGCCCTTTCCTATTTATATAGATAACAACCACAAAATGTATGATTTTTTTAATTCGGAAGGAACGCCACAGTGGGTACTACTAACTCCTGATGGTGAAGTATATCGCTCTATCTTTGGTTCGCAAGGCAACGCACAAAACAGGTTGTATTATGCTTTAGAAAGCTTAACTAAAAATGAAGATTAAATTTTAAGGTTACTATTAGCAGTTATTTTTTCAGAACTTCTGCCACTTGAAAAGCAATTATTTCCTTAACATCTTTATCTTCTTCTAGCAGGTATAACAAACTGTCTTTTACACGACTGTTTATATCTTTTATTTTGTAGGCTGAAGAAGGTTCATTAGTTCCTTTTAACAACATTTCTTCTTTTCCTGTGAGCAACCAAGTTGGATTTATTTCAGGAAAAGAGTGTAGAATTTTGTTTAACACATTACTTTTAAATGACGATTTTCTTCGTATTGCTGTACCAATAGAATTGTTAGACACGTCAATAACCTCCTCAAAAGACCTAATATTCAACCGATTATAATTAATAATCTCTTCTACTCTCTTATATGTTTCATCTACAAAATCGCTCATTGAAAATAACTTTTTTCTAATTTTTACTTAATTTTGTTTGTGTATTTAGATTTTTGTTTGTATTTTTACTCCGTAACAAGTACAGGATACGTACAAATATAATTTAAAAAGTGCTATTTCCTTCTAAAAAACAACTTGAGTTTTTATGATAACTGCTACACAACGAAAAGAATTAGAAAAAATTAAACCACCAAAATATCGCGAGAAGGTAAAAAACTACCTGAGCAAAAAAGGTCATAATTTTTCCTTAGAAACCATACAGAAAGTATATTCTGGTAAAAGAAAAAATTTAACTATTGAAAAAGCAATTGTAGATGTCTTTTTCAACTATATGAAAGAACAACAAGCTACCAGCAGTAATATAAACAGCTTAATTGATAAAATAAACAGAGATTTCCCTATTTAATTTTTTGTTTTTCGCCGGTGGGGGTGAGAGTTTTTTTTTGCGAGGAGGAAGTAATAAATTCTCCTCGCTTTCTTATGTTAAAAAAAGATACGCTTCTTTATAAAAGTCTTTTGAATTTTCAGCATGAAGCCAATGCCCAGCATTAGCTATAGTTTTTATCACTGCCTTTGGAAAGTGTGCTTGAATTAACGGTTCATCCTCTTTTGAAATATACCCAGAATTTGCCCCACGTAAAAACAATGTTTCTCCCTCAAAAATTGTAAAAGAAGGCAATGCCACCCCTACCTCATTATTGTTTTCTGTTAACGATTTTAAATTGAAACGAAACGCCAATTCATCTTTCGTTTTTCTGTATACATTTTTAGCTAAAAACTGACGGACTCCTTTTTCTGGAATTAACTCAGCCAGCTTTTCATCTACTAACTTACGTGAGGTTTGCACCGAAAAATCTACAGAATTTAATGCTGCTAAAATTTCGTGATGATGCGGTGGGTACATTCTTGGAGAAATATCGGCTACAATTAACTTATTCACCAGCTCAGGATATTCAGTTGCAAACAACATTGCTGTTTTCCCTCCCATAGAGTGCCCTAATAAATCTACCTTATCGAGATTATAATACTGTATATAGCGATACAAATCGCCAACCAATAATTCATAATCAAAAGCCTCTGCATGAAAACTTCGTCCATGATTTCGCTGATCTATCAAATGCACCTCAAAACCATCTTCTGCAAACTTATTAGCAAGTGACTTCCAATTGTCTCCCATTCCAAAATACCCGTGCAAAATAAGTAACGGGTGTCCCTCTCCAACTATTTTTGAATGTATTATTTCCATAATTATTGCAAACGATGTAAATACATATTCACAACATTTTCCAAGCCTAAATACAGACTTTCAGAAATTAGTGCATGACCAATAGATACTTCAGCCAAGTAAGGAATATTTTGTTTAAAAAATTGAATGTTATCTAAACTTAAATCATGACCAGCATTAACTCCTAACCCTACTTCATTGGCTAAAACAGCAGCTTCTGCATACAGTTTTACTGCCTCTTTGTTTCCTTTTTCGTACTGTGTCGCAAATTCTTCCGTATATAATTCCACCCTATCAGCTCCTGTTTTTGCTGCAGCTTCAATGAGTTTTAAATCTGTATCAATAAAAATTGACGTTCTAATTCCCGCTTCCTTAAATTCAGCAATTACCTCTCTTAAATACGATTGATGTGTAATAGTATCCCAGCCTGCATTTGATGTAAGTTGATCAACACTATCAGGCACCAATGTTACTTGCGTAGGCTTAATTTCTAACACCATTTGCTTAAATTTATCAATTGGATTTCCTTCAATATTGTATTCGGTTGTTACAATTGATTTTAAATCATAAGCATCTTGGTAACGAATATGGCGTTCATCTGGTCTTGGGTGAATGGTAATTCCTTCCGCTCCAAAATCTTGTATATCGGTTGCTACTTTAAGTAAATTGGGTACATTACCACCTCTAGAATTACGAAGTGTAGCTATTTTATTAATATTAACACTTAACTTTGTCATGCTATAAAATTAGACTACAAAGGTAACGCATTCCAACATTTTAAACTATATTCGTAGTAATG
Source organism: Tenacibaculum sp. FZY0031 (assembly GCF_036350695.1). Taxonomy (NCBI): domain Bacteria; kingdom Pseudomonadati; phylum Bacteroidota; class Flavobacteriia; order Flavobacteriales; family Flavobacteriaceae; genus Tenacibaculum; species Tenacibaculum sp. FZY0031. The sequence continues at coordinate 326,943 of NZ_JAZDVY010000003.1, forward strand.
AAAATCAACGATTTTATATTAAAAGAAATAAAAGCACTCTCACTCAACAGCACTGTAAAAAGTGCTCAAAAGCTGTGCAATGATTTACCTATAACCCATATTCCTGTTGTTGAAAATAACAGGCTAATAGGTTGTTTACCCGAAAGCGATATTCAAACTCTTGAAAACAACGATGGAACCCTTAGAGAATACGTTTACTTATTAGATCATTTTTACACTAATGAAAATGCTACATTACTTGACTTAATAGCATTGTTTGCTGATAACGACTCGAATTTAATTCCTGTACTAAATAAGAACATGCATTATGTAGGATATTACGAACTAAGTGATATTTTAGATGCATTTGCGAACAGTCCTTTTTTACATAACGAGAGTGATACTTTAATTGTTGATAAGAACAAAACAGATTACTCTATGAGTCAAGTTGCTCAAATAGTAGAATCTAGCAACGGCAAACTTTTGGGCGCGTACATTTCTTCTGAAAACATAAACAATATTGAAGTTACTCTTAAAATTGTTTCTGAAGAAATAAATGAAATCATTCAAACATTTCGCAGGTATGGCTACAACGTTATTACGCAGCATAAGGATGATTTTTATTTAGAAGAACTTAAAGACAGAGTTGCCTATTTAAGGAAGTACTTGGATATGTAATTTTTTCAACAACCAAACAACATTTTAAAAGTGAAAAAAGTCGCTATTTACGGACAAGCTTATACCACTCTTGCAGAAAAAGAAGTCACAATTCTTTTAGCTATTTTAGAAAAACACAACATTGTTGTTTTTTTTGAACAACAATTTTATACTTTATTTATTGAAAACAATTCGCTAAACAAAAAATATCCTACCTATACACATTTTAATGATTTATCAAATACTTTTGATGTGATGTTTACCATAGGTGGAGACGGTACTATTTTAAGAGCCGTAACCTATATTAGAGATTTAGACATTCCAATTATGGGAATTAATACGGGTCGCTTAGGCTTTTTAGCTACCATTCAAAAAGATCAAATTGAAGAAGCAATAAATTTAATGTTAAAAAAAGAATACACACTTCAAGAACGTTCTTTATTACAAATTGAAACATCTCCTGCTACAGAAGATTTTACTGAACTTAACTTTGCACTTAATGAAGTTACCATTGCTAGAAGAAACACAACCTCTATGATTGGTATTAAAACCTCATTAAATACTGAGTATTTAACAAATTATTGGGCAGACGGATTAATAATAGCAACACCAACAGGTTCTACAGGGTATTCACTTAGCTGTGATGGGCCTGTAATTTTACCAAATTCAAAAAGTTTTGTTATTACGCCTATTGCACCACACAATTTAAATGCGCGCCCAATGGTAATTCCTGATGACACGGATATTCTTCTGGAAGTTAGCGCCAGAGAAAAAGATTTTTTAATTTCTTTAGATTCTCGTATTACGACGGTTCCTTTAGACACAAAAATAAGAATACAAAAAGCTCCTTTTACCATAAAAAGTGTTTTGCCTAAAAATCAATCTTATTTAAATACCTTGCGAGGAAAACTTTTATGGGGAGAAGATGTACGAAATGAATCGTTATAACGATAGTAATTACAATAAAATCGTAAAAAAAAAGTTAATCAAAAAGACGGATTATTAACTTTTTAAAGCAAATTCAATTCCCTATATTTGCACGCTATTTTACAATGAGAGGACTTATTTTATTAATATTATTGGCTTGTGTAGTAACACCTTTACAATCGCAAACACACGAAATTGGTTTTTTTGCCGGTGGTTCTAACTATGTCGGTGACATAGGTCGTACTAATTACATATACCCAAATGAGTTTGCGGGCGGACTTGTATACAAATACAATTTAAACCCTAGAATTGCCTTGCGAGGAACCTATACTTATATTCCTGTTTCTGGCAATGACAAAGATGCCGATAATGTTTTTCGTCAAAGTAGAAACATTAGCTTCTCTAATACCATTCATGAATTTGCTGCAGGTGTAGAATTTAATTTTTTTGAATATAACATTAACGATTATAGCACAACGTTTACTCCTTATATTTTAGCTGAAGTTGCTGCTTTTAACTATAAAAGTCCAGAACCTACTTCCTCTATTAACACAATACTTTTAAAGAATAAATTTTCTTACACTCTACCCGTAGGTATAGGAATTAAAGGAAGATTAGCCGATAATTTTGCTATCGCTTTTGAAACAGGTGTACGATTTACATTTGTAGACGATATAGACTTTACAACAGACGAAATAAACTCATTAAACTTTGGAGGTAACGGAGATGACTGGTATATGTTTTCAGGCGTTTCTATTGTATATACCTTTGGAAGACCACCTTGCTTTGGTGGAATAGCAGAATAATTATGGAAGAAAAACTACAGCGCATTGATTTACAAAAAGTACCAAACCATATAGCCATTATTATGGATGGTAATGGTAGATGGGCAAAAGGTAAAGGAATGCAACGTGTTTTTGGACATAGAAATGCTTTAACAGCCATTAGAGAAACAGCTGACACCGCTTCTGAACTGGGAGTTAAGTTTTTAACCTTGTATGCCTTTTCTACCGAAAACTGGAATCGCCCAAAGTTAGAAGTCGATGCTTTAATGAGCTTACTAGTATCTACCCTTAAAAAAGAACTTCCTGAATTTCAACGTAAAAATGTTAGGGTTAATGCTATTGGTAATTTAACCAACTTACCTAACAGTGCTCAAAAAATATTGAGCAAAGTTATTGATGAAACTAAAAACAATACTAAAATTACATTGACCTTCGCTTTAAGCTACGGTTCGAGAGAAGAAATTGTTAACGCTATCAAAAACATATCAAAAAAAGTTGTTAATAACGAGATAGAAATTGAAAAAATTAACGAGAAAATTATAAATAATCATTTATATACGTTTAATTTGCCCGATGTTGATTTAATGATACGTACAAGTGGGGAACAAAGAATAAGCAATTATTTACTTTGGCAAATGGCTTATGCCGAATTACATTTTACCGATGTATTATGGCCTGATTACAGGAAACAACACCTTTATGACGCAATAATTGATTATCAAAACAGAGAAAGAAGATTTGGAAAAACCAGTGAACAGATTGAAACCAATGAATAAATATTCGTATTTACTAGTATTTTTTATCACCCTTTTTGCGGTGAGTACTCAAGCACAAAACATAACTCCTAAAGACAGTACTGTCACAAATGTTATTTCCTATGAAAAAGGAAAGGAATATATTTTAGGAGGCATAACTGTAACTGGATTGCAAAAATTTAGCGAACAAACAGTAAGAATATATACTGGTTTAACTGAAGGACAGCCAATTAAATTGCCTGGTGACAAGCTTACTAGCGCTATTAAAAAGTTATACGAAAGTAAACAATTTAGTGAAGTAAATGTGTATTTATCTAAACGCGATGGGGAAACTGTTTATCTTCAATTTGACGTAACTGAATTACCTCAGTTAACTACTGTTAGTATTTCGGGCGTAAAAAAATCTCAAATTAAAGAGTTAAAAAAAGAAACCGAACTAAAAAAGGGAACTATGGTTACGGACAACCTTATCGTAACTACCCGTAACTTTATTAAAAAGAAATATACCGACAAAGGTTTCTTAAAAACAAAAGTATCCTTAGACACCAAAAGAGATACCTCTGATGTCAATACTGTTAGCATGGCTATTTTTATTGATAGAGGTGACCGAGTAAAAATTAAAGAAATTAATTTTACAGGTAACAAAGCCATGTCTGATGCCACTTTACGCGGTGCTATGAAAAACACTAAACGTAAAATTTTTGGTCGTTTTTGGAAAGCTTCAAAATATATTTTAGACGATTATAAAAAAGACTTAAATAGTATTCTAGACAAGTATAGTGAAAACGGGTACCGAGATGCTAGAATCTTATCTGACAAAGTTGTTTGGAATGATGACAATACTATAAATCTTGAAATTGAAGTTGAAGAAGGTCGTCAATACCGCTTTAATGAAATTGTTTTTATCGGAAACAAAGAATATACAGACGAACAATTAAGTAATATTTTACGAATTGACAAAGGAGATATTTACAACGGAAAAGTTTTAAAAGAACGTATTTCTGGTGATGGTACCCCTACTTCTCAAGACATTCAAACATTATATCATAATAATGGATTCTTGTTTTCTCAAGTAAATGCTGTAGAAACTAAAGTAGAAAACGACTCTATTACAGTTGAAGTTCGTATTAGAGAAGACGAACCTGCAACGATAAAAAAAGTGACAGTAACAGGAAACGATAAAACAAACGATCATGTAATTTACAGAGAATTGCGTGTTAAACCAGGAGATTTATTTAGCCGTGAAAACATTATTCGATCTATTCGTGAAATTGGACAATTAGGGTTTTTCGATACCAATGTAACTCCAGACGTTAAACCTAATTATCAAAATAAAACAGCTGATATCGATTTTTCTGTAGTTGAAAAAGGAGGAAGTCAAATAGAACTACAAGGTGGTTATGGTGGTGGTTCTTTTATTGGTACATTAGGACTTTCTTTTAACAACTTTTCTGTTAGAAACCTTTTTAACAAAGAAGCATACAAACCCTTGCCAATGGGAGATGGACAAAAGCTATCATTACGTTTGCAAGCTAGTAGAACATATAACACCTATAGTTTCTCTTTTACCGAACCTTGGTTAGGAGGTAAAACACCTCAATCATTATCTTTTTCTGTGTACCTATCAAATCAGTATCGTTTTGACTACACAACTTACGACGTAAACAAAGATGAAAGTTTGAGTATTATTGGAGCTTCTATAGGACTTGGTAAGCGTTTAAAATGGCCTGACGATTATTTTACGCTTTCACAAAACATAAGTTATCAAAGAATTGAGTTACAAGATTATGGATACCGAGTAGGTTCATCTAACAATATACTTAGCCAAGGAGACTTAAACAACCTAGCCTATACAGTAGCCTTAAGTCGTAATTCTGCTGGTCCGAGTTTAATTTTCCCAACTTACGGTTCAGAATTTACATTAAAAGCAAAAGCTACTTTTCCTTATTCTTTAGTTAACGGAAAAGACTATACAGAACCTACCAACCCAACAGCAGATGAACGACAAGCTTATTTAGCTGATAAATACAAATGGTTAGAGTATTACAAAATATCTGCAAAAGGTAAATGGTATACATCGTTAGCAAACAAATTAGTATTAATGTCTAATTTTGAAATGGGATACTTAGGTTCTTATAATAACAAACTAGGATTAACTCCTGTTGAACGATATTTTGTTGGAGGTGATGGTATTGCTCAAGGACAATTAGATGGTCGTGAAACTATTGGTTTAAGAGGATATGAAAACAACCGTATTTCTTCTCTCGATGGTGGAGCTATTTACAACAAATTTCAGCTAGAATTACGTTACTCTATTACAGATAAACCTTCTGCTTCTATATATACAGTTGGATTCTTAGAAGCAGGTAACTCTTACGACAATTTTAGTGAATTTAATCCGTTTAAACTTAAACGTTCAGCTGGAGTAGGTGTTCGTATATTCATGCCTGCATTTGGATTATTAGGTATCGATTTCGCACATGGTTTCGATCCGTTACCTGGGTTAACTCAAAAATCAGGTTGGCAAACGCATTTTATAATTGGAAGACAGTTCTAAAATCATGCATTTATAATGCGTCTGGGTTTTGGCACGGTTTTTTCTAAACACATTATACAAGATGAAAAAAAATATTTTATCAATCGTTCTTTTACTTATAGCAAGTATAACCGTTGCCCAAAAAAATCAACGCATAGCTTATATTGACATGGAGTATATTCTTCAAAGTATCCCTGCATACTTAGAAGCACAAAACTCTCTCGATGCAAAAGTTGAAAAATGGAAAACTAGATTAGACAAAGAGGCTCGTGCTATTGAAGTTTTAAAAACTGATTTAACAAATGAGAAAGCCATTTTAACTAAAGATTTAATCGAAGAGCGTGAAGAAGACATTAGCATAAAGCAAGAATCTTTACGAAGATTAGAGTCTTTATATTTTGGCCCAAATGGCGATATGTACAACTTAAGAAAGCAATTGGTTAAACCTGTGCAAGACCAAGTATACAACGCTGTACAGACTATTGCTTCTAGAAAAAAGTACGACTTTGTTTTTGACAAATCTAGCGATTTAGTTATGCTATATTCCAACAAAAAACACGATATTAGCGACCTTATTGTTCAAATGATTAACATTGATCAAAAAAGACAAGCTAAAAAAGATAAAATAGAAGCTAAAAAAGCCTTACTTAAAAATGATGATTTAAGTGATGAACAAAAAGAAAAATTAGCTAAAAGAGAAGATTTAAAAAAGAAAAAAGAAGCTGATAGGCTTGCTAAAATTAAGCAAATTGAAGAAAAAAGAAAACAACGTTTAGAAGAAAGAGCGAACAAAAGAAAGCTTTTGCAAGAGAAGAGAAAAGCGTTGTTAAAAGCTCAGGAAGAAGCAAGAAAGAAAAAAGAAGAAGAAACAAAAGAGAACAAATAAATCAAGAATAAAATAACATTAATTAAATTAAACAAAGATGAAACATTTAAAAACGTTATTATTAGTTGCAATTTTTACGATTGGATTAGGTGGTGTGGCGAATGCACAAAAAACTGCACATATTAACACTGATAAATTATTAGCTGAAATGCCTGCTACCAAAGCTATGAAAGCAGAATTAGAAAAGCTTAATAAAACATACCGTGACGACATTGAAACTATGTATAAGAAACTAGAGGCTAAGATGAAGAAATACGAAGCTGAAGGTAAAAGTCAAACACAAGAAGTTAACCAAAAAAGAGCTGTTGAAGTTCAACAAGAAAGATTGAGAATTAGCCAGGCAGAACAAACTGCGGGTAAGGAAATGCAAAAAAAATACCAAGAAAAAACTATTCCTATTTTAAAGAAAGCTGAAGATGCAATTAAAGCTGTAGCTGCTGAAAAAGGAATTATTTATGTTTTAGATGCTGCTCCTGGTAAAGGTTTGATCGTTTACGACAAAGGAGAAGATATTTACGATGCGGTTAGAGCTAAATTAGGATTCTAATAAATCACAATATATTTATATAAAAATCCTGCTGTTTAAACAGCAGGATTTTTATTTTTGTTATACGTATGAAAACGATTACACAACAACCAATTGGTATTTTTGATTCTGGTATTGGTGGTACGTCTATTTGGAAAGAAATCCATCAACTACTCCCACAAGAAGATACTATTTATTTATCTGATAGTAAGAATGCTCCTTATGGTCAAAAATCAACACAAGAAATAGTTAATTTATCAATTAAAAACACCGAATTTTTAATTGAGAAAGGGGCCAAAATTATAGTTGTTGCTTGTAATACAGCTACTACGAATGCGATTGAATACCTAAGGTCTAATTATAAAATACCTTTTATAGGTATAGAGCCTGCGATAAAACCTGCTTCCTTACAAACCCAAACGGGTACTATTGGCATATTAGCTACTAAAGGTACGCTAAATAGTGCTTTGTTTGAAAAAACAACCTCGAGCTTAAACGATCAAATTAACATTATTGAACAAGTAGGAGAAGGATTAGTTGAACTTATAGAAAATGGCAATATCTATTCTGATAAGATGACTTTTTTACTAAAAAAGTACCTAACGCCGATGCTAGATAAAAAATGTGACTATATTGTTTTAGGGTGTACTCATTACCCTTATTTATTACCTCAAATACAAAAAATTACGGGTAAAAATGTAACAATTATCGATTCTGGTGAGGCTGTAGCCAGACAGGTAAAAAATGTTTTACTACAACAAAATTTACTGAACAACAATAATAAAATCTCCAAAAATACATTTTATATTAACAAAGAGGCTGATGTTTTAAAATCTATGTTGAAAAACTATACAAATAGCACAATAAGCTTCTTGGATTTTTAATACGTAAAACTTCCATTGATATTAGGACAGGCAGCAGCTCTTCTTTTAATACAGAATAAGTTGATTCCTAATGATAATTGATGAAAACCTCCGTTAGAAAATACCACATCTCCTGTTTGTTGTGTATAGGTATATGAAAACATCCACTTTTTATAATTAACCCCTATTATAGGTGTTATATATTGAGAATCTCCAAAAACATTGCCTCCAAAGCTCCTTCTGTAAGATAAGGCAGCCCATAACTGAGTTGCATTTAGCGTTTTGTATACTTTGAAATTTATATCCGCTATTTTTTCTTCAGTTTGTTCTTTATATTGAAACATTAATGAGGGCTCAAATTGTAACTTTTCCCTATCTCCAAAAAAATACCCTCCGCCCAGAATATAATTTCTAAGATTGTATGATTCAAAATCTGGATTTAAATTATTCTTTGCTGATAAAAAAATGTTTTTTACAGTAAGATAAGATGACAATCCATTTTTATGATATGCCATCCCAAAATCGGCATTAAAATAAAAATCACTTTCTATAACCTGACTTACTGTAGGATCATTTACAAAAGTTCTTTGATCTCTTTCATTCTGAACCACAGAAAAAGACAATCCAAAAGATAGTTGGTTAAAAAGGTTTTCATTCCCCATATCTATATGATAAGCATAGGTACCTTGGACGCCCTTTTGTGAATGATATCCATTCTTATCATTAAAAAGAATTACTCCAAGTCCTGTATTAGAGTATTCTCCTAATTTTGCATGAAAACTTGCTGTTTGCAAAGCAGGAGCATCGTCTACTCCTAACCATTGTTGGCGTGCGGTTAATCTTATTTTTCCACAATCTCCTATACCAGCAGCTGCTGGGTGCAATAAATAAACATTGTCTGATAAATAATCGGCGTAAATAGGTAATGTTTCTTGTCCTGAAACTCTATAGATTACGCATAAAAATAAAAAAGTAATAGTAGCAATTCTTCCCCCCATAAATTTTGTTAATAGTAAAAGAACTCCAAATATAGTTAAGAGATATTATATTTTATGTTAAATTTTAAAAATAAGGCGAGTTTTAACTTAAATAAAGCATTTAAGATCAATTATTTTTCTTAAACGTAGAGGGACTTACATTTTTTACTTCTTTAAACTTCCTATTAAAATTAGATAAATTATTAAAACCACATCTGTAGGCTATAGAACTAATTGGTTGACTTTTATCTGAAACTAATAATTTACAGGCATTTTCTATTCGTAACTCATTTAAAAAAGTAAAATATGTCTTATTTGTACGCTGCTTAAAATACCTACAAAAAGCATTAGGAGTCATGTTTGCCTTTTCAGCAATTTCGTATAAGTCTATATTTTTATCAAAGTTATTCATTGTAAAATCCATTACATTACGCATTCTCTTCCCCTCGTTATCGGTATACTTCTTTGGATAAATGAAGTTAGCCAATTCAGTTGTTTTTGAATTTACTAATATTTTTAACACTTTAAGTAGCCCTATAAACCGATCGAGATTCGTTGATTTCTGTAACGGTAATAAAAGGTTCATCACTGTTTCTCTATTCTCAAGAAGTTTAATCCCTGTAGTCGTTTTCTCAAAAAAAGGAGTTAACTCTTTAAAATCATCCAGCAAGAAAAAACTCTTTCCAAACGAATCTTTTGTAAAAAAAAGCGAAATCATAAAAGATTCTTTAATAACAGAAGCATCACTTTTAAAAACATGTGGTAAGTTACTTCCTATCACTAAAACATCTCCTGATGCATATTTATTAATTGTATCACCAACAACCAATGTCCCTTCGCCCTTCACTATTATACACAACTGTATTTCTTCATGCTGGTGAAACTTATCATAAAAATATTGTTCTTTATCTTCTTGATAAATTAATCCAATATTTTGAGTTTTTGGTATTTTAAAAGGTAAAACTTTCATGAATAAAATTACTACTCTCAATCAAAAATATGCAAATACTATTAATAAATACATACAAAAATACACAACAGGGTAATATAGTATTATTTTAAGATAATTTGAAACTAAAACTCTCTGTTCCTTACACATAACTTTGCAATAAAAAAACAATATTACGATGAGTATAAATTGGAAGGGTGTAATGCCAGCGGTGACAACAAAATTTACAAATAATGATACTTTAGACTTACCAATGTTTGAAGTAAACATAAAAGCGCAGCTTGATGCTGGTGTGCATGGAATCGTATTAGGTGGCACTTTAGGAGAGGCCAGTACATTGTCTGATGACGAAAAAAGAACACTTACAAAAACTACGGTTCAATTAGTTAATAACCAAGTTCCGGTATTAATAAACATAGCTGAACAAACGACTAAGGGAGCCATCGAAGCCGCTCAAAAAGCGGAAGAAGATGGTGCTAAGGGATTAATGATGCTCCCTCCTATGCGCTATAAGTCTGGAGATAGAGAAACTGTTGAATATTTCAAAGCGGTTGCAACTAATACATCGCTTCCAATTATGGTATATAACAACCCTGTAGACTATAAAATTGAAGTTACACTAGATATGTTTGACGAATTATTAAAATGCAACAACATCGAAGCTGTAAAAGAATCTACCAGGGATATTTCTAACGTAACTAGAATTAAAAATCGTTTTGGAGATCGTTTAAAAATAATGACAGGTGTTGATACACTAGCTTTAGAAAGTCTATTAATGGGAGCTGATGGATGGATTGCAGGGTTGGTTTGTGCTTTTCCTAAAGAAACCGTCGCTATTTATGAACTACAAAAAGCTGGACGCATACAAGAAGCTTTAGAAATTTATCGTTGGTTTTTACCGTTGTTAGAGTTAGATATAAACCCTAAATTAGTACAAAACATAAAACTAGCAGAAGTAGCGACAGGTATTGGTACTGAAAATGTGCGAGCACCTAGGTTACCTTTAATTGGTGAAGAACGTAAACAGGTTTTAGAGGTAATTAAAACTGGCTTAAAAAACAGACCTACATTACCTGATTATAAATCGTTTGCAATTTAAAGCTTCATCATTTACTCATTAATTCATTTACTCATTTACTCATTAATTCATTTACTCATTAATTCATTAATTCTTTGAACATGATTACAGGAAAAAACCACATAGGAAACCAATTAGTTGCCTCAGGCCATAAGACGTACAAAACATTCAATCCTGAATCTAATCAGGAAAATAAATCTATTTTTACTGAAGCGACTCCAAAAGAAATTAATGATGCTGTCGATTTAGCGGCAATTGCCTTTAAAGAGTACCAGACTATTTCTGGTAAAAGAAAAGCTGAATTTTTAAATGCTATTGCTGATGAAATTTTAGCCTTAGATAATGAATTGATACAAACGTATTGTGCTGAATCTGGTTTGCCTGAAGGGCGAGCAAAAGGAGAACGAGGAAGAACTGTCTTTCAATTACGCTCTTTCGCTGATTTAGTGGAAGAAGGCTCATGGGTAGAGGCTACTATTGATACTGCTGTTCCAGATAGAGAACCAAACCCTAAGTCCGATTTACGAAAAATGAATATCCCTTTAGGTCCCGTAGTCGTTTTTGGTGCTAGTAATTTCCCTCTTGCTTATTCTACAGCGGGTGGAGATACCGCAGCAGCTTTAGCTGCTGGTTGCCCTGTAATAGTTAAGTCGCATCCAATGCATGCAGGTACAGGTGAACTTATAGCTTCGGCTATTATTAATGCCGCAGAAAAAACAGGAATGCCGAATGGTGTTTTTTCTAACTTAAATTCGAGTGGTATTGAAGTAGGGCAGCAATTAGTGGCACATCCAAAGGTAAAAGCTGTTGGCTTTACAGGGAGCATCCGAGGCGGTAGAGCTTTGTTAGATTTGGCTGCCAAACGAGAAGAGCCAATCCCTGTATTTGCTGAAATGGGAAGTATTAACCCAGTTGTTATGCTTCCTAAAGCATTGCAAAATAGAGCCGAAAACTTAGCAACTACTTATGCTAATTCTATTACGTTGGGTACGGGGCAATTTTGTACAAATCCCGGGTTAATCTTAGGAATAAAAAGTGATGGTTTGGATAGTTTTATTAGCTCTTTAGCTAAAAAAATTGTGGAAATCAATCCAACTTGTATGCTACATCCTAACATTATTGGAGCATATGAGCATAACAAAACCAAAGCGATTGCTCAAGCAGGCTTAACTGTAGTTGCCAACCATAAAGAAGAAACACAAGCCAACTATGCATCTCAAGTAGTTACAACAGTTGAAGGAAACACTTTTTTAGACAATCCAACTTTACACCAAGAAGTATTTGGTCCTTATTCTATGGTAGTACAGTGTGAAAACGAGAAACAGTTAGAAGAAATAATTTCAAATTTAGAAGGACAACTTACTGGAACTGTTATTTCTGATGACGACGAAGTAGCAAACTACCCAACTGTAATTGCTGCCTTACAGAACCGAGTTGGAAGAATTATTTTTAACGGTGTTCCTACTGGCGTAGAAGTGTGCCCTTCAATGGTTCATGGAGGTCCCTATCCTGCATCTACAGACAGTCGATTCACAGCAGTAGGAATTAACTCTATTAAACGTTGGGTACGTCCTTTTAGTTATCAAGATTGGCCCAACAAGATATTACCGGAAGCACTAAAAAACGAAAACCCCTTACTAATTTTACGTTCTATTAACGGTACACTAACAAAAGAACAAATAATATAACAAATTTTAATAATTTCTTTAGAAAATATCTGATTCCAAAACCTTACTTTTGGGGCATCTAAAGAAATTGAAATAAAGCCAGCTTCGTCTTTCCAAATAGAAAAATTTGAAGGGTTTTTTCTACAACAGAATACAAGCTGGCGATTCAATTTAAGATGAAAAAAACTTTTTTTTGTGTTGATGCACATACTTGTGGTAACCCCGTTAGGGTAGTTGCTGGTGGAGGGCCTAATTTAATAGGCAATAACATGAGCGAAAAACGCCAACACTTCCTTAAAGAATATGATTGGATTCGTAAAGGTTTAATGTTTGAACCTCGTGGTCATGATATGATGAGCGGTTCCATTTTATTTCCTCCTCATAACCCAGACAATGATTTTGCTATTTTATTTATCGAAACTTCTGGATGTTTACCTATGTGTGGTCATGGAACCATTGGAACAATTACTATAGCTATTGAAGAAGGCTTAGTGAACCCTAAAATACCTGGGAAGATTAAAATGGAAGCTCCTGCTGGATTGGTTGAAATCGAATACCAACAAACTGGTAAAAAAGTAGATTGGGTTCGACTAACCAATGTAAAAAGTTATTTGGCCGCAGAAGGACTTACGATAGACTGTCCTGAATTAGGAAACATTACTTTTGATGTTGCCTATGGAGGAAATTATTATGCAATTGTAGATCCTCAAAAAAACTTTTCAGGAGTTCACGATTTTACTGCTTCTACAATTATTCAATACTCTCAGGTTATTAGAGACCGTATTAATAAAAAATACCCTAATATGTTTATCCATCCAGAAAATGATACAATCAGAGATGTAACTCATATGTTATGGACAGGAAATCCAATTGACCCAACCTCATCGGGAAGAAATGCTGTTTTTTATGGTGATAAAGCGATTGACAGAAGTCCATGTGGTACAGGAACCTCTGCTCGTTTAGCGCAGCTATATGCTAAAGGAAAGTTGCAACTCGGTGAAGAATTTATTCATGAAAGTTTTATTGGAAGTAAATTTATTGGTAGAGTAGAAAAAGAAACTACTTTAGATGGTAAACAAGCTATTATTCCGAGTATTCAAGGATGGGCGAAAGTATATGGGTATAACAACATTATGATCGATGATGAAGATGATCCGTATGCACATGGTTTTCAAGTAATTTAATTCAATAGCTCAGTGAATGAAATAATGATATAATGAATGAAATAATGAATGAAATAATGAATGATATAATGAATGATATAATGAATAAATAAAAGATTAACGCATTATTCCATTAAACCATTAAATCATTAAACCATCAAACCATTAAATCATTAAATCATTAAATCATTAAATTAGTAAATTAGTAACTAAAAGAGCTATGAATACTAAATTGGAGTTTATTGAAAATATTAAAAACAGGACTAAACAATTAGCAGTGAAAATCATTTTACTATACAATCAAATTCAAAAAACTGATGCAACAAGAATTATAGGAAAACAACTAATTCGTTCAGTAACTTCAACAGCTGCAAATTACAGAGCTGCTTGTATTGCTCGTTCTCAAAAAGAGTTTTTTGCAAAAATGTCTATCGTATCTGAAGAAGCAGACGAAACATTGTTTTGGTTAGAATTATTAAAAGACACAAAATTAGCTCCAGAAAAAAAATTAAAACCTTTAATGGCAGAATCTTTAGAAATAGTCAAAATTGTTTCAAAAGCTCGGAAAAATGCAAAAGCCAATTAATCGTTAACTCTTTATTTCATTAATTCATTATATCATTAATTCATTATATCACCAACTCATTATATCACTAATTCATTATATCACTAACTCATTATATCACTAATTCATTATATCACTAACTCATTATATCACTAACTCATTAAACAATTAACTCATTGAAACATTGCATAGTTATTGGCGGAGGAATTATAGGTTTATCTACCGCATATTACCTTCAAAAAGAAGGACACAAAGTAACTGTAATTGAAAAATCTGATTTTTCTTCAGGAGCTTCGTTTGTTAATGCAGGAATCATTACTCCCAGTCATATCGTTTCTTTGGCTGCTCCTGGAATGATTACAAAAGGACTTAAGTGGATGCTTAGTTCTACCAGTCCGTTGTCTATTAAACCTCGTTTAGATTATGACTTTTTACAATGGGCTTGGTTTTTTAAGCAATCAGCAACTCATAAAAAAGTAGCTGCTTCTATTCCTGTTATTAAAAACATTAATTTATTTAGCAAAGAATTATATGAGGAAATAAAGACTTCGAAAGATTTTGATTTCCATTATCAGCATAAAGGATTGATGATGTATTACAAAACTGATAAAATGGGAGAAGAGGAATGGAATGTTGGAAAACTTGGGATTAAAGAAGGATTAAAAGTGGAGCATTTAACTCCAGAAGACGCTCAAAAATTAGAGCCTAATATTCAATTGAATGTTAAAGGGGCGGTATATTACCATTCTGATGCTCATATGACTCCAAATGAATATATGAAACAAATGAAACTATATTTAGAACAAAATGATGTTACTTTTTTGTCTAATGAAGCCGTTTTAGACTTTCATATTTCTGATGGTAAAGTAATATCAATTAGCACAGGAAACAATACTTTTGTAGCAGATGAATTTATTTTAACCACCGGATCTTGGACCCAAAAACTAGCTAAAAAACTTGGAATTAATATTCCTATCCAAGCAGGTAAGGGATATCGAATCAATGTAACAAATAATACTGGCATTACAATTCCTGCTATTTTAACAGAAGCCAAAGTTGCGGTTACTCCTATGAATGGATTTACACGTTTTGGAGGTATGATGGAAATTGCTGGTATTAATACCAAAGTCAACAAAAAAAGAGTACATGCCATAGTTACTGCGAGTAAAAGTTATTATAACAATTTGAACATCAATCAAGAAGAAATAAACAAGGTTGAAACTGGCTTACGACCTTGTTCTCCTGATGGTTTACCTTACATAGGCAGACTATCAAAGGTTAAAAATGTAACTGTAGCAGCTGGACACGCTATGATGGGATGGAGTTTAGGTCCTGCTACGGGTAAATTAGTTTCTGAAATTATCAATGATAAAAAAACAAGTTTAGATATAAAACCGTTTAACATTGAACGTTTTTCTTAAAAAAGCTATTATGGTTAATGAAAGATTAAAAGCTTTGCGTGATTTCATGTCTATTCAAAAGATTGATGCTTTTATAATTCCATCAACTGACCCTCATCAATCGGAATATGTAGCTGATCATTGGAAACTTCGTGAATACTTTTCTGGTTTTACAGGGTCTGCAGGAACTCTAATTGTCACAAAAGATAGAGCTGCTTTATGGACTGATTCTAGATATTTTTTACAGTTTGAAGAAGAGTGCAACACTTCTGAAGTACAACTACATAAACAGTCTATTCCTCATGCTCCAGAACATGTAGCTTGGTTATGTAGTTTACTGGATACAGAAACTTGTATTGGCTTAGACTTTAGGTTGTTTTCCATATCACAAATAAATTATTTAACATCACATACAACTTTAAAAAACATACAACTTAAAAATCAACCTAATTTTGCAAAAAATATATGGATAAACAGGCCTAGTTTACCTAATACACCTATTTACCATCATTCAATTAAATACAGTGGGGCTTCAACTTTATCAAAAATTAGAAAAATTCAGGAAAGGTTAAAAGATAAAAATGTAGACTTTTATTTCTTCTCATCATTAGATGAGATTGCCTGGTTATTTAACATTCGTTCTAGTGATGTTGACTTTACCCCTTTGGTTATAGCTTATGCTCTTATAGGTAAACAAGATATTTATTTTTTTTGTGATAAAAAGAGATTTACACCCCCAGTTATTAATGATTTTGACGCTAATAATGTTTTTATAAAAAACTATGATGAAGTCATAACTTATCTATCTGAAATAACTTATAATAAAAAAACCATAGTTGACTTTTCTACTTTAAATTATGAGTCTTTTGTTAATTTAAAAGGAATTCTTATTTCTGAAAAATCTTATGCTAAAACTCTTAAATCAGTTAAAAATATTACTGAGATTGAAGGTTCTAAAAGGTGTATGATTAAAGATGGAGTTGCTTTAACTAAGTTTTTCATTTGGCTTGAAAAAAAACTCTGCAAAAATGTTGTTTCTGAATATGAAATAGGACAAAAACTTAATTATTTTAGGCAACAACAGGATTTATATAAAGGTGAGTCATTTGCTACAATTGTAGGCTATAAAAAAAATGGAGCCATCATTCACTACACTGCTACTAAAGACAATTGTTTACTTGTAAAAAATGAAAATATTTTATTATTAGATAGTGGTGCCCAATATGAAGATGGAACTACTGATATCACCAGAACTATTTGGCTTGGAGGCACACCTTGTAAAAAAATAACAACAGCATACACAGCTGTTCTAAAAGGTTATATTGGACTTGAACAACTTGTTTTTCCTAGAGGAACAACAGGAGTACAATTAGATGCTTTTGCTAGAGCTCCATTATGGAAAAATGGATTAGATTACCCACATGGAACAGGACATGGTATTGGTAGTTTTGGTATGGTACACGAACCAGACCAAGGATTTGCTAGCACTACAGTAACTGAAAGAGGTACAAGTTCACATTTTGAAAACCAACTAACAACTATTGAACCAGGATTATATATTTCTGGAGAATTCGGTATTAGGATAGAAAATATAGTTCTTTCAAAAATACAAAAGACTTCTAGTTTTGGCATTTTTTTAGAATTTGAACCACTAACACTATGCTATATTGATACCACATTAATTAATGCAAACTTACTTACTATTAATGAAAAAAACTGGTTAAATGCTTACCATAGCAAAGTTTACCAAACACTTTCTCCTCTCTTAACTAAAGAAGAAAATATTTGGCTAGCTAAAAAATGCACAAAAATTAATTAATATTTTGGGGTTTATCGAAGTATAAATCCTTTTTTCATTGGATCTTTTGGATCTATTATAAAAGTTTGTACGGCTGTTATATATGCGGTTCCCTCAACTTGAGGAATTACAGCTTTAAATGCTCCATAATTTTCTTCGGAAATTACAGAACCTTTAAAAGTAGAACCTGTAATACTTTCAATACTCATTACTTGATTAAAATCTATTTCTTTTCTTGCTTTGTGAATTGCCATTCGCCCTGAAACACCTGATCCTGTAGGGCATCTATCTACTTCTCCTTCTGCAAAAATGCATACATTTTTACTATCATTACCAGACACCTGTTTAGTGTTATCAATAAATATAGTTCCGTATAAAAAGCTTAAATCATCCTCAAAAGGGTGTAAAATTTCTTGGTCTTGCAACATTACTTCATTTTTAATAGCCATTCCTGCGTTTATTAAACTTCTATAGTTTTTTGCAGATAAATTAAAATCAAAGTTATTTTTACACATGTCTACATATGCATAAAAAGCTCCACCATAAGCTAAATCATATGTAACTTCTCCTAGCCCTTTTACATTTACTGTACGATCTAAGCCAACAACAAAACTAGGTACACAATGAAATTTTACACCTATTACTTCATTGTTTTTCACCTCTGTATAAGAAACAATTCTACCGCAAGGGGCATCTATTTTCAATATATTCTCTCCTTCTACAACCTCTATCCATTTCATGTGTATTGCAAGAGTAGAGATTGCAATAATGGCATGACCACACATAGTTGAGTACCCTTCATTATGCAAAAAAATAATACCAAAATCTCCTTCATCATCATTTGGAGGTAATAAAATACATCCATACATATCTGCATGTCCTCTTGGTTCAAACATTAAAGCTGTTCGTAAATGATCATAATTTTCTTTACAAAATCGTCTATAATCTAAAACTGATTTCCCTTCTAAGTCTGGAAATCCTTTTATTATTACTCGTAACGGTTCTCCTCCAGTATGCATGTCGATAGTTTCTATCTGTATCCAATCTTTGGGTATAGTAAATGTTGTTTTTTGTATAATATTTTTATATGTTTTACTCGTATGCATTATATGTATTGTTTATAATAATAATTTGCCGCTATTAAATCTTCTAAAGCATGACCTACTGATTTAAAAAGTGTAATTTCTTCTTCTGATGTCCTAGCTAAAATGTTATTAGCACACAGCCTAAATAAATCTGCTTTAATATCTTTTTCTTCTATTACCCCTTGGTTTAATGGAATTACAATATCTCCACTCTCTTTAAGCCCTCCTTGAAAAGTATCCACAAAAACTGTTGATTTAAGTATAGCTGAGTTGTCAGCTTCTCTCATATCTTTTTTGTAAGCTCCTACAAGATCTATATGTTGCCCTTTTTGTAATAAATCACCATTAATTAATGGCATTTTAGATAATGTTGCTGAAGATATAATAGCTACTTCCTTTATTTTTTCTTCTATTGTCTCTACTGGTACTACTTTTACAATATTACTATTACACTGCTTTGCTATTTTTTTCGCTTTTTCATAGTTTCTTCCCCAAACATATACCTTTTTTATTGGTCTAACTGTACAATGCGCTTTTATTAAATTAGTAGCTAAAACTCCTGTACCTATCATTAATAATGAATCTGCGTTCTTTCTTGATAAAAAAGAAGATGCTAAAGCAGAAGCAGCCGCGGTTCTTTTTGCTGTTAAGCTTTTAGCATCTAAAATTGCTTTAATAGTTCCGTTTACAGAATTTAACAAAATATATGTTCCATGAATAGCTGGTAAGTTAAATTGATGGTTCTCTGGACTAACGGTAACTATTTTTATTCCTGCTGTTTTTCCTGGGTTCCAAGCAGGCATTAAAAGTAAGGTTGAGTCTTGAGTTGCTTTTGGATTTGTAAAATCATGATGGTGCCTTAAAGGTACTTGTACCTTGTTGTCCGAAAATGCTTTTTTAAGTTCATTTATTAACTCTTGAAAAGATGTATTGCTTTCTATAAACTGATTATTAATTTGTACAATTTGTTCCATAGCTAAATGTACGTTTTTTAAAATCTTGCGATAGAATCTACCCTTAAACTACTTAATATTTGCATACTCTTAGATAAAATAGTATTAATTTAAAAAAATGAAAGCCTATAGTTTTATACAAAATTATTTTATGAAGTTTATACCTGCTTTTCTTTTTACTTTTATTATTACTGTTTTACTTTCATGTAACACAAATAATAATAAAAAATCTTTTAAAAGTAAACTACAAGAAGTTTTTCCTAATGCTAAAATTAATACTATAAAAACTGAAGATCATTTTATAGAGTCTTATCAAGTTATTTTAAATCAATTTTTGGATCATAAACATCCGGAAGAAGGTACTTTTAAGCAATATATTTATATATCACATAGTGACTATAATACCCCTACTATTCTGGTTACAGATGGGTATGCTTCCCATAATAGAACTACCGAATTAAGCAAGATTTTTAAGGGTAATCAAGTTATTGTAGAATACAGGATGTACGGAAAATCTAGACCTGATGAGATTCCTTGGAAATACCTAACAAATGATAATGCCACAAACGATTATCACTTTATTGTTGAGAAGTTAAAATCTTTGTACAAGAATAAATGGATTTCTACGGGTATTAGTAAAGGAGGAGAAACTGCATTAATTTATAAATATAATTTCCCTAATGATATTGATGTAACTGTGCCTTACGTAGCTCCTTTGATAAACGGTACAGAAGATATTAGAACTAACGATTTCATAAATACTATTAAGAATGAAACTTGTAGAGATAAAATTAAAACATTTCAACGTACTATTTTACATAAAAGAAACGATATAATTCCATTACTAAAAGAATATGCTACGACTAATGAGATTACTTTTAATGAAGTTCCTTTTAATGAAGTTTTAGAATATGCTGTATTAGAATTTCCTTTTTCTTTTTGGCAATGGGGAGATGGTAAGTGTGATAAAATACCTGAAAACAATAATGATATCAACGTATTATTTAAATTTTTAATAAAGAACTCTGATATTACTGTTTATAGTGATTGGGGATATAACTATTACCTTCCTTCCTTTTATCAACATATGACAGAATTAGGGTATTATGGATATGACTTAACACCTGTTAAAGATTTGCTTCAAGTGGTTACCAGTAGTTCTAATAAGCGTTTCGCTCCTAAAAATATTGATATAAGCTACAACCCCAATTATATTAAAAAAGTGCGCAATTATGTAGAAAATAGAGGGAACCAAATTTTATACATTTACGGCGAAAATGATCCTTGGTACGCTTGTGCCCCTATACCTAAAAAAAAGGTTGATGCCTTAAAAATGGTATTACCTAATGCAAATCATGCTACTAGAATAAGACATTTTTCTGACGAAAAACAAAAAATTATATATGATAAATTACAAACATGGTTAGGTAATACTATTACTATCTACCCCCTAAAAAAGTAGAGGGTAGATATCTTTGTTTTATATATAAACTTTATCTATAAATTTAGAACTTAACAATCTTGCTACCCCCATATAGCTAAGTGTAAACTTTACTTTATCACCTACTTTATATTTTGTATCTCCTGCTTCATTTTTATTCAACCCAACATCAATTACTAACATATCAGAAGTAATTCCCACAAAAGATATACTTTTATCCTCAACTTCAATATCATTTTTATCTACATCTAATAAACCAAAATCTAAAATTGCCTTGTACGATGTTTCTTGTACATCGTTTTCATCATAAGTAGATGTATGTCCAATACTTGCTTCACTTATAATGCCATCGGGCACTATTTTTTTCTTTTCCAACTCTATTACGTTAGCATAAAACTCAAATGTTTCTGTATGCAAATCTTTAAACTGCTTATTCTCTAACGGACTTACTCCAAAGAATGCAGCTTCTCCAATTCTAAAGTGGTTGATATCTTTAGGAGCAACTCCATTTTCCACCAATGGTAACGTAATTGATGAACCTCCAGAAACGTACTTTAAATCTTTATTGAATTTTGCCGATATCAGTTCTTTATACAATGATAATTGCAATAGCTTATCATAAGTAGGTTCTACACCATACATGCATCCTAAATTTGATCCTATCCCTATTACTTCGATGTTCGATAGGTTGAATACTTTTTCATAAAACCCTAAAATATCATCTCTTTTTACCCCTTCTCTTAATTCACCCATTTCAATCATAATAATGATTTTATGAATTTTATTTTTTTTCTTCGCTGCTTCATTAAGCGACTCTATCGTAGATAAAGAACTGTTTAAAGAAATATCTGCGTACTCTACCACCTCATCTGCATAAATATTTGCAGGGGGTTTTATGTAAATGGTTCGTAAATCTGGGTTTACCTCTCTTAAGTTTCTCAAGCTTGTTAACCTTGAGTCTCCAATTGAGTTTATTTTTTGGGTTACGTCAGAGGTTAAAATTGCTTTTAAGAATGTTTTATCTCCTGAGAAAACTTTTGTTACCAAACTCCATTCAATATGATTTTCTTCAAAAAAGTCACTTAACTTCTTTATGTTGTCTTTTATTCTTTCAGAATATATAATTAATTCTGCCATAATTATTTTGTTATTATTCTTGGTAAATTCTCAGGAAGTCGTGTTAGTAATTCATAATTAATGATTTGTATTGAATCGTTGAATGATGAAACTGTTATTTCAACATCTCCTTGACTTCCTATCAACACAACCTCATCTCCTTTTTCAATAGTGCCAGCATGTGTTACATCTACTGCCATCATATTCATATTGATGGTTCCTACTATTTTATGTCTTTGTCCTCTAATTAAAACTTTTCCTTTATTACTTAGAGAGCGACTATATCCTGAAGAATAGCCAACAGGAATGATTGCTATTTTTGTTTCTTGATTTGTAAAATAGGATGTACCATAGCCAATAAACTGACCAGCCTTTATCGTTTTAACATCCATAACTTGTGTTTTCCAAGATATGATTCTTTTTAGCGGATTTTCTACAATTTTTTCTTTGGTTAAATAGTGAACTAATATTTCGTTTGTTGGGAAAAAACCAAATTGTAAAATACCTACTCTTACCAAGTCTAACCTTGTTGTTGGATATCGAATTGTAGCTGCTGAACTTGCTAAATGGTAAGTTGGTTTAAACAAATTAAGTTCTTTTACTCTCTTTCTTACATTTTTAAACTTTTTCTTTTGGTCGGTTATTCTCTTGTAATTTGAAATACTTTCTGCTCCTGCTAAATGAGAGCAAATTCCTTTAACATCAACAAATTCTTTATGCGTCTCAATATATTTAAGAACTTTTGTTGTTTCTTTCGGAACAAAGCCTGTTCTGTTCATTCCTGTTTCGATTTCTAAGTGAATTTTAGCACTTCTCTTTACTTTTTTAGCTGCTTCTATCGCTTTTTGTAGTCTATTTTCTTCAAAAACAAAAAACTCTATCTCATTTTCTATTGCCCATGATAACTGACTGTTTTCAATCATTCCCATTATCATAATGGTTACATCTTCATAAGGCAGTGTTTTTTTTACATCAAAAGCCTCATTCGCATCAGAAACGCTAAAATGTCTTACTCCGTATTTGTATGCCAACATACAGTAGGTTTTAATTCCATGACCGTAAGCATTTCCTTTTACTACAGATGAAAAAATAGTAGTATCTCCTATTATTCCACGTATAAAATTGATATTATTTTTTATTGCTGATTCAGATAATTCTAAATACGATGTATGAGTCATTATTGTTGAACTTCTTTTAAAATATTATAAAATAATTGTGCTCCTGTTACTGTTATTTCATCAGGAAAATCATAATCTGGATTATGTAATGCTGGTGTATCTTTTCCTGCTCCTAGCCCAAACATAGCTCCTTTAAACTGCTGTGTAAACAATCCAAAGTCTTCTCCCCATTTAAATGGAGTGTTTATTTCATTAATTGATAAATTTAGTTGTTCTGCTGCCGATTTTATATATTCAACGGCTTCTTTGTTGTTTTTATTTGCATAAAACTCTTCAAACCAAGAAGTATTAATACTTAACTTTTCTTTTTCTTGAAGCTTTTGAAGTAGTTGTTCAAACTTATTCTGTTTTTCTTTCATCAAACGCGTACTCCAACTTCGTAATGTAAGGTGTACCTCTCCATATCCTGCTGATACTCCATAGGCTTTTTCTCCCATCATTATATGTACTGGTGTAGCTAGGAAAAAATCAGGGTTTTCAGGTGTATTTTTAGTTTCTTTTTTTACAAAATGAAGAATTTCAGCAATTGCGTTCGCTGGATTGTAGCCTTTTTCTGGCTCTGCTGCATGCGCTGTTTTTCCTTCTAGAGTAATTACTACACTTTTTACATTGCTAGTAAACTCGTTTTCTTTTACAACTATTTCTTGTTTGGTAAAACCTGGTAAATTGTGTAGTGCAAAAACATAGTCTATATTGAGTTCTTTAAAAGAAGGATCTTCTAAAACAAACTGCGCTCCTCTTCCGTTTTCTTCTGAAGGTTGAAAAAGTAACAACACTTTTCTTTTACGCAAAGGGTTTTCTGTAAGTAGTTTTGCTACCCCAAGTAAAATTGTTGTATGCCCATCGTGTCCACATTTATGGGAAATTCCTTCATTTACAGATTTATGCTCAAAAGTATTCACTTCCTGAATAGGCAACGCATCAATGTCTGCCCTAAGCATAACTGTTTTCCCTTCTTCATTTTCGTTAAATATTGCTAGCAACCCTGTTTTTGCTACCGGTACCACTTTGCACGATGTATGTTCCTTTAAAAAAGTTTGTATTCTTTTTTTAGTTTCATATTCTTCTTCAGAAACTTCAGGAAACTTATGTAATTCTTTTCTTACCTTCTCTAAAGCATCCTTTAGGCTTTCCATGTTTTTTGGTTATTGATTAACTGAATTATTAAAAATACGATAGCTGATAATGTAATTCCGAAGAAATTTGCATCCAAACCAAAAGGTAATTTTACCTCTAAAATAATTAATAGTAAAGTGGTCAATCCTCCTGAAATCATTGCATAAAAAGCGGCAATTGGTGATGGCTTTTTCAGTAATAATGTTCCTAAGACAGGAACTAACAAACCTGATACCATAAAAGCGTACGAATACAACATTAACTCTAATACATTTTGCATTTTTGTAGCCAATACAATAGCTAAGCCTCCTATTAAAAAAGTTATCAATTGTGAGTTTTTTATACTGATACTTTTCTTGAAATACCCCAAAATATCTGTTGTCAAATTCCCTGAAGCTGCCATTAAACAACTATCGGCTGTAGACATGATTGCCGAAAAATAAGCTGACATCATTAACCCCATTAAACCTACTGGTAAAATACTTCTTAACAACAATGGAAGCCCTAATTCTGCATCTAATGCCACCCCAGGTGCATATCCTATACTTGCAAACATTCCTTGCTCGTAGGCTACTCTTGAAAACAACCCTAAGGCAACCCCCATAAATGCCATTATTGGATATTCAAAAAGTCCCGCTATTTTCCATGCTTTTTTTGCTGTTTTTTCATCTTTACAAGCATAAATTCGTTGGTATAAGGTCATTCCAACAAACCAAATAGGTACAATGGTGATTATCCAATTAAACATATCAATAAACGAAACATTGGTCAGTGATAAAAAACTAACTGGTAAAATCTCTTTAATTCCATTCCATCCCCCTACTTCTACATAACCAATAGGAATTCCAATCCCTATTAATCCTACCATTAGAATTATCCACTGAATGGTATCTGTATAAATCACTGCTTTTATTCCTCCAATAACTGTATATATCACTGCAATGACTCCCATAATTAAAACTGCCTTAGTAATTGATATAGAAGGGAAGGTAGCGGATGCTAGTTTTGCTCCTGCTAAAATTTGTGAGCTTGTAAAACCTATGTACCCTATTAGTGAAATAATTCCAGCCATTAGAGCTACTTTTGTATTGTAGTGAAACGCTAACGATTCTGGGAACGTTAAAAAATGATGTTTTTTAGCGATAGGGTATACTTTTGGGATTAAAAAAACGGCGCTTATCCAAGCACCTAATAATCCTGTAAAAAGCATCCAGCTACCGGAGAGTCCCATTAAAAAACCAAGACCTCCTAAGCCTATAGAAAAACCTCCTCCAACATCCGTTGCAACAACAGAAAGTCCTATATGACCTGCTGACATGTTTCTTCCTCCTACATAGTAATCGTCTTTTGATTTGTTTTTATTCATGAAGTAAATTCCTACTCCAAGCATAAAAATCAGATATAACACAAATATTAATAGATCAATAAAATGTATATCCATATCTTATTTTTCCTGCTCTAATAAAAACTGCTCTTTGTACTGAGCCTTTTTTAATTGCTCTCTTCTGCTTACAGATGGTTTTGTGTATTCTTTTCTTTCTCTTATTTCTTGTAATACTTTTGTATTCCTATATTTTCTTCTGTAGCGTTTAATCGCTCTGTCGATGTTTTCACCCTCTTTTACCTGTATTATTAACATATTATTTATCTCTTTTTAAATTATTATTTTTAATGAATTAAACAAAGTCGAAACTACCCTAGATAGGTTTGTAGTACTTTGGTTCTCGATCGTTGTTTTAATCTTCTAATTCCTTTTTCTTTAATTTGACGAACACGTTCTCTTGTTAAATCAAAAGTTTCTCCTATTTCAGTTAAGCTCATAGGTCGGTAGTTTTCTAAACCATAAAATAGTTTTATGATATCCGATTCTCTTGGAGATAGTGTTTCTAAACTTCTACTAATTTCTAACTGTAAAGATTCTTGCATTAAATCTTTATCTGGTTTGGGAGCTTCAGAAGCTTTCATAACATCGTATAAGTTTGATGTTTCTCCTTCTTTTAGAGGCGCATCCATAGAAATATGTCTTCCAGAGTTTTTCATTGACTGTTTTACATCTGAAACGGTCATATCTAAAACTTTGGCTATTTCTTCTGGCGTAGGCATGCGTTCATTACTTTGTTCAAGCTTAGAAACCGCTTTATTAATTTTACTAATGCTTCCTATTTTATTCAACGGTAAACGAACCACACGAGATTGTTCTGCTAAGGCCTGTAAAATAGACTGGCGTATCCACCAAACCGCATACGATATAAACTTAAATCCACGCGTTTCATCAAAACGCCTTGCAGCTTTTACCAAACCAATATTTCCTTCATTAATCAAGTCAGAAAGTCGCAACCCTTGATTTTGATATTGTTTAGCTACCGATACAACAAAACGTAAGTTAGCATTCACTAAAGTTTCTAACGCTCGTTGGTCTCCTGCTTTGATTTTTTGAGCTAATTCAACTTCTTCATCTGCAGTAATCAAATCAATCTTACCTATTTCTTGTAAGTACTTCTCAATAGATTTTGATTCTCTATTGGTTACTTGTTTTGTTATTTTTAACTGTCTCATATTATCTCTTTAATCTCATTTCTAAATATGGCGTGGTAAATCCTAACTTTTCGTATAAAAACTTAGCTGGATTGTCTTTTTCTACATGTAAAGCAATGTCTCCTTTACAGTTTTCAATAGCATGTGTCATTATTTTTCTTCCAACTCCTTTTCCTCTATATTCATTGTGAGTGGCTATGTACACTAAGATATTTTCTGGAATATACTCATCCATTCCAGTTTTATTTATTACCACTGCCCCTATAATTTCACCTTTATCTTCTATCGTAAAAACATACCCACCTAATCCTGTTCGCTCTTTTGCTGCATAGTCTATTGCTTTACGAATTGCTGATTTTTCATCTCCATATTTTTCAAGGTGTGTGTATAAAAAGTTAGTTACTCTTTCTATTTCTAAAGGGGTTATACGATTAAATGCATCGTAAGTTTTTATTGTCATAATTTTATTTTTATAAAAAAGAATAGGTATGTAATAATTATAAGTTTCTTTAGTTCTTTTTCTATTGAAACTTAAATAGCAGTAAATACAAAACCTATTTATTTTGGTATTTGTCTTTTAATGCGGAATACTTTTTAGAAAAGTGTACGATTATCTGTAAACGGATACTCGTAAGGTCAAAAAAAACATTTTATAAATCTATTTTTTAACTGGTAAATAGTTCTACAAAGTGTTTTTAAATATACTAGAGAAGCTTCTCACAAAAAGAGGAGCTATTGTAAACTTAAATTAGAACCCTGGTGGGATAAACTTGTCCGATTGATTACGGAACACAAGGTAGTTGAATGTAAAAACTCGTTGATTTTTTTTCTCGTGTGTAGTATCTACCATATAGTACAAAGGTACGAATTTTATAGGTAATTTCAAAATAGCTACTGTAAAAGAACCTCTTACAATGCTTTGCAGATTTGTAACATAACGTATGTTAATAAAAAAGCACTTCAGAAAAATCTGAAGTGCTTTTTTATTATACCCTAATTTTTAATTACTTTTTAAAATGAGTAATCCCGTTTTCAAGCCAGTTATAATATTCATCTACATCTGGTGTGTAGGCTATCGGGTCATTTATATTCGATTCATCGTGATTCATTAACACATAAAATGGTTGTGAATTTGCCTTATACTTAATGGTTTGCATTTCACTCCATTTTTGACCAATGTATTTTAATTTCTTCCCTGGGTTTAACTTTGATTCTACCACCTCATCTTCTTCTAACGGTCTTTTATCGTCTACATACAAAGAAATTAAGACTACTTTGTTTTTCAACACGTCTAACACCTTTGGTTTTACCCAAACGTTTTGTTCCATTTTTCTACAATTTACACAAGCATGCCCTGTAAAATCTAACATTACTGGCTTTCCTACTTTTTTAGCATAGGCTAGTCCTTTATCATAATCATGAAACGACATAATATCATGCGGTGGCATTAAATGTGCTCCTTCGGGTAAACGCTCATGTCCATTTTCTTGATTCCCTGAACTTACTACTGCTTGTTTTGTAAACCCTACTCCGTAAGGTGACTCACTATAATGTTGTGGCGGTGGAAAAGCACTGATTAAATTCAGCGGTGCCCCCCATAATCCAGGAACCATATAGATGGTAAACGATAATACTATCAATCCTAAACTTAATCTTCCTACAGATATATGACTAATTGGGCTATCGTGCGGTAATTGTATTTTTCCGAAAAGATAAAAAGCTAAGGCTCCAAAAATAGCAATCCAAATTGCAATAAACACCTCTCTTTCTAGTAGATGTAATTGTAATACTAAATCGGCATTTGATAAGAACTTAAATGCTAAGGCTAATTCTAAGAACCCTAATACTACTTTTACTGTGTTTAACCATCCTCCTGATTTTGGCAATGAATTTAACCATCCTGGAAAAGCTGCAAATAAGGCAAATGGTAGTGCAATAGCTGAAGAGAACCCTAACATTCCAACAATAGGCGCTATTCCTCCTTTAGAAGCAGCTTCTACTAACAATGTTCCAACAATTGGTCCTGTACAAGAAAAAGACACAATTGCTAAGGCCAATGCCATAAAAAAGATTCCAATTAAACCTCCTCTATCAGCTTGAGAATCTACCTTAGTTGCCCACGAACTTGGCAAGGTAATTTCAAAAGCCCCCAAGAAAGACACTGCAAAAATTACCAAGATTAAAAAGAAAATTAAATTAAACCATACGTTAGTTGACAATGCGTTTAAGGCATCGGCTCCGAAAATAAAAGACACTCCAGACCCTAATAACACATAGATTCCGATAATTGATAACCCGTAAATAATAGCATTTCGAATTCCTGCCGATTTACTTTTACTCTGTTTGGTAAAAAAGCTTACCGTCATGGGTATCATAGGAAACACACACGGAGTCAACAAGGCTGCAAACCCCGACAGAAAGGCTACAAAGAAAATAGCCCACAAACCTTTCTTATCTTCTTTTTTACTTTCTTTGGATGCAACTTTATCTGTTGTTTTTGTTTCTTTTGTTGTACCAGTAGAAGCTTTAGTAGCCGTTGTTAAATCAAATGTCAAGTCTACTTCTTTTGGTGGTAAACACATCTCATCAGTACAAGCGATAAACTCTACAAACGCATTTACTTGGGTTACACTAGCATCAACCAGTTCTACTTTTTGCTTAAAAACGGCTTTGTGTGCAAAGGATTTAATATTCATTCCTTCTTCACCAAAAAGTGTGGTAAACTTAACTTCACCTTCTGGCTCTGTAGTATTTCCTACAATTTTAATTTTTCCTCCGTCATCATCATATGTAAAAGTTGTTGGAATAGGCCCTCCACTCGGAACTTCCTGTGCATACAAATGCCAACTTCCTTGTATTGTCGCGGTGCTTACTAAGTTATATGTTGTTTCAGAAATTTTTTCTACACTCGTTTTCCATGCTATTGGATTGTGAATTTGGCTCATGGCCGAAAACCCAACAGTAAAACAAAGCAAAAATGCTAGTATTTTTTTCATCGTATTTGGGGAAAAGGGATTAGTTTACATTAAAAGTCAATTCTACTTCTTTTGGAGGTAAGCAGTTCATTCCTGTACACACCATATACTCTACCACTCCTTTAACAGTAAACTTCTCTGTAGTTTTTAAACGGATTCTCTGAGTAAAAGTAGCTTTGGTATCGAAATATTTAATTTTCATTTCAAAGATTGGATCATCCACTACATGTCCTGCTTCTTCTTTAGTATTTCCTTTTTTTAAATAGTTCGCATTTCCTTCAAAAGTAAATAAGGTTGGTATTGGCCCTCCTTTTGGAATCTCTTGTGAATACAAATGCCAATCTTTTTGAATTGTTGCGGTAGCTACTAGCTCAGCTTCTTTATCGGATATCTTTTTTACAGAAGTAGTCCACTTTACTGGATCGTGTACTTGAGCAAATGCAGAAGTGCAAACAACCAGCAACAGAGTTAAAAGTAATTTTCTCATTGTTTTTATTTAGTTGCGTTATCTTAAACCTGTAAATGTAATGCCTTTATTTGCTAAAACACAAAAGATTAAAAAAAGTTTAACATTAACAACTAAATACAAAAACGAAAAAAGGCTTTCGATTTCTCGAAAGCCTTTGCTTAGTAGCGGGAACTGGACTCGAACCAGTGACCTTCGGGTTATGAGCCCGACGAGCTACCTACTGCTCTATCCCGCGATTTGCGATTGCAAAGATACGTCTTTTTCTTTGTTCTATCCAAATAAAAAGTTAATAATCCTTATTTTGATTCTAAAGACGAAACTATATCCTAACATACCAAACAGAAACATTGATATTGACCCGAAAAACATTTCCCTTAATAAAATATAATAAATGACAGCTTTTACTAAATTATCCTCAAATCACAGAAGAAAAAGATCAATACAATTCAGTAAAATATAATCAAACAGGAGCAAATAGAGATGGATTTAGGATTTCTAAGACTTGAAATAAAATTCATAAGAATTGTGTTTAAGCATTAAAACATCCCTACACGGATTTTTACTCACAAACAAAAAAAGGCTTTCAATTTCTTGAAAGCCTTTACTTAGTAGCGGGAACTGGACTCGAACCAGTGACCTTCGGGTTATGAGCCCGACGAGCTACCTACTGCTCTATCCCGCGATTTGCGGTTGCAAATATACATTCTTTTTCTTGTTCTACCCAAAAAAAAAGCATTTATTTTTCATCTAAACATATCCTTCTAAATAACAAGCAAATAAAAAATAAATACTTCTTACATAAAACAACCTATCTTTGCAGTATGACACATAAAGCAGGATTTGTAAATATTATTGGAAACCCAAATGTTGGGAAATCTACCTTGATGAACGCACTAGTTGGCGAAAAACTATCTATCATCACTTCAAAAGCCCAAACTACTAGACACCGTATTTTGGGGATTGTCAATGGAGACGATTATCAAATTGTTTTTTCGGATACACCAGGAATCATTAAGCCTGCTTATGAGTTGCAAGAATCTATGATGGATTTTGTAAAATCGGCCTTTGATGATGCCGATGTACTTATTTACATGGTAGAAGTTGGTGAAACGGCTCTTAAAAACGAAGCTTTTTTCAACAAAATAATCAATAGCAAAATCCCAGTGATTTTATTATTAAACAAAGTCGATAAATCAACTCAAGAAGAGGTTGAAGCTAAAATTGAATATTGGAAAAAGAAGGTTCCAAATTCTTTTGTGTATGTAATTTCTGCCCTTGAAAACTTTAATGTAGATACCGTTTTTTATAAAATTATTGAGCTTTTACCAGATTCTCCTCCTTTTTACCCAAAAGATCAGTTAACCGATAAACCTGAACGCTTTTTTGTGAATGAAAAAATTCGTGAAAAAATTCTTCAACATTACAAAAAAGAGATTCCTTATTCTGTAGAAGTTGAAACTGAAAGTTTTGTTGAAGAAGATACTATTATAAAAATCCGTTCTGTTATTATGGTAGAACGTGAAACACAAAAAGGAATTATCATCGGACACAAAGGAAGTGCGATTAAACGTGTTGGAACGGAAGCTCGTAAAGACCTTCAACAGTTTTTTGATAAAAAAGTTTTTTTAGATTTACATGTAAAAATCAATAAAAACTGGCGTTCTAGTGAACGTCAATTAAAACGGTTTGGATACAAAGACTAACCTCTTTTTACCGTTCGCAACAACTGTTTCGTGTACTCTTTCAATTCATCCATTTGTTTTTTTCCTGTAGATTTCCCTAGGCTTCCTATCAAGTATAAAGCAATCCACACAATCGGCAAAACCACTAGCATTACTACAGGTAAGATCGTTATCTTTTTTAACGACCAATTGCTGTAAGCTATAACGGCAAAAATCACAAAAGCTGTCCCTACTAAAAAATGTAAAAACATGAAAAAAGTCCATACTTGAGGTTTAGGACCAAACAATCCTTTTATGTTTGATGAAGTTTCTGAAATCTCTTCTATTTCAATATGTAACTGTGGTGACCATAAATGAGATTCTTTTTCAGGTACATCAATCACTACGTGATTATCTACAACCTTCATTTTATACTTAGAAACATCGTTTAAATGCTTCTTTATTTCTTCTAATAAAACCTGAGAATTAATTTCATATTCTAACTGAAAACGGGGTTTTAAAAAAATCTGATTGTATAATTTATCATCCATTAAATAAAAGATTAGGTGCCAACAATATAGCAAAAACTATATACTATCTAAAAAACATTACAAATCATATACTAAATTGTATCTTTGCACAAATTTTTTTGCAAAATGAGTATTATTGCGATTGTAGGGAGACCAAATGTAGGTAAATCCACTTTATTTAACCGACTAGTAAAACGTCGTGAAGCCATTGTTGATTCTGTTAGCGGAGTTACAAGAGATCGTCACTACGGAAAATCTGAATGGAACGGAAAAGAGTTTTCTGTAATTGATACTGGTGGTTATATAGTTGGATCTGATGATATTTTTGAAGGAGAAATACGCAAACAAGTTCAGTTAGCTATTGATGAAGCTGATATTATTGTGTTTGTAGTTGATGTTGAACAAGGCATTACCCCTATGGATGCTGAGGTTGCCAAACTTTTACGTCAGGTTGAAAAACCATTATTTATGGCTGTAAACAAAGTTGACAATGCAATGCGTGATGCTGATGCTGTTGAATTTTACAACCTTGGTTTAGGAGAGTACTACACGATTTCTTCTATTAATGGAAGCGGAACCGGAGAGTTATTAGACGCCATTGTGAAAGAAATTCCTGAACCTGAAGAAGGTGAAGAAGAACAAGACGAATTACCTCGTTTTGCTGTAGTTGGACGTCCAAATGCTGGTAAATCATCATTTATCAATGCGTTGATTGGTGAAGATAGAAATATCGTAACCAACATTGCAGGAACCACACGAGATTCTATCGATACAAAATACAATCGTTTTGGATTCGAATTCAACTTAGTTGATACCGCTGGAATTAGAAAAAAATCGAAAGTAAAAGAAGATTTAGAATTCTATTCAGTAATGCGTGCTGTACGTGCAGTTGAACATTGTGATGTTGCCGTATTAGTTATTGATGCAACTCGTGGATTTGAAGGACAAGATGAAAAAATATTTTGGCTAGCCGAGAAAAACAGAAAAGGAATTGTCATTTTAGTAAACAAATGGGATTTGGTTGAAAAAGAAACCAATACCATGCGTGATTTTGAAGCTAAAGTTCGCCAAGCAATTGCTCCTTTTACAGATGTCCCGATTATCTTTATTTCTGCATTGACCAAGCAACGTATTTTTAAGGCTATTGAAACTGCTGTTGAAGTTTTTGAAAACAGAAAGCGTCGTATTCAAACAAGTAAGTTAAACGAAACGATGTTGGAAATTATGGAATACAATCCGCCTCCGGCAACCAAAGGTAAATTCATAAAAATAAAGTACTGTATGCAGTTGCCAACCCATACACCTCAGTTTGCTTTCTTTGCTAATTTACCTCAGTATATTAGAGACCCTTACAAGCGTTATATCGAAAATCAATTACGCGAACATTATAACTTTAACGGAGTGCCTATTAGTATTTATTTCAGACAGAAATAAGTTTAACAATATTTAACTATTAAAACGTAGTTTTTTCTTTTTATTTGTAGCTCTTTGAAAATCATATTGCTATAAACAATGAAAAAACTACTTTTTATTTTTACCCTATTTCTCACCAGCTCAATTTTTGCTCAATCCTACCCGTTTAAAATTTCTGGTACCATTAATTCTGAAAAAGACAAAACTGCTATTGAGGCAGCAACAGTTCATCTAGAAAAAGCAAGAGACAGTTCTATTGTTACTTACACTATTTCAAACGACAAAGGACAATTTTCGTTAGAAGGAAAGTCTTTTAGTAAGGATGTAAAATTCTTTATTTCTTATGTTGGAATGGACAGTTACTCCAAATCAATACAGCTAGATAAAACCTCTAACCTTAATTTAGGCACCATATTTTTAAAAGAAGAAAGTAATATACTTAGTGAAGTAGTTATTCAATCACGAGCTCCAATTACTGTTAAAAAAGACACTTTAGAGTTTAATGTAAAATCTTTTAAAACCAAAAAGGATGCTAATGTTGAAGACCTCTTAAAGAAACTTCCCGGTGTTGAAGTAGATGAAGATGGAAAAATTACTGTAAACGGAAAAGAGGTTAATAAAATTTTAGTCAATGGCAAACCTTTCTTTGGAAACGACCCTAGCATTACCACTAAAAATTTAACAAAAGACATTATTGAAAAAGTTCAAATAACCGATACTAAATCAAAATCAGAAGCCTTTACTGGTGAAAATGGAGATGCAAATAACAAAACCATTAACCTAACTATAAAAAAAGAAAACAACAAAGGTTGGTTTGGTAGAGTGTCTGGTGGTACTGGAACCGACAAACGCTTTGAAGGAGCTGCCATGGTAAACCGTTTTGACAACAACCAACGATTTAGTGTATTAGCCAGTACAAACAACATCAACTCTCCAGGATTTAGCTTTGGAGAAATTCAAAAAATGTTTGGAGGAGGTGGTAATATTTGGCTAGGTGGAAACGGTGGTTTTAGTATTAATGGAAGACGCTTTGGCGGTGGTAGCGGTATTATAAAATCAAAAACTGCTGGCGCAACCTATGCTGATGAGTTTGGCAAAAGTTTAGATGTAAATGCCAATTATTTTTACTCAGGAAGTACCTCTAACAATGAATCAAAAAGCAATAGAGAATATACGCTTCCAGACAGGAAGTATTTTTCTAACTCCACTACTACTTCTGATGATGAAAATCACAATCATAGTTTTGACACTGATTTTGATATTGAAATAGATTCTACCTTCTTAATTAATATTAAGCCTACTTTTGTATTTAATAAAAGAGAAGGAAGTAGTCGCAGACAAGAAGAATCTTTAGATGAAGACAATACACTTACTAATAGCTACGTGAGCTCTGCTTATTCTAAATCTGAAGCTAATAATTTTCAAAACAGATTAGATATCACTAAAAAACTAGGGGTAAAAGGGGCGTTTATTAAAGCCTCCATAACTAATCGTATTGACAAAGCAGATACCGAAGAAATTAACCAGTCTACCATTGAAACTTTTGGTAGCGATCCCGATATCGAGAATAGAAACCAAAAAAGCACTATTGAAAACAACTTGATGGGACTTACCACAAACTTCACCTATCGTTTCCCTTTGATTGCAAAAAAATTCTTTTTAGATACTAAGTATCGTTATCAACGTGATGAGCGAGAAAACAAGGAAAACACCTTTGATTTTAACTCAACAACGCAACAGTACAGCGATTTTAATACTGGTTTGAGTTCTGACTTTATATACAACGATATTACTAAAACTCCTTCAGTAGAATTGGTATATACAACTAAAAAATGGCGTTTAAATTTTGGTACTGGTTTTGTAAACAGAACCTTAGAAAACAATGATAAATTACGTCCTGAGTTAAGTTTACAAAAAGAATACAATAATTTAGATTTAGATGCTAGTTTCAGATATAGATTTGACTCTAAAGCTTCTATTTACTTTGATTATCGTTTAAATAACAATGCTCCTAGTATTAACCAAATACAACCTTTTTCTGATGTAACCAACCCATCTAACATTATTACTGGTAATCCAAACCTGAAACCTACACAAAACCATAGGGCATACATTAATTTTAACAAGTTTAACTGGCAAGCCCGTACTGGGTTTTGGTTATATCTAAGCGGTACTCTTTATGAGAACCAAGTAATAACAAATACTTCTATCGATGATGATTTAGTAAGAAATACTACCTATGAAAATACAGATGGTGGTTATGATTTTTGGGGAGGTGGTAGCTATAGTAAAAAAATAAAATTAGATTCTATTGTAAGCCTTCAACTTAGAGCTGGCACAAATATCAGAGCTAGCAAAAACTTTAACATTATAAATGACATCAAGGAGGGAGCTAACACAGCTTCAATAAGCCCTGTTTTTAGAGCTACTTTAGATTGGAATAAGATTGCTTCTATTGAAGGAAACTATACTATTTCTTTTTCAAATACTAAGTACGACGTTAACACTGATCAAAATCAAAATTTCACTAGACATTCTGTTAATATAAGAACCAAAACTACTGTTCCTAAAAAATTAGAATGGAGAAATGATATTCGTTATACATACAACCCTAACGTAATTGGGTTTAATAAAGCTGCTTGGTTTTGGAATGCTACGCTGGCCTACTCTATCTTAAAAGATCAAGGAACTATTAGTTTAAAAGCTTATGATTTATTGAATCAAAACACCAACGCTCAACGTAGAGCTACTTCAAACTATATAGAAGACTCTGAAAGTACTGTATTGCAACAATATTTTATGCTTGGCTTTAGTTGGAAATTTAACAGCTTAGGTAAAAAAGGGAAAATAAAAAATTACGATTTTCATTTTTAAACTTCCATTCAAAAAAACTACACCCCTTATCAAAAACTGGTAAGGGGCTTCTTTTTTGACCTCACATCTTGTTAATATATTTAACATATAATTTAACTTTTCACCTCATTTATATCCTTTCCTTTTTTGTTTATTTACCCCAATATTTACCTTTTTTAAATTAAAAAATTAGCTATACAATGCCCTACAATTTATACAAATTAACAGTAGTCATCTTACTCTTTATATCTTGCTCTAAGTCAGAAGACAACCAACTACCACCTTCTACTCAACTAACTGTAAAAATTAATTCAACAAACCCTTTAAGCAGCAAAATAGAATGGATCAATACTAATAATTCACAAAACAAAACAATCTATTACAATCTATACTTAGACGATAAACTAATCGCTGAACATATTGACGGGAACACTTTCGAGTTTGAAGAACTTAAAGGCTTAACTGAATACCAAGGTAAAGTAATCGCCAAAGACATAAATAACAAAACCATTGCTTCTTCTGAGTTCAGGCTTTTTACAGATAAAAAACAATTTGAAGGTAATATAGAGTTAAAAAGTCAAGAAGATATTGACAACTTTACCTCAAAAGGATACAATGTTATTAATGGAAACTTAATTATAAATGGAGAAGCTTCCAACATAACAACCCTTTTTAGTTTTATCGACCTTAATCAAATAAATGGTGATTTGTTTGTTGTAAACACCTCACTTGAAAACTTAGTCGGGCTGGAAAACATAAGGTTGACTTCTGTTAATGCAAGATTGGTTATTATCAATAATGATGAGTTAACAAATATGGAAGCTTTATCAAATATTACAAGCGTGAGTTCTCTTCGGATCTTAGGTAATGATTTACTACAGAGTTTAAACGGACTTCAGAACTTAAAAACTATTCAACAAGAATTATCAATTGGCTTAAACCCTACAATAACCCATTTAAATACCTTACAGAACTTAAGTTTTGCACATAAAATAAACATTACGGGAAATGATGCTTTAGAAAGTTTACAAGGACTAGAACAAATAAAGGCAATAAACACTGTTGTAATTAAAAATAACCCTTCTTTAAAAACTATAGAAGGCTTACAAAACTTAACTTCTTGCGAGTTATATATTACAATTGAAAATAATGGCCAACTTGCCAATTTAAAAGGCCTGTCTAAATTAGCAAGTACTGGCAGTATCAAAATTATAAACAATGCTTCACTAAATAATATTTCTGATTTATCAAACTTAACATCTGTAAGCTATTTAATAGAAATAAAAGACAATACTAAGTTAACTTCTCTAAACGGTATACAAAATATCGTTTATGATAATCATTTAACAGCAAAGAAACTTTTTATCCAAAACAACCCTGAAATCACAACTCTGGATGCTATTTCTAACCATACTTTTGAACGTGGAATTATTGGTATTTCAAACAATAGTAAACTTGATAACTTCTGTGGCTTAAAAAAATTACTCACCGAAATTACTCACAAAGAGTTTGATGAAAACCACTTTATTTACGACAATGCGTATAACCCTAGCTCAGAAGACATCTTAAATGAAAAATGTGCTTCCGCTCGTTTTTAGGCTTAACTAAACACGCAACTATAACAATTAACAATCGTTTCCATAAAAATTTGAATTCAAATGGAAACGATTGAAAATGCTGAAGCACGAAAGAACTTCCTCTTTTTGTATGGGTGTTCCTAAGTTGGTATAGCAATTGTATTTGCACTATCAGAAATTAGAAAACTTCGAGGCATTAAGTTTGCGGCACTGCCTGTTCATAATTTAGTTGATACTTACGTTAACACCATCGACAAAACTATTTTTTTTGAAAGGGCATCCTAATAAAAACGACTACATGTCTACAATTTTGTAACTTTGTACAGATTCATTTCTTTACTCTATGAACATTCGACGAACAAAAGACATTCAAAATATAGAGCTTCCTTTTAAACTTAAAATAAGCTTTGAAAAAATTGTTGCTTTATTTCAAAAATATGCAGCCAAAGAGTATGAAAAACATCCATACCATGAATCTTCTATAAATATAGTTCGAGAAGCAAAAAAAGCTCCTGAGTTAATAGATGGTTTTTCAGACGAATCTATATTAGAAAAACACAAGGACACTATTGAAATGTTACTTGAACCATTATTTCCCGAATTGTTATTAGAAAATGAAATTAAAGCAATAAGTATTCCTTTCACTTTTACTTCTTTTAAATTCACCTCCCGATTTGAAAAAATTTTACAAAACGCTGGTGATGATTACGAATTAAAAGTTCGAAATTTTGAAAGCGATTTAATGTATAAATATGCTTGTAGCATCATATTAACAGATGTATACAACTACTCTATCGACATAAAACGTCCTTTTTATTTTGATATTCCTGATAAAACAACCAATACTGTAAAAAAATATCGTGCAGCTTTTAATGCGGACTTCATGGAGATTTATCCGACCGAAAGTGCGCCAAAAATAACGGAAGAAGACATTAAGTTTTTACTTGACAACTTTGATGATATTCACGCTTGGAAAGAAAAATTCCCTCCTGAATCCTACATTTTTAAAGGCTTTGGGATAATGAATTTATTTGATGTTACAACCGATGAAATTATTTCTGAGATAAGAACCAGTCTTATAAAAAAAGACGATGATCTGGTTAGTACACTACAAGAAATATTTCAAAGGTTTTTTGGGATAAATGACTTATCTCTAGGGTTTTCTATTTTTGAAACCGACTCTAACAACTTTTCTTCTTCACACATTAATAAAGAAGAAAGCCTTGTTCTAAATTATGAGAAAGATGTTTCATGCGATTGTATTTTTTGTAATTATATTTTAGAAAAACTTTTCATTAATAACGAAACCCTTGCTATTTCTGATGTAGATAAATATGGCAACCAAACCGAGAATAAAAATTTTTACCAACGTTTAAAAGATAAAAACATTGGTAGTATTATTTTAGTTCCCATACAAGCATCCTCCAAAAATAGCTTAGCAATTATTGAGTTTGCCTCTCCCAGACCTTTTGAGTTAAACTCCATCAATCAAAATAAATTACAAGACTTAATTC
Source organism: Tenacibaculum sp. FZY0031 (assembly GCF_036350695.1). Classification (NCBI taxonomy): domain Bacteria; kingdom Pseudomonadati; phylum Bacteroidota; class Flavobacteriia; order Flavobacteriales; family Flavobacteriaceae; genus Tenacibaculum; species Tenacibaculum sp. FZY0031. The sequence continues at coordinate 366,870 of NZ_JAZDVY010000003.1, forward strand.
CGCTATTTAAAATTGCGGTTGATCGTTTTTCTGAAGAACATCAAAACATACTTGAGGCTACAATTCAGGAAAATTACACCTCAATTCACCCAACAGTAAAATGGCGTTTTTACGAAGCAGCTGAACGATTTCATAGAGAGTCATATGAGGCGAAAGAAAAAGTTAAAATTGAGAATATCATTTTTCCAGATGTGTATCCGTTATACGGTCAATCAGACATTAAAGGATCATCTATTGCCAGAAATACAGCAATTAAAGAAGATTTAACCACGCAGTTGTCTTTAGCAATTTCTGTCTTATTGGAAGCCTGCAAAGTTGAAAGCCTTCCTATTTATAAAGAATTGCGATTTAGAATTGAAGAATATTTGTCTGAAGTAAAAAAAGGGTTAAAAGCTGGTGATGAAATAGCTATTTTAGACTTTTTAAAACGTGAGATTTATCCTGCATTTAATCATATAAAAAAGGTTAACAACGATTTAAGCACTTTAGTTGAGTCTTATATCAGCCGTTTAGATCCTGACTTACAAGTAGTATACGAAAAAAGAAAAGACTACGAAGATAGTGTTACACTCCTAAATGATAAATTGGCTTCTTTCATCGACGCTAGACAAGAAGAGGCACAACAAATGTTCCCTCATTATTTTGAACGTTATAAAACAGATGGTGTTGAATACAACATGTACATAGGACAATCGTTAACAAAAGAAAAAAAATACGACGACTTGTACTTATACAACCTCAGACTATGGCAATTACAAGTAATGTGTGAAATGGAAAACGTAGCCTTAAAAGCTGCCGAAAAAATGGAACACAAACTTAGAGTAGCTTCGTTAATTTTAGTCCACAGCACTCCATTAGCCATAAAATTTAGAATGGATGAAAAGCAGTTTGACGTTGATGGTGCCTATAATATTAGATACGAAATAATAAAAAAACGTATTGATAAAGCTCATATAAAAGGAACCGAAGAGCGCTTAACTGTTCCTGGTAAAATAGCAATTGTGTACTCTCAAGACAAAGATGCTGAAGAATATTACAAGTACATTAAATATTTACAATCTAAAAAATTACTAGGCAGCGTAGAAAAACTAGATATTGAAGATTTACAAGGTGTTTCAGGGTTAAAAGCACTGCGTGCAGAAGTTATCTACAATAAAAATTTTGAGACTCAAAAAACGATGACTATCGATGAACTCATTCAAGAGTTTAAATAGCTATTGCAATAACATGGAAACAACTTCTCCTGCTTTTGCTCCTTGTTCTTGCACGTAAAATGCAACTGCAAACGAAATTACACTTACTAAAATACCAATCATAAAAACGGTATAGGTAATTCGTAATAACTTGTACTTTCTATTTAAAACCAACCCTAAAAAATATAAATCTTTGGTAAGAGAACCATATAAATAATCACGGTCTTTCATCATTTCGCTCATGGCCCAATCAAAATCTGGCAATTGCATTTGATGAAAATTCCCAAAGAATAGTAGGTTTACTTTTTTATTCGCTACATCCTCTTTAGTAAACTTCCCCTCGGTAACATTGGGCCTTGTTGCCAACACCGATAAGACTATAGATACTACAGTGAAAAACACAAAAACTACGGTAGGGGCAATCAAATAATGATTGGACGTATTGTCTAATTTTGGAATTAACGTAGATAATGTCATCGAAATAATAATCGCATTTACAGATAGTAAAATATTTGCCTTTGTATCGGCAATATCACTCAACGTAATATGATTACGAAGCGCTACACGAAACATCGTTTCAATACCTCGCTCTGGTAACTCAATCTTATTTTTTTTGTACGCTAACTCTTCTTTTTTCTGCTTCAACTTAGCTTCTTCTTGTGTCTGCTTTTGTTTCTTTTTTAAAAGCTGTGCTATATTTTTACTCTTTTGTTTTTCCCAAAGTTTAGAAGCTTTACTGGTATAAAAACGGTGCTTTGTTAAAAAATCAAGATTAGAATCATCCCATTCATCTGTTTTTATTTTTTTTCCACATACTAACTCCCTTTCCTTTCGCAGTAACTCATTAAAATCACTATAATTTTTACTCCCCACATGAGAGCAATCAGCATCTCTTAAAACCTTTTCCAATTCAGTTACAGGTTTGGCCCCCATTTTTGTTGAAGCTATTAATTTAGAGACTTCATCAATAACACCTTCTTTAACCTCTTTATTTTTTAAGAAATCAGTAGCTATTTTTATACTTTCCTCTTCATGATTGTCAGGATTAACCGTATATCCAACATCGTGAAACCATCCTGCTAGTGTTAAAACTTGTATTTGTTCTTCTGAAAAATTTTCTCCTTCAATTAACTCAAGTGATTTTTCAACCACTCGTTGCGTGTGAGCTATATTGTGATATACAAAGTGCTTATCTAATTTCTCACTCAGCAAATCAATTACAAACTGCTCTGTTTCTTGTATCAAACTATTCATGAAAAAGGTTTTTGCTAAAATAATAAATTATTAAGCAGTATTAATTTTTAATAAAGTGATAAAAAAGCGTACTTTTAAAAGAGTTTTTTTACACAAAATGACGCACGAACTTAAAGAAATAATACAACAGGCAACTATAAACCAACAACAAGGCATACAAAATGTGTTAGCAACAGTTGTAGATTTAGATGGCTCTTCATATAGAAAACCAGGAGTTAGAATGCTACTATCTTCAGACGGAAAAATAATTGGAGCTATTAGCGGAGGCTGTGTTGAAAAAGAAGTACAACGTAGAGCACAATCGGTTTTTGAAAACAACAAACCTAAAGTAATAACCTATGATGGTCGTTATCGTTTAGGCTGCGAGGGAATATTATATGTTCTTTTAGAGCCTTTTTACCTTTCAACTGAGTTCATTCATGCTTTCTCAGAAAACAGCATTCAAAGAAAACCGTATAACATCACATCTTATTTTCAAAAAGAAGATGAAGCATACGGAAATTTCGGTTCTACCATTCAATTTAACGAGCAACAAATCTATTCTTTCAATAAAGAGTTTAATACTAAAAGAATAAATCAACTAACTACTTTTAAACAAGCTTTGCAACCGCTATTTCGCTTACTTATTATTGGCGGCGAACACGATGCTGTAAAACTATGTATGCAAGCAACTCAGTTAGGTTGGGAAGTTGATGTTGTTACTTCCATTAAAGATCCAAAAGAGTTAGCCGATTTTCCTGGGGCTAAATCGGTAGTTGCACAAACTCCAGAGATAATTCAGCTTTCTCATGTAAATAACAATACTGCAGTTGTTATTATGAATCATAATTTTACATACGATTTACGTTGGTTGATTAAGTTACAGGAGCAAAACCCTGTTTATGTAGGTATTTTAGGTGCTGCCAAACGACGAGAAAAACTATTTAACGAACTATTTGAATTTTCACCCGATATTACTGATGAATTTTTAGATAAAATTCATACCCCAGCCGGTTTAAACATTGGGGCAGAAACCCCAGAAGAGATTGCTTTGTCAATCTTAGCAGAAATATTATCGGTAATTCGTAACAAAGAAGTATTTTCTCTAAAAAAGATTACTGGACGAATCCACAATTAATACAATGCAAAAAACAGCAATTCTCATATTAGCTGCAGGCAGTGCTTCCCGAATGGGAAAAATGAAACAATTACTTCCTTACAAAAACACCACCTTACTAGAATGGGCAATTGAACAAGCTCAAAAATCAATAGTTAAAAATGTATTTTGTGTATTAGGAGCCCATAAGGAAGCGATTGAAAAACAACTTACAACAAAACCTATTGAAGTCATTTACAACCCTAATTATAAAGACGGATTAAGTACTAGCATCGTAACAGGAATTGACTTCTTACAAAAACATAACTTTGACAATGCTCTAATAATGCTAGCAGATCAACCTCATGTTACTTCTGAATACTTGAACTCGTTGATTGAAGCTTCAAAAAAGAACCCTTCCAACATAATTACTTCTAGTTATCAAGACAGTGTTGGAGTCCCTGCCGTATTCCCAAAGAACTATTTTAATGAGTTATTAAATTTAAAAGGAGATAAAGGTGCAAAGAGTTTTCTATTACAACATAACGATGATGTTGTTAAAGTAAATTCTCATCAAAACTTACTAGATATTGATACTCCTGAAGATTATCAGCATTTGCTAAAGCAATAGTTTTAGCTTAAAAAGCCTTATTTTTACATAACCAAAAAATAAAACATGAACTTAACCAAGTTTTGCATGTATCTAGCTATAATTACCATAGTTAGTGCTTGCGCATCCTATAAAGCTAAGTACGCAGATAAAGTCTCTCCAAAAACAATTCAAACAGGTAAAGAATTAATGCATTCTTTCTATTTAATTGGAGATGCTGGTAATGCCGAAATGGGACAAACTACCCCTACACTAACCTACTTTCAAAAAGAGTTAGCTAAAGCTACTAAAAATGCAACTACCTTGTTTTTAGGAGACAATATATATCCATACGGAATACCCAATAAAGAACATAAAGATAGAGCCTTAGCGGAACATCGTTTACAAACACAAATTGATGCCTTGCAAGACTTTAAAGGAAAAACAATTTTTATTCCTGGAAATCACGATTGGTATAATGGTGTTGATGGCTTGAAACGTCAGGAAAAAATGGTTGAAAAAGCGTTAGGTAAAGACTCTTTTTTGCCTGAAGGAGGCTGTGGATTGGACAAAGTTGAAATTAACGAAGACCTTAGCTTAATTCTTATTGATAGCCGTTGGTTTATTATGGATTGGGACAAAGAACCTAAAATGAACGACAATTGTGATATTAAAACTCGTGAACGTTTTATTCAAGAGCTCTCTAGTTTATTTAAGAAAAACAGGTATAAAAATGTAGTAGTTGCTGTACATCACCCATTATATAGTAATGGACCTCATGGGGGAAGCTTCTCAGTAAAAGACCACCTAAAACCAGCACCAATTTTGGGTACGTTGAAAAATGCGCTACGCTCTCATGCAGGAATTCAAACGGATATTTTTAATAAAAACTACAGTGATTTTATTACTCAAATACAAGCAGTATCTAATGATTTTACAGACAATATTGTGTTCGTTTCTGGTCACGATCATAACTTACAATACATAGAGCAAGACGGATTTAAACAAGTAATTAGCGGTTCGGGTTCAAAACAATCAGCTGCTTTAGTTGGTTATGGCGCTCAGTTTACTTATGGTAATCACGGATATGCTAAATTAAATTACTACAAAGATGGTTCAGCTGTTATTGAATACTATGCTGCCAATACCAAAGATGGTCACAAACTTTTATTCAGTAAAGAAATTGTAAAACCACAACAAACCAAAATCTATTCAAACTTTCCTGAATATGAAGAGCATAAGAAGTTTGTAACAACCTCTATTTATCCTCCAGAATCTACAGACGTTAGTGGTTTTTACAAATTTATGTGGGGGGATTTAAACAGAGATAAATACGGAAAAACAGTAAAAGTTCCTGTACTAGAATTAGAAAATGTTTATGGAGGTTTAACTCCTATCAGAAGAGGTGGTGGCAACCAAACCAATTCATTGCGATTAGAAAACCCTGAAGGTAAACAGTATGTTTTACGTTCAATGATAAAAGACGGAAGTCGTATTATGGGAGGTATTTTAAAAAGAACCTTTTTAGTTGATGTGGTTCAAGATATTTTTACCATGTCGCATCCATACGCTGCTTTTGTACTTCCTGATATGGCAGAAGCTGTAAACATTTACCACACCAACCCAAAACTGTATTACATGCCAAAACAACCTGCTTTAGGTAAGTACAATGATATTTTTGGAGGGCAATTATACCTGTTGGAAGAACGACCTGCTGGTGACCGTAGTGAATTAGACAACTTTGGAAACTCTGATGCTATTATTAGCACATTTGATGTGTTAGAAAAAATCAGGAAAAACGGTAACCATTCAATCGACCAAGAATGGGTAGTTCGTTCGCGTTTGTTTGATATGGTAATTGGTGATTGGGATAGGCACGAAGACCAATGGCGTTGGGCCTCTTTTAAAACTGAAGATGGTAAAACCTTTTACCGTCCTATTCCTAGAGATAGAGACCAACCGTTTTCTAAGTTTGATGGAGTTATGATTCCTCTATTTCAGCAATTTGCCCCCTTAGTGAAAAACATGCAAACTTTCGATAATGACATTAAAAACATGAAGTGGTACAATAACTATGCTCGCTTCTTTGATGCTGCCTTTTTAAATCAATTAACACTTGATGATTGGAATAAACAAGCTGAATATATTCAACAACATTTAACCGATGAAGTAATTGAACAATCAATTCAACAATTACCAAAGGTTATTTATGATATTGATGGAAAAGAAACCATTGCTAAAATTAAAGCTCGAAGAGATCAATTAAAAAAAATCGCTAACCGTTATTATACCAAACTAAACAAAGTTGTGCATGTAGTTGGTACAGATAAAGACGATAAATTCATCATCAAACGTTTAAATGATGAGGAAACTAGTGTTGTTGTTTTTAGAAAAGAAAATGAAATCTATAACCGTGTTTTCAAAACAAAAGAAACGAAAGAAATACAGCTTTACGGTTTAAATGGAGATGATAAGTTTTTAATTTCTGGTGAGGTACATGATGGAATTTTACTACGAATTATAGGGGGTCAAAATCACGATGTGTATACCGATAAATCATCGGTTGCAGGCTGGGGGAAGAAAACTAAAATCTACGATTTTACATCTAAAAAAAACACGATAAATCCAAGTTCTGAAACTGCAGATGTACGTTCTGATAGTTATTTTAAAAACACCTATGACGCGCACGACATTAACAACAATACAACTATTGTTTTCCCTAGCTTAGGTAGCAACCCGGATGATGGTTTCTTTTTTGGGGCTTCGGTAACCTATACACAACAAGGCTTTAAAAAACGTCCTTTTGCAAGTCAACATATTTTAGCAGCAAACTATTACTCTGCAACAAGTGGATATGATTTAGAGTACAATGGTGAATTTACTGAGCTGATTGGGAATTGGAGTTTGCATTTGCGCGCTAAAGCTACTAGCGATAATTATTCTTTTAATTTCTTCGGATGGGGGAATGAAAGTATTTATGACCAAAGTTTCAATTTGGATCATTACCGTGTTAAAAAAGAAGAAATTAGCTTTTCTCCTTCGTTATTAAAACGATTACGTGGAGGAAGTATTTTTAAAATTTCAGGAATCGTCGAAGCTATTGAAGTAGAAGATACTCCTAATCGATTTATCAATAATTTTGACAAGCAACCTACGGCTATTTTTGATACTAATTATTTTTGGGGAGGTGAATTAAATTTTAATCACAACCGAGTAGACAATAGTAGTTTTCCTACCAAAGGTATGAACTTCGATTTAGCTGTTGGGGCTAAAGCCAACTTAGACGATTTTGACAGACGTTTTGGTTATATTAAAAGTTCTTTGGCTATGTATCAAAACCTAGTATTCAACCGTTCCTTAGTTTTTGCTTCTGAAGTGGGAACTCAAATTAATGTAGGAAATCGTTTTGAAGTTTACCAAGCAGCTACTTTAGGTGGTGAACGTAGTTTACGCGGATTTAATAGAGAACGTTTTTCTGGAACTCAAAGTTTTTATCACAGTAACGATTTACGTTTGCGTTTTGGACGCATTCGTACAGGAATTATTCCTATAAAAATTGGTGTTACTGGCGGTTTTGATTACGGTCGTGTATGGTCTCCGTATTCTCCAAATTCAAAAAAATGGCATACTAGTTATGGTGGTTCTTTTTGGCTAATCGGAATCGATTTATTCACTGCAAATATTTCATACTTTAGAGGAACTTCACAAGAGGACAGAGTAGCTTTTAGTATTGGTTTTTCTTTTTAATTCTTAAAAAAATATGGCACAACAAATTGTATTAATTACAGGCGCTTTATTTGGTATGTTCGCTGTAATTTTTGGCGCTTTTGGAGCACATGCTTTACAAAAAAATTTAAATAAAGAGCAATTAAAATCATTTGAAACGGGTGTAAAATACCAAATGTATCATGCACTCGTTTTATTATTCGTTGGAAGTTATTTTGATGTAGCTAGTTCAGCAATATATTACGCTTTTGTAATTGGAATTATACTGTTTTCCTTTAGCATTTATGGTTTAGTTTTATCTGACGCAAAAGGTAAAAAAATGACCTTTTTAGGTCCTATTACTCCTTTAGGTGGTTTACTACTAATTGTCGGATGGGTACTTTTAATATATAACATAAGCCAAACCATACACGGTTAACATGTATGGTTTAGCTAACATGGATAAACAAAAATAAGATGGTTAGTCAACACCTTGGGCGTCACTGATAATTCTATCAATAAATTCAGTTTTTATATATAATTGTCTTGCCAAGTTGTATAATACCTCTACTTCAGCAGCATCTATGCTTCCATCCGCATAAGAAATAATAGATAAATCTCTTAGAATATTTAATTTTTGCATCACAGAAATTACAATATCCAACTCTTTTGCTAGCGCTATAATCTCATCAATAATATCTTGCTCTGTTAAGCCTTTAATCGTTAACATACACTGAGCAAAAACCGATGGAGACACCACACTACTCAACGCCTGTATTTCAGAATCATCCACAACTCCATCTGCCTTTGAAATCATATAACCGCCTAAGAACATAAAACGTTGAATCTTTTCTGAATGCTCAGTTTCGTTTCCTAAATCTTCTGGCTCCATTAACGACATAATTCGTTGTATTTCTAACTCCATCGCTTCCTCTGTTATTTCTCCATTAATTTCAGGATTGAATAACTCATACGTTTTACTCTTATTGAATAGCTCTAATGCTTTAATACGAAGTGGGCTAAACGGGTGACTGCTATACCAATCTGACGGATCGTGTGTATCGTCATTTAACACTTCTTCTAAATCTGAAAACTGATTGATATACTCGTTTAGTTTAAAATCTAAAGAATCAGAAGTTACTCCAGACGATAGCTTAAAGAATGTTCTTGCTGCTGCCTCAAAACTCTTACAACATAATAAACCAGCTCTATCGGCACTAATTTCAGCGTTACGATTCCACGCATATAACTTCATCGCATGAATTGGTGCTAAATCGTTTGCACCTTCATCTAAAATATGTTTTACGGGATAATTAAAATGTTCGAATAATACATGTCCGATTTCATGACCAATAACAAAAGCTAGTTCATCTTTTGTAAAACGTTCTAAAATTCCTGAAGTTAAAATAATATACAGTTTATCTTTGTCTGGCGGATAACATGACGCGTTGAATTTATCTTCCTGATACACAAAAAATTCAATATCAGCTTTTAGTTTCAATACCTCTTTACAATGCTCTCCTATTTCATGAAGTACGGGAGCTAACATTTTTGTTAATCGTAAACTTGATTTCAACAAATGTCTTCTCGATTTAAAAACTGGATTATTTTCTTTTATTCTTTCCAACGTTTTTTGAATCAACTCATCTTCCTGAAACTCTAAAACATAATCACGATCTCCGTCATACACCAACGCATTTAAATCAATATCTGCTCTCGAGTTATCATATACCTCTTGAATATTCTCTGTTACATTTTTAAGGTTCAACTCGTTAATTTCTTCAATACGTTTAGTGTATTGTTCTGCTAATTCTTTAGCTAGGTTTTGGAAATGAACACTTGCTTGATGAATTAAATCGTTGTCACCATTCTGTTGTGCAAGATTCAGATCTTCCATCATCTTATTTTGCGCTTGCGTTAACGCATCTTGATGTTCTTTTTCTAATTCTGATAATGTGGTAGATTGATACATACTTTTTCTTTTTTAAGCTCCTACAGGAACTGTTGAGTTAGACAATTTTAATAATCTCCCTTTTAGGTCAAAAATTCCTAAAATTTGATCCTCTCCTTTTTTTGCAACGATATTATTTCCTGACACCTCAACCTCATATCCTTTTTGAACTAAGTAGCAAAACAATGCGTGCTTGTGTTCAAAATCCATACGAGTTGTTGTTTTTGAGAAGTGTGAACAGATTAAAGCAGGAATGTTTATCTCTTTTTCATCAACCATATCCGTATATAATAATACATACACCGTAAGCCCTTTAAAAGGTAATGGCGCATAACAACTTGCCTGATTAACTCCTGTTGCTACGAAAGAAAAATAATGACCAGGATCGTGTTCTGTTTCTATTTTTGAGGAAAGTAAATCTTCTATTCCATGACGTTCTCCTAGAGCTTTCATTTGTAATGAAGCTTCTAAAAATTGTTCTGGAATACCACTTTGTTTATTTGCCCAAGCCCATAACCATGATTGTTCATTGTGAGAGTAGGTTCCTAATACCTGCATTTTAAAGCTAAGATCACCATAAGTTACCGTTCCCTGAAGCATATCACAAGTCCAAGGTAAATCTTCAACAATATCTGCTAAGTTATCTTGCTTTTCAAAAGCTAAGGCTACATATTGGTTGTGCAACTGAGGTAAACTTAATTTTATAGTGTTATCTACCTTTCCTCCTACAATATTATTCGGATTTTCTGTACTCTCAACACTGGCTTCGCTTCCTGCAAATTCTTCTAAATGCGTTTCTAAAAGGTGTACAATTCTTTCTGTTTTCTCTTCCACCTTATCAGCATTCATAATAGGGCTGTGATTAATGGTTAACACCCCATTTACAAAAGTGATTGCTCTTTCTAAGTTATGTTCGTTATGTTCATTAACAATCTTTACTTCTTTTAATCCATTTTTTAGCAACTCTCTCCCAATTTCATCAATGTTTACAGCTTTGATTGCTTCAATTAACGGTTGAAAATATATTTTTGGAAACGTATCATTGTAAAGGTGCGAAAACTTATCTTCTACCAGTGTATCCCAAGCTATGTTTAATGATACGTTAAATCCTGCTTTATTATTTATTTCTGTTTCTAATGCTGGAAATGATTCGTTTTTAAATGTTTGAACTGCTCTTTTTTCTTTAAGTCCCATTTTTTAATATTTTTATAATTTTACACTACTTTTTCTATCTTATCAATAAAAAGATGCTCTAATTCTTTTGGCAATACTTTAGTAATTTCAACACCTATTTTCAATACACTTCCTTCTTTACTTACTTGTAATGTTTCTGTGTTAGTAATGGCAACTGTTTTTATTTCTTTCCATGCTGCTAACCCCATTTCATCTTCTACTATTCGTTGTCTTGCTTTTAATAAGCTTGTAATAATATCTTTACAGTTTAATCGAGCATTTGCTTCTTGTAATACTAACTTTTCAAATGATAAGTTAATCGTTGCCTCTAACAACGATTCTTGCTCAAGAGTCCATCTTTTTAATTGTAAAGTGCTAATAGGCTCCTCTCCTAACGGACGACTAATGTTTCCTTTGGATAATGAAACTGCTATTTTTTTAGGATGCTTAATTCGTAAAACGGATACTTCTTGAAGATCGAAAAACAACACTTCTTGTTCTTCGGTTCTCATACATACAAATGTTTGGTATTCTTCTTTGGTGATATCTACCACAAAACCTTCTATATAAAGTCCGTTTTTTAGTGATAGAGCAACTTTTAATTGCTTCTTATCACTAAACATGCTATGAATTATAGCTGCTGGCGATTGTGCTTTAAATTGATTGATATAATCTGTTTCCATAGCAATATTTACTTTTTGTTATAGATTACTAGACTATAAATTGTTCTCTAATAAATTAATAAGCACATCTGTTCTGTCTTGAACTTTGTCTGCATTTAAAATTGGGCTATGGTTTACTTGCAAAACTCCTTCTTCAAAAGTATAAGCATGCATTGGATTATAGTGGTTATCTTTGTTGGTAATAACCACTTTCTTTAACGATTCTGACAAGGCTTCTTTCCCCATATCATCAGTTGTTATGGCAGAAAAGGCATCGATAAGTGGTTGGAAATAAATTTTAGGATAACTGTCATCATACAAGTGTAAAAACTTATCCTCAAACATGGTATCCCACACTACATCAATTGTTACATCAAAACCTGCTGCATGGTTTATTTGCTCTTTTAATGCAGGAAATTTTTCTTCTTGAAAAGCTTTTGTAAATCTTTTTTCTTTAAGTCCCATATGATTGTTTTTTAAGGTTACTTTCTATTATTTACCTCAAAATTATAGGGAACTTTAGTACTCTTTTAATGAGTTTTATATGTGTTACTTTCTATTTTGTATTCGTATTAAAATTTTCTAAAAACTGTTTTAAATACGTTTTTTTTCTTGATGATAAAGGAACGTTTTCACCACTTGATAACTTAACTGTATTGGCACTTACGGAAGCTAAATATTTTATATTAATTAAGTGAGATTGGTGTACTCTTGCAAAGGCATGGGTACTTAAAATATTTTCGTAATACTTTAAGTTCCGAGCACTCATTATTTTTTTATCTGTAGTATAAAAAAGCGTATAACTTCCGTCTGATTGGCAACGTACAATATCATCTACATGCAAAAAATGTTGCTCTTCGGTCGTTTTAATAAGCAATGTTTTTTGAGCCTCTTTTTTATCAAACTCGTTTATTTTACTTAGTGCTTGTGTGTACTTTTTCTCTTTTTCAAAGTCCGCTCTAAAACGTTCTATGCAAGCATTTAATTCGTCAGAATCTATAGGTTTTAATAAGTAATCTACTGTATCAAACTTAATTGCTTTTATAGCAAACTCATCGTATGCCGTGGTAAATATCATTTTAAAATTTATGCTTTCTAAGGCTTCTAATATTTGAAAAGCATTTCCTCCAATCAACTCAATATCTATAAATACCAAGTCTAAATTATTGTTGCTCAAAAAAGCTATAGCTTCATCTACATTATCAATTTTAGCTACAATTTCTATATCTTTTTGCGTGTATTGCAACAGTTTTGTTAATGTATTTAGTGCATTAAACTCATCTTCTATTATAGCAGCTTTTATCATTTTATACCTTTAATTTAAATACAACTTTTGTTCCTGAAGGATTTCCTTCTTTGTCATGCAAATCTTCTATGGTAAAAGATTTTTCTTCTCCTTTATTTCTTATCTGTAGTCTTTCAATAAAAATATCGGTAGCGTGTAAATCTTTTGCTATTTTTTCTTGACTCTTTTTTTGCTTTCTTCCTACTCCATTATCTTCAATTTCAAAAAGCAGTTCTTCTCCTTTTTTTCGAATGTTTAGGTTCAACATTCCTCCTGATTTCTTTTCTTTTAGCCCATATTCAATAGCATTTTCAACAAAAGGTTGCAATAGCATTGGAGGTACTTTTTCTTGTTTTGCATCACAGTTTTCAGAAATATTGATCTGATAATTAAAACTATTATTAAAACGCAATTGCTGGGTATCCATGTAGTTAGAAATCATAACTAGTTCTTCTTCTAAACTAATTTCTTCTTTTCGAACATACTCAAAATTTTGTCGAATGAGTTTTGAGAACTTAGCTATATAATTTGAAGACCTTACAGGATTTCCTTCTAACGTAATGTTTTGAATCGCCGCTAAGGTATTGAATATAAAATGCGGATTCATTTGAGCTCTCAGCAAACGTTGTTCTAGTTTAGAAGCTTTGTTAGCTGCTCTTAACTTGTTATTATATCCTATAAACAGGGCTGTAATTAGGATGAGTACTAACGATACAATTACACTAATTCCTAACCACCAATTTTGTTTGTTTATTTCTTTCTGATGGGTTAATGCTATTTCTTTCTCTTTAACTTTATAGTTTACATTGGCAAAATAAAGAAGTTTTTGGTTTTGCTTTTTACTCTTCACCACCTCTATACTATCTCGTATTATTTGATGGTTCAATGCTTTTTGATACTGTTTTTTAAGAATCGCTATTGATATTAGCTTATCTCGTATTTCTACTTCTTCTGAAAGGTTATTTTTACTCTTATAAATTGACATTGCTTTGTTGTAATTTACCGCTGCCGAATCTAGCTTATTGGTTATCAAAAAAAGGGCTCCTAAACCTTTGTATGGAGCTCCATTAATTGTTTTAATTTTTTGGTTAAGCTTTACTGCTCCTCGTAAAAACTTTTCTGCTTCGTCAAAACGTTTTGCTTCCAAATACGTGTATCCAATATTATTAAGAACGCTGACTATCGTTTTAGGGTCTTTCGCTGACTCACCCAAAGCCAAAGCGTCCGAAAACTGTTTTAATGCTTTGTTATATTGTTTTAACTTCAAATACACTCCTGCAATGTTACTTTTTATTGCTATGATTGAATTAGGATCGTTTGGGTCAGTAAACAATTCTTCACATCTTTTTATATACAACAATGCTTTTTCATAGTCTTTTAAAATAAAGTGAAGGTTGAATAGTTGATTATTTGCCTTAGCCTGTAATCTGGTATTTTTTATTTTCTTACCTATTTCTAAAGCTTCCAACGCATACTTTTGAGCATCTTCTAACTCATTTAGCTTCATACAGGTGGCGCTTAATGTTATTAAGCTTCTTCCTTTATTATAATCGTCTTTTAGTTTTGTAAATAACCTATGCGTTTCTAAGTGTATGTTTTTTGCCTCTATTAACTTATCGTTTAGGTAACATAGTTCTCCTTTGCTAAACAATAGTAAAGCCCTATTTTTAGAATTTTGTTTCTTTTCTAGTAAACTATCTATTTTTCTTAGCCCTTCTTTTGGTTTTTGCTGAGAAATACTATCGATAGCGTGTAAATACGCTTGTAAATCTTTATCTACATCATTTCTTTTACAGGCTGAAAAAATTAAAAAGGCGCAGGCGATATATAAAAAGTAGCTTCTTTTAAACAATAGCATTTTTTGTAAGTAATTAGCCAACTAAAATAATTATATATTTTCATTTCACCTCCTTATCCATCACTTTAACAAAACGTTTATAAAATAATAGTATGCGTTTATAAAACACCCAAAAATGAAAACGCAATTTCTATGATATTTGACTAAAAAATTAACTAATTAATAATGAGTACAGTTCAAACTATAAAAGAAGTTATTAAAACAGGGTCTTGTGATTTAACAAGTTTTGAAAAGATTGAAGAAATCTCTAAACCTAAAGTTAGTATTGATGGAGCCTACCTTTTAATTTATAATTGGCCCGACGACCCTAGTGGAGCGAACACTACTATCCACGTTGGTCTTACCTATTTATTTATACATAACGATCAAGAATACAAAGCTATTACAAGAACCAAATTTTATGATTTTGATGTTGCTAAGTTTGAAAACTTACCTAAAAAATACTTTATAACCGAATACCATCAATTGGTAGAGCAAGCTTTGATATTATCTAAACAAAAAATAGAAGAAAAATTTGAAGAACCTTTAAGTTCTATTATTCCGTTTAGTTTTAGCCGAGAAGATTCTATTTTATTAGCTATAAATGCAGGCTATTCTAGACAGATTGATTACGTATAGGCACCCAAACTAGGTGTTGATGATTCCCCTAACTCTCTCAGTTATCAATGTGCATACATTGGTAACTGATTTTTTTAATCCTTTAATACAAATTCATACAGTTTACTGCTTCCTATTTTGTCAGCTTCCTCTGTTATATAAAGAGTTCTTTCATCTTTAAAAGTAACGCCTTCTTTTTGAGATATATGATTAAATGTATGTTCTTTTACGTCTCCACTAAAAAAATCGTCTCCGTTAAAATTGGTAAATACTAATACCGATTGATGTGTTAGCAAAACCACTTTTTGTTTATCTGGCGATATCGTTGCTGCTGTAATTGCACAATGTACATCATCACAGTTTGCATATTCAGCTATATACTTAGCTGTATACTCCCCTTTTGTAGCTGGAACTTTGTACAGCATTGTTTTTCCGTACTTATTTTTAACCCTACTTTTTGTAAAAATGTAAAGAAATCCATCTTTATAAATTAAAGATTCTGCATCAAAAAAACGGTCTTTCTTTTTAGGCGGAAAGTTGGTTTGATTGGGATATGAAAACTTTATTTTTTCTACCTCTATATTCTCTCCATTTACTAAATCTTCTTCCTTAATTTTTAGAATTACTAAGTTCTTTCTTTTGTTATTATTGTTACCAAAATCGGCGATGTATATGTTTCCATCGTCATCAAAAGTTAGGTCTTCCCAATCGTGATTCTTTACTGCTAATACTCTCTTTTGTAAAATTTCTCCTTGGGTACTCACTTTAAATAATTCAGCTGCATTACCACTATCGTTATGCATCCATAGTACATTTAAGTCGTTGCTATTCTCTACTCCAGAAACCTCTTTTAAATCTCCTGATAAGTATGACACTAACTTCAGCTGCCCGTAATTGGTACAACTCGTAATTAATAAAATGGTTAACAGAAGAAATAGTAGCTTTTTCATGTTGGAGTATCTATGTTAACAAAGATAACTCTAAATACAATAAATAAGTAAACGATCTGCCTTGCTATATAACACTGACTTTCCCTGGTGATGCTATTTCTATATTATGCTTACCAACTTTTGGTCTAAAAAACTCGTTTCACCAAAATAAA
The DNA here is from genome assembly GCF_036350695.1 of Tenacibaculum sp. FZY0031. Lineage (NCBI taxonomy): Bacteria > Pseudomonadati > Bacteroidota > Flavobacteriia > Flavobacteriales > Flavobacteriaceae > Tenacibaculum > Tenacibaculum sp. FZY0031. Next base: position 383,314 of record NZ_JAZDVY010000003.1, read on the forward strand.
GGTTATTTATAGTTATGAGAGGGCTTGGTATTGTGTCATAAGGAAACCCTTTATCCAAAACATTTATTTTAATAGATCTACGATCAGATTTGAATTTATTTACAGTATAATTAGAAAAGTTTTTATTGAAATTTTCTTTTGAACTACTGCATCTAAATATTAATAAACATATATACGCATATCAATTTATTTACATTTAGTACTTTTTGCATCGCTTTTTGCATATCGTTCATTATCAATTATTCTATCCAAACTAAACTCGAACAAATAACTTTCCATTTAGATTTTTCTTTTTTGAGCAACATAAAATTTCCACCATATCATATAATGCCATAGTATTATTTCTAAATAAGATAGGTACCGAAATATGGGAAGTTTCAATACCTTTCTTTTTTCTCGTTACTTTTTCCTTTATATCTAATGGTAGTTTATATAAATTTACAACTTCTAGTTGTTGTTTCTTTAAAAAAGATATTTCATCAGGCGTTATAACTTCATTTTCGCAAAATTGAAATTCCATTTCATTAGAAATATAAGCCTCTATAGGCTTTTCTAAATCATTAACTATTGTTTTATAATAAATATTATTATTTGATGAGTGAAGAATTTCATTTAAAACATTTATTTGATTTTCACTAATTAATAACTTTTTCGAAGAACATGATATCGTTATTAAATAAATAAAGAAACAAATAAAATTACGGACATTTAGTACTTTTCGCATCGCTTTTTGCATATCTTTCATTTTTAATTATTTTTTGTATTGCTGTTTTTTTTGTGCTACTTAATGCTTTATATGCATCTGAACTTTCCAATCCTCCCCAGCTCATGGCTGTATAATAATCCATAGGTTGTTGATGATTGTCATAAGCGGATAAGATTATAAAAAAACATGCCTGAAAGTTAACTTTCAGGCATATTAGCTTTTTTAATACACAGGGCGATTGTCTTCTTTTAAATAAGCTTTAATCACTATAGAGTCTCCTTGATTTAATGTAAACTCTTTTACATTTACAGAATATCTAGAAGGGAAAAAGAACCTTACATTAAACTTATTTTTAGGACTAGCGACAATATGCAACGGAACTATTTTTTTTTCCTCATTAAAACTTAAATCATAGTAAATATTATTTATTGTTAAACCTGCATTTAAGTCATTTTTATATTCAAAATCATAAGCTTTAACATTGATACTTGAAAAACCACTTTTAGAGGTATATCTTTTTAAACTATAAGTACCCTCCTTTATGATATTAACTCTTTTAGTTACTTTACATGAAGCATAAAGAATTAAAAAGGCTAGAATCATAACTGTTTTATTTACATTTAGTGCTTTTCGCATCTTTAACATCTCTTAGATTAATATTAACTTATCATAAAAAGTATATATAATTTTCCATTTACCTTTTTTCTTTTGCATTATGAAAACAGGAGTTTCAAATTTACTTTGCTTACAAAAAATAGCTAAATCATCAATAATCAAGGGCAAACTAATTAAGTACTCTTTTTTGTTAGTTAATTTTAAATTTTTACTTAAAATTCTATTCTTATCAATTTTGATTTTCTTTGAAGACAAAATTAATGCATGAAACTCTTCACGAACTTTCTTATTTAATAGAACCTTTAATGTATCTTCAGAAATGTATGACGGAATACCTCTAGATTCAATTATTGAGTCTATATTTTTTGAATTAAAATATCGAGCAATCTTTGTATCTATAAAAAATTTTTTGTGTAGGTAAATATTATCTTTAATATCCTTAGTAAAAAAGGTATTTATTATTTTATACTCTTCTTTGTATAATTCTTGTGAAATTCTACTTCTATTAGTAGAACCACAAGAAGAAAAAATTAATATAATTAAAGTAAAATTAATTACACTTAGTACTTTTCGCACCACTTTTATTAAATCTTTCATTTTATCAAAATATAATAATCATAAAAAACTAATCTATAATGGGTCTTTTATCTTCTTTTAAATAGGCATCAATAACAATTGAATCCCCTCTTTTAACAAAAAACTTATCAACTTTTACTGTATGCTTTCTTATATATGAAATTTCTACATCAAAATAGTTATCTGTATTAGGTGTAACAACTAAAGGTTTAACTTTGTTTTTTTTATCAAAATCCATAAAAAAAACCACATTATTTACATATACTATCCCTGCTAACTTTTTTTTCATCTCAAAATCATAAGCATTGATAACAATACTTGAAAAATCAGCTTGCTTAGATTTGAATTTTTCTAATTTATATGTTTTATCTACTATATCATTACGAACTGATTTACATGAAATCACACTACTAACTAATAATAATAAACTAACACTTAGTGCTTTTCGCACCACTTTTATTAAGTCTTTCATTTTGTATTATATTTTGAATTTTTGTTTTGTCAGCACTACTTAAATTTTGGTAGTTATTAGACGATTCTAAACCTGCCCAAGATAAGGCTTTATAATAATCCATAGGTTGTTGATGGTTATCATACGACGAAAGAGAATAAGCTAAAGCTTCTACATATTGTCCTATAAATTGGTGTTCGGAAAGATTTGAATCCCTATTATAAATTTGATAATATTTTTTTACAACACTAGTCATTGTAGATCCTGGGTTTTCCCTCACAACGTAATGAATATATGCGTGGAAACTTTCGTGTATAACCGTTTTGGCTATAAATAACTTTGTGGCATCTTTTACTAAGTCGGTATCTAAGGTAATATCAAAACCATTGGTGTTGCCACTTACACCAGAACCTATGTTATTTAATTGCCCTATATTAAAAGTTAAGTTATAAGTTTGAGAATGGTCAAACAAATCTAAAATCGTTTGCGACAAATGCCCCATACCTTCTAAATCAGGCACCAAAGCACCTTTCATATCTTTTTCTTGTAAGGCTTTTATAATAGCACTTACGCAAGGGTTGTTGGTGTTGTCTATAATAGCGTCATCTATAGGAACACATTCTCCATCGTAGGTTACATCGTCATACCCTGGTCCACAATCCATAAGTATTTGTTGTCTCATGTATTCTGATTTGTAAACAGCGTCTCCTGTATCGGGAGTATCACAAGAAAAACTTGTATAGGTATATGT